>JAPLGT010000123.1:0-63210 GCA_026390035.1 Chloroflexota bacterium
CCAGCGACTGTATGAAAGCGCGCTTGCCAATCTGGGCACCTGCTTTTTGTTCCATCGGAAGCTCCTTGTTAATAATTCAAACCTGACTTTGTCATAAAATACTGTGATTTTATGACAAAAAATTAAAAAGCTTATCTATATAAATTCATTCCATGGAACTACCAATAAGCATTTCTCAATATATCTTTTGCCCCTGTATGGATCGAAATTTCCAAAAATTAGCTATACTGATTATAGTGTAGGAACAACCCAACCCTTCTATTAAAAACAGAAATTGGGCAGAACTTATTGTAACTAAAAAAGGATTCTTATGGAAAAAATCATCCAGGTCACCGAAAAATATGAACGTAATGGTTGGCCATCATTGCCTCGGCCAGACCTAAAACCGCCCACAGGCTGGAATCTATCACTCGTCACCGCCCAGGAACGGCTCCGCAGTCACCAACTCTCGCCAGATGGGCAGCAGATTGCTTTCATCAAAGATGACGGACAGCTTTCCGATGTTTACATCTTACCAGCCGGTGGTGGCTGGCCTGCCCGCGCCTCCACCGATCGCGGACTGGTCGCCTATTGGGACGACGAGCTTCCACAATGGTCACCGGATAGTCAAAATCTTGCATTTTGTATTAATGGACATGTCCACATCAGCAAAAATGGTGGGCGTGGACTGCCCTTAAAAATATCGGACTTTAGCGCTGGCGCCGGGGGGCCACGCTGGATGCCAGATTCGAACGGGCTAATTATTTCTGTGACGCGTTACGAGGCCGACCAGCTGGTATTGACCGATAAAGTTGGCTCCTGGCCCCGGCAATTGACCAACTCTGGCGATGGCGATCATTGGGATGCCCAACCCAGCCCGGACGGTAAATTTATCGCCTTCACTTTTCGCCCTTTTAATGACCTAAACCGGCTGGATATCTGCCTGATCGACCTGGATAGCGGCTCGATCAGTACCGTTTATGGCAAACCAATAACCCGCGCTCATGAGCCACGCTGGTCATCCGACGGTCAATGGATTGCCTTTATCTGCCAGGAAAACGGCCACGATGATCTGTGGATGGCACATCCCAGCGGCCAAGGCCTTCAGCAGGTCACCAGGTTTGGAGACGATCTCGTTCAATTCGAGTGGCACCCAAATCAAATGCAGATTTTGGCAACCGTTAACCACGATGGAGCATTTGATCTTGTTCTAATTGAGCCCGCCACAGGAAGCCTGACAAGTCTTCAAACTGGAACTGGCACCCATTTCAATCCACAATGGTCACCGGATGGTAGTTTCATCAGCTTTGAATACGAAAGTCCGGTTCAGCCACCTGAAATCTATCGCATGGATTTGAAATCCCGCATAGTTACCCAGCTAACTTTCTCATTCATTCCGGCATTGGCTGCCAATAAAATGAGTATGCCCGAAAGGATCAGCTACAAATCTTTCGATGGACTTGAAATCCCAGCCTTCCTGTACCGCCCGTCCCAACCGAATGGTGCTGCTGTGCTCTATCCACATGGTGGCCCGTCCGGCCAAGCCTGCTTTGAATGGGACATCCTGGCGCAATATCTGGTTGCAAAAGGATACACCTTTATTTCACCCAATTACCGCGGTTCCACGGGTTACGGGGTCGAATTTGAGCATGCGAATTACAACGCTTGGGGCTTGGGCGATACCAAGGATTGTTTATATGGTGCGAAATACCTGGGCAGCCTGCCAGGAATTGACCCGACACGCCTGGCAATCATGGGCGGCAGTTATGGCGGCTACATGACCAACTGCTGCCTTGCGCGTGACCCTGAATACTTATTCGCCTGTGGCATTGCCAAATATGGCGACGCCAATACCGTCAGCTCATGGGCATTATGCAAGCGCGAGCTGCGGCTGTATACCGAGATATTCCTAGGGCATCCGGGCAAAAACCGCAATGTTTACCATGAAAGCTGCCCGATTTTTGATGTCGCTAATGTCCAAAAACCCCTCTTGCTGCTGCATGGCCTGGATGATGATGTAGTGCCGCCCGAAGCCAGCGAAGAGTGGGCCATCGCCCTGCGCGAGAACGGGAAAATCTTTGAATACAAAACCTATACTGGCGAACCGCATGGCTTCCTGCGCCGTGAAAATGTGTTGGATGTCTACACGCGGATTGAAAGATTCCTGGATTGGAACTTGATGCCCTGAGACTTGTGACGATAGACTTTCGCGACGGGTCTCTGAAACATCTTTCAATAAAAATACTTTCTCCAGCAAGCTCGCCGCGCTCATAATTACTCACGGCGTCTACTGACTGGTCGCATTTACTCACGGTTAGCCAGGTCTTGCTTCTCGCCTGGCCGATTTTGCCGCTTGCCCTTCGGGGAGCCAACTCTGTCAAACGTGGCTACCCTGTGGTAAATACGGTCGCTGGGTAGAGCACTCTCAGAAAGATAAAAATATTAATGCTGGTTATTTTGCGGAAACTTTTCCGCAAAATAACCAGCTGCAGGGAGACACACCGCGATCAGCGGGCGATACACCCGGATTTAGCCAAAGATCAAGCGCAGGCTGACAATCTCATAAGGTCGGACTGACAAGGTCACCTGCTGGCCGATTGGCTTCAACTCGGCCTGGCTATCTTCCAGCAAGTTAACTTTTTCAACCCGCGCAAGCGGAAAAGCGGCTGTCAAAGTCACTTCGCCTCGCCGGCGTTGGCTCTCGTAAAAACGCACGATGACACCATTTCCATCTTCCGCACCTTTGACCGTTTCGATAATAATGTTAGAGCTGGAAGTGCTGACAAAAGACAGCGGTTCCATGACCTGCGCTGCATGGCCTTTCACATTCGAGCCGTGCACCCGGATTGGATCATTCAAGGTGTAGGCCTCAAGCGCAGTGCTGCCTTCCCAACCGCCGGAATGTGGCAAAAGGCTGTAACTGAAACCCTGTTCTCCCTGATCAGCCTCAGGATCCGGAATGGTTGGAGCGCGCAGCAGGCTGATGCGCATGACGTTGTCGCGGATATCGTGCCCGTATTTACAATCGTTTAGCAGACTGACACCATAGCCACCTTCGCCCAGATCCACCCACTTATGAGCGCAGGTCTCAAAACGAGCCCAATCCCAACTTGTGTTTCGGTGCGTTGGGCGTTGGACGTTACCCCACTGAATTTCATAGGTTGCCACCGGTGCCAGGATTTCAACCGGAAAAGCCACTTTCAGCAGGATGTGCCGTTCACGCCAATCAATCGTCGTCTCAAAATCAAGGCGCGGGCTGTTGTGAATTAATGAAATATGTTGGGTATAACTGCTGTTCAGAATTCGGCGCTTGATCTCAAGCGTAGCGCGCAGTGGGCCGGCTTCAAGCACGCGAATTGAACCAGCAGCTTCTGCCAACCAGAATTTGTCATCGTAGAAAATATCAATATCCCAGGCATCCCAAAATTTGGGCCGATCCTCAAAAGCCTGGAACTGGTTGGCAATTGCGCCTTCAGGCAGCACATCTCGCCGGTTGGCCTTATCAAAAATACGAGTAATGTCTCCATCCGCGGACAATTCAACCCGCAAATAATCGTTCTCCAACAGGTTGGGGGCCGCAAACAGCCCGCAGGTTGCCGGTGCCCCGGAAGTCTTCTCGGAAAAATAAAGCGGGGTCAGACTGTACGGGGGCAGCTCGCCAGCATCTACCAGCAATCCACCGACAACCGCTTGAGTCACAAGGTGCTGCCCTGCCCGCTCCAGACCCGCGGAATAATCTTCGGGCACAAACGCCAGGTCGCGGCGCGAAAAACTAGTCGGATTGACCAACAGCAGATCACCGCCGAATTGAACCGAAAGAGAATCCAACGCTGTACGGCGTACCGTCTCGGCGATTTGCTCGATAGCGTGGTACTGCTCAAGCGATTCTGTATAGACCTGACCGATACTACTACCCGGGATGATGTCGTGAAACTGGTTGAGGCACACCAACTGCCAGGCTTGGGTAATAGTCTCGACCGGGTAGGTGTAATTTGGGTCCAGCTGCCGCGTAAGGCTCGCCAGGAACTCAGCATCATGAAGGCTAAATTCGCTCTTTCGATTGGCACGCTTATTGCGACTTTGGGTAGTATAGGTGCCGCGATGATACTCAAGATACAGCTCGCCATTCCAGGTGGGCAGATCTGCTCCTGATTGCGTCTCTAACTCGTGGAAAAATTCACCAGCCGAACGCTGACGAACCTGCGGCAGCCCGGGGAAGTGCGCCATCTCGCGCAAATTCTCGAGCATTTCACGGGTTGGACCGCCCCCGCCATCGCCATAACCAAAAGCCATGAACACGTCGGTTTGGGCCTCCTTTTGCTGAAAGTTCTTCCAGGCTCCCAGGGTCGAATCAGGAGTAGCTGGTGCGTTGTATGTGCTGGCATAGGCACTACCGTTTTCGGGTGCGGTTCCAAAATGAGTCAGCACGCGTGTGCCATCCAAGCCCTGCCACCAGAATGAATCATAAGGGAGGTGGTTATACTGATTCCAGCCAAGCTTGATGGTGAAAAAGTAATCCAACCCGGATTGCTTGATAAGCTGAGGCAGCGCCCATGCATAACCAAACACATCCGGCAGCCAGAGTACCCCAGATTCTGCCTGTGCGCCAAAATGCTGACGAAAGTAGCTGCGTCCCAGTAGGAACTGGCGCGCCAACGATTCCGCGCCGCTCAGATTGCAGTCAGCTTCCACCCACATCCCACCAATCGGTTCCCAGCGGCCTTCAGCAACCCGGGCCTGAATAGCTGCGAACACCTGCGGGTAATCCTGGCGTATATATTCATACAACTGCGGTTGACTCTGGGTAAAGTGATACTCTGGGAACTGCTCCATCAGGCGTAGCACAGTATGGAAGGTCCGCGCAGTCTTGCGGCGGGTTTGGTCCAGGGTCCACAACCAGGCTACGTCGATATGGGCGTGACCGGTTGCGGTCATGCTCACTGGCAGCGCTGCTCCGGCGCACGCGAGCCCTTCTTTCAACGCAGCAGACGCCAGAGGCACGCTTTCATAAAATCGGTCCCCAAACGGTTCGCGCGTATCCAAAATCTTAAAAGCAGCATCCAGGGCATTCAGCAGCCCGGTTCGAGTCGGATCATTAATATCCAGAATTTTGGCTGTCTCCAGTCCGATACGCGCGCTAATAATGAAATCGCGGGTTGGTTGGTCGATCTGGACCACAGCACTGGTATGCATCACCAGGCGCGTAAGCGGCACGCTATTCCAGTTATCGCCCATACCAGTCCAACCACGTAATTCAAGATCATGGACACAGCCGACTTTCCACATCTCACCTGCACCAAAGGATGATAACTCAGCCGAAAGCAGTATCTCACGGTGATGCAGGTCACAGGTGGCAAAGGTTTGCCCATCAATGGAGACAAGTGCTTCGGGGTGGCTAAAGTTTTCAGCGTCACCCAATGGCAAGTACAAAGCCACCGGGTACAAAACACCCCATTCTGCCGGGATTTCAAAAGTAGAGCGCAGGACGAATTCGGTACAGGGTTCGCCCCAGTAGGTATTCGGTAGGATTTCGATCCCAGTCCCAGGGTTTTCATCAACCGCATAATAGCGAAAGTTCGGCAGATCAACCTGGCGGCGGTAAACCAGACCGTCGATCAGGGCCAGGCGTTGAGCGATTTTCTCGATGGTCCAGCGAACAAGGTGAGACATGCGGCTTCCTCGAATTAATGGGCTAAAAACAGCGGAATGACAATTACAGCGACCCAAAGGTGGCGCGTCGCAAGATGGTACCCCCGAATGGGATCAGCGTCACAGGCTTGAGTTTTTGGGTTTCCAGGTCAAACAGACTGCCGGTCAGGGTCAGTCCATCCCATGGATGTTCTGGATTGAATGGATTTTGTTCCAATTTAAATGGTTGCGCACTATCCAGCCGCAAATCAAGACCGGTCCTGCCGGCTGGGTAATAATACAAATCCTGAAACCCCTCCAACGGGTATTCACGACCGGCCCGTGCTTCTGCCTCCAAAGGCAAAGCAAACAGGAGCGCTCCATAGCTAGGAAAAGATTCGCTTCTGCCAAACGAATTAATTTTCACATCGGCAACAAAACACAAACGGATGGCATCCCCATTGCGCCAATTTTTGGTTACGCGAAAAACAATCAACCCGTTCGATTCGTAATAATCGCCAGTGCCTTCGATCTGAAATCCAGTGGACCAGCCAGGTTTGCGGAAGGAAATCTCAAACTCCACTGGTTGATCAACTTCAATCGTAAAAGTCAACTGCAGGTCAAAGGGGTAATCGGTAGTTTCCCGGATGCGGACCGCAGCATCATTGACTTCGGTATCCAGCTGACAGTCACCATACAGAGCAGCTGTCAGCCCACCCGCGGATCGCAGCCACATGGACTTGATATAATATGGATAGATGCGCCCTGCATTGGGCACACAGCAAACAGCCACATCCTGATGCGCATTTGAATATTTATAACGGGTCTGCAGATTTTGCTCATCAACCGGGTCGCCAGGCAGCATGCATCCCATCATCGAAAATGAATTATCCGTTTTCAGGTATGCGATTCCTTCGGGATATCCACCCTCGCCTTCGGAAGGGTGGCGCGCACCCTGTCCGGCATTGAATAATAGCCATTCAATGCGATCTGCCCACCCAGGATCACCAGTTTTTTGCAGTAAATTTGAATAAGAATCCAACAGCTCGTGGATGGAACAGTACTCATAACCAGTCTCAGATGCATTCGCCTGCTTTCCCTCGATCCACTCAGCGCCAATCGGGCCTCCACTTGGGGTCAGACAGAGCTGCAGTTTATCAAGATAGGCAGCCAGGGCTTGTGCGAGCAGCGAGTTATCAGACGCATACAGGGCAGTCAGCAAAGCACGCAGTTGTTCATAGGTATGCACACCATGCGCCCTGAAGCGATACTCCGGGTCTAGCAAATGCCCAACCTGAACATCCGCCTGGCTAAGCGTGTTCTTACTGTACTCCTGGTACAACCACAGGGCATAATCCAGATAACCCGTCTGCCCGGTCAGCTGGTAAAGCCGGTCAAACACATCCGTAAACATCAGCCCGTGGCAAACCCCGGCGAAATCGTTAGTGAGCGTGAACGGTGCCGAGCCTGCCATCGGATAGGAATGCATGGTTACATCCACAGCACGCTGGACGGCCGTCAAAACCCGGTCTTCGCCGCTGGCTTCGTAGTACCCAAGCAGGACCCGCAATAGCGATGCCTGCGCCCACAACTCTCCGTTCTCACCGCTAAAGTTGTAACGCAAGTCTGGCGCATAGATACCCAAATAGCCATCTTCATCCTGGGTGTCGAGAATCTCCTGCACATAAGCTCTGATTTTGGGAAGGTAGAATGGGTGCTCCAGCAGCAAGGTTGTGCGCACAAGGCCGTCGCGCCAGTTGGATTGGGTTTCGCTGTTCCACCACAAGAACTGAACCTCCCAAATCTTCTCCACCGAGACAACCCCCAAATCCTTGGCACTTACGTTTTTGGTCAGGCGATTTGCGCCGTAAATATCATCCTTCTGGATCAGATCCGGGACAAGTTCATCCAGATGCCCGAGAAAGCCATGCTCCAGGTCGCGCAGCATCTGCGCGCGCATCCAACCACCAGGTTTAATCTGCCCAAACCGCAGACTCTGATAGAACTGTGGCTTAAGGCCTTGTTTTGCGAATGGGTCCATTCTGCTTTCCATGTTTTTGTGGGATATACAAAGACCACCAGCCAGAAAAGCCAGAACACAACAACAACAGATAACCCTGGTTTCCCTGAATAACAGAGTGCATTACACTGCCTGGATCATCAGTTCGTCCAGCAAACATCCAGGGAATAAATGTCGCTAAAATATTTCCAGCACCAGCAAGGCAGTCGTTCTAATAAAGTGAGCACCGCACTATCTCAAAATCGAATCTATCCCCGAGATGGTCACTATTCCGCCAAGTTATTCAAACTCTCGACATCCCAAGAATATTGCTTTTATATTGGGCTGGGGTTACATTTTTTCTAAACCGGCTCGACGCTTGATTTCAAGGCCCGAAAGGCGCCGATCGGCTCGATCCGGTATGCTCCGCAGGCGGCCGGGATCAGGATGGTCTCGAAACGACCTAACTTCCAGGAGCCTGGGCCTGAAGCAACCGTGACCTGCGCCTGGCCCTCAATCAGGGTTAGAGCGTGAAAGGTCTGTCCGCCGGTATCGAGCGTAATCGGAAGTGTTTCGGCAGCCATAATTTCAAGCTTGAAATATGAATTATGCACCAACACCCGACACTCGCCATCAGCCAGGACCGGGTTGGGAACCACCTGCGTGCTGGCGCGCGGATCGGTGACTGCCAAGGATTTCTCAATATGCAGCTTGCGCTTTTCGGTCTGTGGGCGACCCCAATCATAAACCCGGTATGTCAGATCTGATGACTGCTGGACTTCGTAGATAAGCAAGCCTGGTCCCAGGGCATGAATGGTGCCAGGACGGATAAATATCGTTTCACCTGCGCTCACATCCAGGTATTGGGACAAAGTTAGGATCGTGCCATCGGCAATACCCGCCGAAAGCGCCTCGGCGCTAACACCCGGTTTCATCCCAGCAATGAGTTGCGCTTCGGGCTCGGCTCCCAAAACATGCCAGGCCTCAGTCTTCCCGAAAAACCCCGCCCCTTCCAGGCGAACAGCCTGCTCATCATTCGGATGCACCTGCACCGACAGCCACTGGGCACAGTCAAGCAGCTTGATCAGAAGCGGAAATCGCCCGCCCGTTTGTTGCTGAACATATTTTCCCAAGAACTTTTCACCATCTTCAGCTGCCAACTCTGCCAGACTGCGTCCTGCCTGCGGACCTGCTGCCACCCGGTCATTTTCATACACCGCCCAGACTTCAGCGGTCGGAGAATAACCTGGCCGAAGTTTATCGCCGCCCCAGACGTAATCGCGATACTCGGGGATCAATTGGATGGGTTGATTCATTCTTAGGCTCCATGGAATGGCAGGATTTGATTATCAAATACGGTCCTATTTTATACTCACTGTCAGGATATTACAACCAGTAAACAAACATCCCCGAAACTTCACCAGCACCCATTCTGCCGGCATCACAGACCGGGGCAACTCAGACACCGGGATTTTCCGGCTCTGCCATCACCATCCAGCTAACCACGCCTTCATTTAAAAGGACTTCAATAACGCTCTCAATGGCAAGCTCGGTTGGGTTGGCCTGGCAAGTGGTTATTATTGCGCGCACTTATTCGCGAACGCAAAATATCCATAAAACAAACCTGCTCGACTGTTTATTACAGGCAATTTGGATAACATTATAGGTCAATATACATCCGCGAAAATTGAAAACCAACCTGGCCCGCATGCAGGTGATGGGCACTTGTCCGCGTCAGCTCTACTCTGCAAACTGGCGCTGGTAGAGCGCAGAATAGACCCCAGAGCGAACCAACAATTCTGCGTGGGTGCCCTGCTCCACAATCTGTCCATCAGCTACCACGCAAATCAGATCCGCGTTCTGGATCGTACTCAAGCGATGCGCAATCACCACAGCTGTGCGGGCCTGCAGCAGTCGCTGCAACGCAACCTGGATGAGACTCTCCGTCAAGCTGTCGACATTGGAAGTCGCCTCATCCATGATCAAAATCCGCGGATTGGTCAGAATAGCCCGGGCAATACACACCAGTTGGCGCTGCCCAACTGAAAGATTGGAAGCACCCTCTTGAACGCGTGTCTCGTAGCCATCCGGCTTTGCGCAAATAAACTCGTGCGCGTTGGCCATCTGGGCCGCGCGTTGCACTTCATCATCCGTTGCTTGCGGGTGCCCAAAGCGGATATTATCCGCGATTGTCCCGGAAAAAAGGAAGGAATCCTGCGGCACCAACCCGATCTGGCGGTGCAGCTCGCGTTGTTTCAGCGTACGGACGTCGATACCATCGATTAAAACCGCACCACCAGTCACGTCGTAAAAACGGGCCATCAGGTTTCCAATCGAAGTCTTGCCGGCACCGGTTGGTCCCACAAGCGCCACAGTCTGCCCCGGCTGGATATCCAAACAGACATCATGCAGCACTTCCGGTAATCCTGGGCGATAGCAAAAGGAAACATGCTCAAACTGGACTCGCCCCACAATTTCGGTCAAATCAAGCGCCCCCGGCTGGTCAAGCACATCCGGCACTGTCTCCAGCAACTTAACCACCTGCTCTCCGCCAGCCATGGCAGATTGAAGCGTCGTGAACATACGACTCAATTCCTGCACTGGTTGGAAAAACCGGGTAACGTAAGAAAGGAAAGCCACCAGGACACCCAAAGTCACTGTGCCGTCGCTGACCGCGATTCCACCAAACCACAATACAATCGCAGTCGCCAGTATCCCTAGAAATTCAATGGCCGGTAAGAATATATAGGAAAGCGACATGGCGTCAATATTGGCTTTTCGGTTGACCTCATTTACAGCGTTAAAGTGTTCCTGCGTGTTCTCTTCCTGTCCGAAAGCCTGGATAACCCTTACCCCAGCGATATCTTCTGCCAGTCCACCGACCACTTTGGCCACACTTGTTCGCGTTTCGCGAAAAGCAACTCGCGCACGCCCCGAGAACCAGATCGTCACCAACAGCATCAGCGGCAGAACTGTAAAGGTCAACAACGCAAGGCGCAGATTCATCGTCAACATGACCACGATGATGCCCACCAGCACAAACAGATCACCAATCAGGGTAATGACCCCTTGCGAAAGCAAATCATTGATCGTTGCCACATCGTTCATCACGCGCGAAACAGTCACACCGACGATATGGGTATCGTGATAGCTTAATGATAATTTCTGGATGTGACGAAACAGGTCGCTCCGAATATTGGCAAGCATGCGCTGCCCAACTAACGAGAGGTAATATTGTTGTATCCGCGTGGCCAGGTACAACAATAAATAAGCGCCAGCTGTCCAAAGCGAGATACGAACCAATCCGGCTTGATCACCCTCAGATATAAACGTATCCACACTGATCTTTAATAAAAAAGGGACTAACAAGGTCAGGGCGGTCTCCACCAGCATCGCCACAAAAGCCAGGCTCATCATCCTGGTATATGGACGCAAATAAACCAGCATACGCACCACCACACGCCGGTTGAAAACCTGCCCGCCCTTGCCATCACCTTCGGCAAAGTTTTCCATCGCGCCGCGTGGACCCATTCCCGGGCTGGATACTCCGATACCAAAACTCATCTGGCCTTCCTTTTCATCTGGTTTGCTCGCATGCAGGTGCAACTCAGCATGACTTCTAACTCTTTGCAGCTTCCGAATTCATCCTGCCTGGTTTGAGCTGCTGATTGTAGATATTGACATACAGCGGCGATAATTGCATCAATTCCGCATGCCTGCCGCGCGCCACAATACGACCCTTGTCCAGCACCAGGATCAGGTCTGCCGAATGAACCGTGCTCAAACGGTGTGCAATTACGAATGTCGTACGTCCATGCATCACCTTCTCCAGGGCCACTTGGATCAAATGTTCAGTCTCGCTATCCACGCTGGAAGTGGCATCATCCAGGATCAAAATTCGCGGGTCGGTCAGCAGGGCACGCGCTATGGCCAACCGCTGCTTTTGCCCACCCGAAAGCGTCACTCCGCGTTCACCCACTTGTGTCTCATATCCCGCTGGGGTCCGCATGATAAACTCGTGCGCCTGGGCGTCTCTGGCAGCCGACTCAATTTCAGCATTGGTTGCATCGGGTTTGCCAAACATAATGTTCTCACGGATGGATGCAGCAAAAAGAGTTGTCTCCTGCAAGACAATTCCGATTTGACTGCGCAGCGAGCTCAAGCTCACCGTCTGAATATCGGTGCCATCAATCGAAATATGCCCGGCAGAAGGGTCGTAAAATCGCGGGATCAGGTTGATCACGCTGGTCTTACCCGAACCGGTCGGTCCTAGCAGTGCGATTACCTGGTGAGGTTTGACAACAAAGCTGATATCTTTCAATATGCCAGCCTGGCGGCCATATGCAAAGGAAACATTTTCAAATCGCACCTCGCCCTGCTCCAAGACCAACTCGGGAGCACCGGGCTGATCAAACACCACGGGCGCTGTATCCAGAGTTTCAAAGACACGTTCAGCCGAGGCAGCTGCAATCGTAATTGCCGGCAGCACCATACCAAGATATCGTACCGGCGTTACAATTTGGGCCACGTAAGTGGTAAATGCCACAAGCTCACCCAGGGTAAGTTCATGGTTGATCACCAGAATTCCTCCGTACAATAAAATAGCCACGCTGCTAATATCAGCGATCAGGTTGAGCAAAGGCATGTTATTGGATTGAATTCTGGCCGAAAACGCTGAAAGGTCATACCATTTTCGGTTTTCGGCTGCGAAACGCTCAATTTCGGCATCTTCCTGGGCAAATGTTTTAATCACCCGCACACCGCGCAGGTTCTGCTCCACCCGCGTAGTCAGAACAGACAATTGTTTTTGAATCTGGAGTGAAAGTGGTCGGAACACCCGTCCAAAACGGATCGACCGGATGATCAACAATGGCATTGCGATAATGGCCAGTAGACCAAGCCTGGGATTCATCCAGAGCAGCATTCCAGCGGTAATCAGCATCAAAAATATGCTTTCAATCACCCTGAAGATGGCGCGACCAGTTAAAAAGCGGATCCGCTCCACATCTTGAATGGCGCGTGAAAGCAAATCGCCAGCTTCGGCCCTGTCATGAAATGAAAAAGAAAGCTCGGTAATCTTACGCTGCAGTGCATTACGCAGGTCATAAGCCACGTTTTGCGAGGCTTCTTCGGCCCATATTCCCTCAAAGTATGTCAACACACCCTTGACCAATACAAGCACCAACAGCCCAGCCACCGCCCGTGCCAGCAAACTCGAGTTTCCCATCCCAATCCCCACATCAATCGTCCAACGAATAACCTGGGGATTGACCATGGCAATAATGTCGATCAGCACCATGGTGACATAAACGCCCGTTATATACTTCCAGTGTGGGCGCAGATAACCGATACAGCGCAGCAATATTGCGGATTGCGATAACCTTAGGGACTCATTTTCAGGAGTGAATGTCAATGTTTTTTCCAACGGCAGCAGGGAATAAAAACAGCATTTTTTAAATAGCCAAATTTTCAACATACCATGAGACAGGCTAAATCGCCTGCCCCTTAAACTGACTGACATACAGATGATGATAAAAACCTTCCAGGTCCAACAATTCCTGGTGGGTACCTTTTTCAACGATTTCTCCGCTATTGATCACCAAAACCTGGTCAGCGTCGCGGATTGTGCTCAGGCGGTGAGCAATCACAAAACTGGTGCGGCCTTCCATCAGGCGCAGAAGCGCTTTTTGAATACGGGCTTCGGTACGGGTATCAACACTGCTGGTGGCTTCGTCCAAAATTAAAATGGCTGGGTCGGCCAGAATAGCTCGCGCAATTGAAAGCAGTTGGCGCTGTCCCTGGCTCAAATTACTGGCCCGCTCAGAGAGAGCTGTATGGTATCCATGCGGCAACTGACGAATAAAATGGTCAGCATCGGCCATCATGGCAGCCTGGATACACTCATCATCTGTAGCATCCAGACGTCCGTAGCGGATGTTGTCCAATACCGTCCCCGAAAACAGAAATGTATCCTGTAATACCAGTCCCAAATGACGTCGTAAGCTGGCCTTCTGAATTTCACGAATATCTTTACCGTCGATTTTGATGCTGCCGCCACTAATTTCATAAAAACGCGTTAATAGATTAATGATCGTAGTCTTGCCTGCACCGGTCGGGCCGACCAGGGCAACGGTCTCGCCGGCTTTTGCATCCAGAGTCATATTTTTAATGATCTGGCTGCCAGGCCGGTATCCAAAAACGACATTTTCAAACTGGACGTGTCCCTGAACCGCCAACGACAGCGGCTGAAGTGCATCGTCCACTTCCGGCGAAGTATCCAATATCTCAAAAACCCGTTCCGAACCAGCCAGCGCAGCCTGGATCGAGTTGTACATATTCGCCAACAAACGCAAGGGCTGAACAAAGTTCTGCCCATAGCTGATGAACGTTGCAATGATGCCGACACTGACCAGGCCCTGCAATGCCAGCCAGCCGCCCAAACCAGCCAACACAATCACAAAGAAGTTCCCCAATACATTCGTCAAAGGCATTAATAATAAGGCGTAACTGTTGGCCGAAACACCCGCGCGAAATACTTCAGCATTACTCCTTCGGAAAGTTTCGATGGCCGATTCATTGCGCCGGAAAGCTTTAACCACTTTTTGACCACTGATGGCTTCTTCCATGACCGCGTTCAAACCACCCAGCTGTTTTTGCAAATCGCGAAAACCACGCCGGGTATAACGTGCTACAAACTGCGTGAACCAGAACATGATCGGCACCACCAGCACTGATGCCAACGCCAACCACTTATCCAAAATGAACATTGCGATCAGGATACCGACCAACGACAGCACACTGGCCAGGAGCGATGTAACGTTTTGCGAGACCGCCTGATTAATGGCATCGATATCGTTCGTCAACCGGCTCATCAGTTCACCAGCTGGATTTCGATCAAAAAAACCGATCGGCAGGGTCTGCAAATGGCTGAAAAGATCCTTACGCAATTGTTTCAAAGCACGCTGCGAAACATCCGACATAAGCCAAGCAGATATTGCCTGAAAAAGGTTATTCAGCAAATAAACCACCAGCATCCAGATGGCAATTTTCGCCAATCCAGTCACATCCTGGCTGGCGATATACTTATCAATCGCCACACCCATCAGGTATGGACCGATCAGACCCAATATTGTATAGATCAGCACAAAACCAAGCACAAGCATCAGGACTAACCTGAAAGGAAGCAGATAAGGTAATAAGCGCGTCAGTGCATTGCGAGGATCACGCGCCTTTTCAAGTTTGCCAGGTTCGACTGGTCCTCTTTGCATGCTGGAACGGAAACCGCCTTGACCAGGATTGTTACTCATGCCTGCACTCCTTGACTGATCGTTCCGGTGCTTGTCGTTGGCATTCCACTAATCGGTTTTTCCACCGACCGAAGACCATTCCCCAACTGGGACTCATAAATTTCTTGATAAATCGGGCTGAACTGCATTAATTCCTGATGCGTACCTTCGGCAGCTATGCGCCCGTTATCGATGACCACAATCTTATCCGCCTGCAAGACAGTGCTGATACGTTGGGCAACCACCAGCGCAGTAGTTCCGCTGACTGCCCGAAGACTGCCGTAATGGTTTAATTGTGCAGCCAATCCTGCTTGAATTTTTGTCTCCGTCTCCACATCGACAGAACTGGTACTGTCATCCAGGATCAGGATTTTTGGCCGAGTTAACAGTGCTCGCGCTATGGCTATACGCTGTTTTTGACCGCCCGATAAGTTTGTTCCGCGCTCCTCAATATGGGTCTCGTAACCTTGTGACAAGCCCAGGATGAACTCATCAGCCTGCGCAGCTTTCGCCACGGCGATAACTTCTTCATCGCTGGCAGTTGGAACACCATAGCGAATATTATCCCGCACCGTCCCAGAAAAAAGGACCGTTTCCTGGGGTACGATCCCGATCTGGGCCAGAAGCGCATCCTGCTTGATCTGGCGAATATCCAACCCATCGAGCAGGATCCGACCGGAGGTCACATCGTAGAAACGCGCTACCAGGTTAACCAGCGTGGTCTTTCCTGCCCCAGTCGAACCCAGAATGGCAACCGTTTTCCCAGGCTCAACCACCAGGTTAATCCCTATCAACACTGGTTCGGCCTCATTCCCATTGTAGTGGAAAGAGACATTCTCAAAAACCAACCGCCCCTGTACAGATTCCGGCAAGCCAATCGCGCCTGGCAGATCTGTCACTTCAGAAGTGGTATCCAGGACCTCGTTGACACGCCGCGCAGAAGCTATGCCACTGGCCCAGGTATTTGAAAGCATCGTCATCATCGTCAGCGGGCCCATTGTAGTCAACAGATAGTTGGTAAAAGCCACAATCTGCCCGACGGTGAGTTCACCACGGATCGACTGCAGCCCACCGGACCAGATCACAAGCACCATGCCGATATTTACACACATGGTTAAAATTGGTGACATGCTCGACATAAATTGCATGACCTGCACAGAGTGATCAGTAAAGGCCTCGTTGGCACTTTCGAAGCGTTTACCTTCAAAATCAGCCCGCACAAAAGCCCTAACCAGCCGCGCACCGGCAGTATTTTCCTGCAAAACCGTATTGAGCCAATCAAGTTTTTGTTGCACAGATTGGAAAAGCGGCTCCATCTTCTGGACAAAAAAAACGATGATGACAGAAGTAACCAGCAATAGCGGCAACATAGTCAGCGCCAGGTTAAGATTGGTGTTAACCATCAAGACAAGGCTGCCGAGCATCAACAACGGAGCACGCGTCCCAATTCGCATGGAAATTTGTGCAACACGTTGAACGGCAGTCGTATCACTGGTCAGACGCACCATCAGCTGACCAGTTTTCTGCTCATCAAGATTACTATAGGAGAATCCCTGGATTCGAACAAATAAAGCTTCACGCAAGTCTCGCGCAATACTTTCGCCGACCTGCACAGATAATATGTTATTGGCAATTGCAATCATTGCACTGACGATCGAGATGCCGATCATTATCAGCGCCGTTTGGATCACCACTTGCTGGTTATTTGCCAAAATGCCCTGGTCGATGATCATCTGAATCAATCGAGGCAGAGAGAGATCCAGGAAAACAAGTGTAGTCAGTAAAATCAGCGCTGCTGCAGAACGTTTCCAGTAAGGACGCACAAATGGTAAGAGTTTATATATATTTTTCATATAGTCCAGGTTGATTTAACTCAATATAATTTTTGGAGTTCTGGGGTTTTTAATAAGACCAGGCGCGAGAGTACCAACGAACAAACTGCAAAAAGTGACATGGCAATACCCAGGCTAAGTTTTTCTCCCAAGAACCCGATCAATAGATTCCCAAATGGCGCAAAGCCAAAAAAAGTCAGAGTGTAAAGTCCCAACACACGTCCTCGATACTCATCATCAACCCGAGTCTGCAGCAATGTGTTTATGGTTGTGAACTGCACCATGAAACCTATCCCCAGCCCAAAAGCCAGGATGAGTGAAAGCGGGTAAATTGAAGTGAAGGCAAAAGCGATCAAAATAAGTGGAAAAGCAATATTCGTCAACACCAACCACTGACCACGCCTGCCGTTGCTGACGCGATGTGCCAGAAGAAAAGCTCCAACAACCGCACCCAACCCGGAGGCCGCATTCACCCAACCGTATGCAACCGCCCCCTGGTGAAGCACTTTTTCTACAAAAGCGGGCAGCAGGGTGGAATAAGAGATACCGAACACACTGAAAACCAGGGACAACAAAATTAATGCAGACATTTCGCGATTACTCGCAGTGTACTTCACTCCACCCACCAACTGCTTCCAGGGTGATGAAAGGTTGGGAGCAGCCTGGTGTGATGGCAAGCTCATCACCCCCAACCCGATCAGCACCGCCAGGAAGGAAACGCCATTGAGTGTGAAACACCAGGCAGCACCGATCACCGCAAGTAAAAGACCGGCAAGAGCCGGACCAATGACACGCGCAATGTTGAACATGATTGAGTTCAACGCGATAGCATTTGGCAGATCTTCTTTACCAACCATTTCAGGAACAAACGCCTGGCGGGCAGGAGCATCGAAGGCATTGACCACGCCCAGCAAGGCTGCCAGCACAATCACATGCCATTCCCTGACCGCTCCAGTAAAGGTTAATATTGCCAACACAAATGCCAGCAACATAGAACCCGCCTGGGTCATCATAAGCAAACTGCGGCGTGAAACACGATCCACAATCACGCCACCCCATGGGGAAATCGCAAGAACCGGGATGGCCGACGCAAAAGCAACCAAACCCAGCGTTAGCTCCGAGTGACCCAATTGATAAACGACCCAGGCCTGCGCAATAATCTGCATCCAGGTACCAATATTTGAAATTAACTGTCCTGCAAAATATAATTGAAAATTGCGATGCCTCAAAGCAGAGAATGTCTGGCTATTTTCCAGAAATCTGGGCTTATCAGGTTCAAAAGGCTGCGCACCGGGCACAGATTTAGGTTCTTCCATTAAATTACTCCTGAAATTATCATTCTTTTGTGGATTCACTGCTCTGTGATCCAAAGAGAGGCTGAAGCAGCTCCAAAGCAGATTGAATTGTTTTCAGTTCGGCTTCTGATAAACAAGCTAATGTTTTTTCAAGATCGGCCTGGGCGCTGGCGCGAGCTGAATTTACAATTGCCTCGCCCCTCTCAGTCAAAGCAAGTGTCAACCGCCGCCGATCGCTGGTTGATTCCTGGCGATTGATCAGTTCTTGCTTCACCAGTCCGTCAACAAGCTTTGAAACCGATGGCAAAGTCAGACCCAAGAAATCTGCAAGACCGGTCAGGGACGAATCGGGATTACGCTGAATAAATCTTAACGTACGGAACTGCGGGATTGAGATATTTGCCCCATGCCCAAGTCGCATATTGACTCGAATGGATTGCAAAATTCGTGGAACAGTATCCATTAATTCTCGTGCACAAATATTGAGGTTATTACGCATAACTAATTAGCCTTTCTAATGATTAGAGAGTGACATTATACAACCGTTTTTCTTGGAAACGTAGAGATAATTTGAAAATGAGGTTATTATTTCACAAAACTACAAGCCGGGTGCAGTCAATATTGACTAGCACCCGGCTTGCATTGATAATTTCTGAACCGCAACTACCTTGCCCAAAAAAGGTCCTGGCTAAGCAGCCGCTTTTTCCTTTTCACGCTTTCGATAGGCCTTGATCCAGCGCATACCATAATCATCTCGGCCCATGGAAAGATCAGCTGCCAGAACGGCAGCGTTGACTTCAGCCAAGAGCGGATTAGTAATAGGACATGTCAACCCGGCATGGATTGCCATGGCAATGAATGTGGCATTGATGTATTTCCGGTCAGGCATACCAAATGAGATATTACTGGCGCCCATCGAGATATTTACACCGAACTCTCTCACCACCATTTCGATCGTATCCAGCGCGATTCTACCGGCTTTGCTATCGGCGCTCATTGCCATGGCCAACGGGTCAATGATCACATCTTCAACAGGAATACCCGCTTGGGCTGCACGTTCGATGATCCGGGCAGCCACCGCAAATCGCGCTGCGGCCGTAGCCGGGATGCCATTATCATCCATGCACAACCCGATGACGGCCGCGCCATGCTCTCTCGCCAGAGGTAAAACTTGCATAAGCGAGCGTTCTTCACCATTGACTGAATTAATCAGGGCTTTGCCTACATAAACGGTCAGAGCGGCTTCCAGGGCCAGTGGATTGGCAGTATCAATACACAAAGGTACGTCAACAACTTCCATTACGTTCTGAATGATCTGGCGAATCAGACTGGGTTCATCGGCACCCGGCACACCGGCATTAATATCCAAAGCTGCAGCCCCGGCAGCCACCTGGTCAAGGGCATCCTGGCGAACTATATCAAAATTACCGGCTTTTAAAGCCTCCAAAACTGCTTTTCTACCGGTTGGGTTAATGCGTTCACCGATAATAGAGGTTGGCAAGTCCCTACTGATTTTGACCGTCTTGGTTTTTGAATTTAAAAGGGTTGTTAAATTCTCGCTCATCACTACGCTCCCATTATGGCGTGCGCCAGGCTGACAGCCCGGCTGGCATCAGCAGAATACCCATCAGCGCCAAACTGATTGGCATACTCTTGGGTCACCGGTGCGCCATCGATAATAATCTTGACATTATCGCGCAAACCGGCTTGTTGAATAGCATCAATGGTGGCCTTCATATTGAACATGGTTGTAGTTAGAAGAGCCGAAAGTGCCAATATATGAACATTACCAACAGCAACAGCTTCGATAAATTTTTCCGGGGCCACATCTACGCCCAGGTTTTGAATTTCAAACCCGGCACCTTCCGGCATCAAAGCCACCAGGTTTTTACCGATATCTTACATATCCCCTTTGACCGTCCCAATCGTGACCCAACCGGCTGACTTACTTCGTTGTCATCAGAAAGGGCTTTAATAACGCCAGACCACCTTGCATTGCACGCGCGGCAACCAGCATCTTCGGGTCAAAGTAATCACCTTCTTCATAACGCCTGCCGACTTCTTTCACCGTGGCAATCATTCCACCAGCTAAAATTGATCCTGGCTCCAATCCAGCATCAAAGGCAGCCTGTACAGCTTCCTTTGATCCAGAAATATCTCCTTCCAGAATCCTATCTTATAGCACTGAGATTTTCTCATCCATAGAAATAACCCTTGATCAAATCAATAGGTAAAAAATGTTGTAGCTGTCTTAATAAACCAGGAGTTGTATGCAACTTAGAAAAAAAACAAAACCCCAGATGTAATACCTACTCAACCTGATCTGAACGATAGCGAAGACCGGTCTCGTACATGGCAAGCACATTTTCCAATGGGGTATCCGATTGGATATGATGCGAACTCGAGAGAATATATCCACCGTTCTCGCCCATCAACTGAACCCTCTGACGGACCTCATTGCGAACATCATCAGGGCTGCCTAGCGGTAGAGTTCCTACGATATCCACACCGCCATGATATGAAAGCCGCTCACGGAATTCTGCCTTAAGCTTTTCTGGAACCATGTCTTTGGCCGTAGGCTGAATTGGGTCCAGAACGTCTACCCCCATTTCAATCAATTCCGGGATCAACGAAAGGATCGCCCCATCGCAATGGTACATCACCTGTTTTCCTGCCTGCCGGGCAACATCAATGATGCGTTGATGGAATGGTTTAATAAAGCGGCGCCACATATTTTTTGAAATCAAAAGCCCATTTTGAGCGCCAACGTCATCATAGAAATAAACCGTGTCAATATCATCGCCTGCTAATGCCAGAGCCCTGCGAGTATTTTCAACAATGACATCAGTGACCCGCTCAAGAATATACAGGGGTAACTCTGGTGCCACTGCCATATCAGTCAGAAATTCTTCCATTCCACGCAACTGCCACGCACATTCAAAAACCGTACCAGCCCGGAATCGCAATGAACGCACCCCATTAGGATCGATTTTCCGGATCGCATCAGGAAGTTGTGAGAAATCCCACCAATCTGGGTCGGGCCAAGCGTAATTCTTCAAATCTGCAACAGAAGCAGCTGAACGCAAAGGCCAGGAAACATATTCTTCATAGCGCCCAGTTGGATTGGCAATCGTTCGGGTATGGTGACCCCAGATATCATTGCATGAACCATCCTGCCGTTGCTGCCGCCACATACGGTTTGGAGTGGATCGAGCCAGTGAATCCCACCAATCAACCGACTCACCCGCTTTCAAAGTATTCGCAGGTGGGGCACAAAACATATCGTACGAGAGAAGACGACAATCTACTTCCAATTTCTGAAGCACGTCCTCCCGCTCAGACGAGAAATATCCGCCAGAATCCAGATTGGCGAGATCAGACCGAAAGTGGGCAATCAACTTATCCCACACTTCAGGCGTAGCCAGAAAATCCACTGGGGTCCGATCGGGCTCCTGGTGCTTCATGGCAATACGAACACGCTGGCGAGGCGTAAGCACCTCGTCAGGCATATCTACTTGATTGGTTGTCATAATGTCACTTCAGTCGGTTACTTTTTCATTTTCCGTGCATAAAATTCCGGTGTTACAACCCCGGGCTTGGAGAACCACTTTGGGATGTCTACCCCTGAATAAAGCAAAATGTTACCCCACGGATCGAACGCTCCGGTCCGAACGATTACCTTGGCTTTTGCAGCCATTTCGGTCAGAATCAGCGCATGAGGTATGGTATCAAAATCACTACCTTCAAAAATGCGGTGAACCTTGTCCTTGAGAGGAGCATTGTTGTCGCCCATCTCAGCGGCATAGGCCACTTTTTCAACAACCATTTCCTGATTGATTGCGCTCAAAACAGTTTCGAGGTCAGGAAGGTCCTGAATAATGGCCAGATCAACGCGCCAGGCACTACTGGGGATCGGGAAGCCAGCATCACAAACAATCATTATGTCGCCATGGCCCATGCTGGCAATCGCATGACTTAGTTCAGAATTAAGAATAACAGAACGTTTCATGATTCATCTCCAATTTTTATTTAAATGATTTTTGATAGAGCTCTTCAACAGCAGCGCGGGCTGGCAGACTGGGAATAACTCCCAGGTGGGTACAGGCTAAAGCACCTGTACAAGCCGCAAACCTGGCTGCTTCAACGATATCTTTACCCTCAGACAACGCAATCGCCAGCCCTGCGTTATAGGAATCGCCCGCACCGGTAGTATCAACAACCTTAACTTGTACTGAGGGAACCTGAACTTCCAATGTCTGGGTCAGGACCAACGAACCTCTATCGCCCATCGTGACGAGTATGTTTTTTGCGCCACGATCTCGCAAACGATACGCCAGCTCAAGAGTTGAAGTGGGATCGTCTGGCGCCAGACCCAACAGAATGCGCAGCTCAGTCTCATTCGGTGTAATTACATCAACGTTCTGAAGAACTTGATCGCTTAGCGGTGCTGCTGGTGCGGGATTAAGCACTGTCAGAATGCCATGCTTACGGCCCAGTTCCATCGCCCTGGCAGCAGCGGCCACCGGAATTTCGAGCACAGTCATTACAACTTTACTGCGCGCAATCTGGTCTTCTGCGAGATCAACAAAGGCTTCGTCCATCAACTGATTTGCCGACATATCTAAGATGATGCCATTCCGGCCTTCCTGGTCCAGAATAATGAAACCCACTCCTGTTGCAAGTTCTTTGGTTATCTTCAGGTGGGTGGTATTCACACCTTCTTGAGCATAAAGATCTGTTGCAATTTCGCCCAGCTTGTCATCGCCAATAATCCCAACTAAATGCGACTCGGCGCCCAAGCGAGCGACACCCACCGCCTGGTTTGAACCTTTTCCGCCAGGTCCCATGTCAAAATCTGATCCGATGAGCGTTTCGCCAAAAATCGGCATACGCGAAGTACGTAAGGTCATGCCGACTGCAAAACTACCTACAACCGTGATGATTGTTTTTTGCATGATTGGTTCCTTTTACTTAAGCTAGATGTTCTGCATGCCCCATGGCACATCCAAGAATACCTTCTTCTGTGGCATCTCCATGGGTAAAGACACCGCTAATCCGTCCGGCATGCATCACCAAAATCCGATCACATTGCGAAATCAATTCGGGCAGCTCAGAAGATACAATCACAACAGCTGCACCTTGTCCTGCCAGATTTTGCAATATCTTATAGATTTCGGCCTTTGCACCTACATCAATACCGCGCGTTGGCTCGTGCAAGACGAGCACCGCCGGCTCGGTTGCCAGACCTCGCCCCAAGATTACTTTTTGCTGGTTACCACCGCTCAGGTTCGCCATTACCTGGCTAACCCCAGTTGCGCGAATATCAAGCCGGTCAAAATACTTTTGTGCCAGTATTTGTGACTCACGCCCATGTAAAAAACCTGCGCGACTGACTGCATTCAAGCTGGAAGCCACAATATTTTCTTCCAGGGTCATCATCAAAAGCGCCCCGGCTCCTCTGCGGTCAGCTGGGATAAGATACATCCCATATTGAATGGCATCGGTCGGATTGTGAATCCGGGTCGGCTTACCTTTCAAATAAATTTCGCCTCGCTCAAGTTTACCAAGACCAAACATCGCTTCTACCAGTTCGTCTTTGTACGAATCTGGCAATCCGGCAATCCCAACCACTTCACCGGAGTGTACCTGAAAAGATATATCAGTGAAGGTTCCCGAACTGCTCAAATTTACAGCGTCGAAGGCTACATCGCCAAAAGCTTTCCGCTCAAAATCTCGTGGTGCAGCAGTAATGTTCCGGCCTACCATACTAGCGATTAGTGTCGTGATTGTTGCACCATCAACAGACAGCGTATCAACCACCCTGCCATCGCGTAGCACCGTAATTCGGTCTGCGATATCAAGGACTTCCTGCAGATGGTGAGAGATGTAAATAATAGCCACTCCGTCATCGCGCAGGCGCCGGATTACATCAAAGAGATGCTCCGACTCTTCCTGCGTTAGCGCCGAGTTTGGTTCATCCAAAATCAACACACGCGCTCGCGTGGAAATTGCCCTGGCTATCTCTACCATTTGCTGCTTGGCAACACTGAGCTGCCCCGCTGGCTGACTCAAATTCATGTTCTTCAACCCCAGGCTCGTTAGGGTCTCATTTGCAGTGGAATCGTAGAGTTTACGATCCAGGAAAGATATTGGTGACTGCTCACTCATTCGCCAAAGCGAAATATTATCCGCAACACTCAAATTGGGACACAGCGCCAATTCCTGAAATACCACGCTGATCCCCAGACGCCTAGAAACGACCGGGTTGGGGATCAGCGTGACTGAACCATTGAAGTAGATCTTGCCCTCATCCGGCTGCAATTCACCCGCAAGGATGTTCATCAAAGTAGATTTTCCGGCACCATTCTCACCAATTACCGCGTGAATTTCTCCTGGGTAAACGGACAATGTAACCTGGTCCAGGGCAAGTACGCCTGGAAATCGTTTCGTGATTTTTTCCAATTGGATGATTGCAGCCAGATTTTCGGACATGTTGGTTCCAGTTATTTCAAATATTCGGAAATATTAGTCAGATCGATGATTTTCGCACCGGTATCTACACTTGCCGCCGGTTTACCCTTCAGGATATTGTAAACAAGTTGAACTGCTTCGTAACCTTGTTTGAAGGGGTCCTGATCGATAGTGGCATAGATGATGCCTTCTTTGACCAGTTGCAGTGTTCCGGGCAGCAGATCGAAACCAACAACCTTAACCTTGTCCTTCATGTTGTTGCGTTTCACATACTCTGCAGCCGGACCGACCGAGCAGCATTCCATGCTCAAAATACCAGTAACATCTTGATTCGCCAGCATGGCATTCTCAATCGCCGAGTAAATACCCTGAGGTTCTGTTCCGGTATTGACTGTTGTCACGACGGTAATTCCTGGGTATTTGGCAAGCGCTTCGCGAGCGCCCTTCTCACGGTCCAGGGACCATTGAGCCGATGCATCCAGGGTGGTAATGATAACTTTACCTTTTTCACCCAGCGCTTTCGCCATCAAATCACCAGCAATGCGACCAGAGTTCACCAGATCCTGGCCTACAAAGCCCAGTCGCTTGCTGCTCGGGTTGTCAGTGTTGTATGTTACAACCGGAATACCATCCGCCAACGCTTTGTCAATGATCGGAGCAAGTGCGTCAGTGCTCACGGATGAGATTGCAATACCATCCACACCTTTTTCAATCAGGCTTTCCAGTTCAGCAATTTGGTCTTCGGCCTTGGCGCCAACTGGACCAACCATAACCGCATCCACGCCCAAGTCAGCAGCAGCCTTCTCGATACCGGCTTTAATCTGTGGGGCAAACTCATTGGACACATCATGGTAGGAAATCCGAATGACTGGCTTTGTGCCAGCAGCCATACGAGCTGCAACATCAGGATTAAGTACGAACCCGCTTCCAGCGGCTGGGGAGCCAGTCAGGAATTGATCAACATTGCTGGCGTCAACGGTCAGAGCGCCGGTGTCGACATCTGCAACAGCTTCACCCTTGAGGGCTTTCAAAACCAGGTTGACGGCTTCGAAACCTTGTTTCTTCGGGTCTTGATCGATAGTGGCATAGATGATGCCTTCTTTGACCAGTTGCAGTGTTCCGGGCAGCAGATCGAAACCAACAACCTTAACCTTGTCCTTCATGTTGTTGCGCTTCACAAATTCTGCAGCCGGGCCAACCGAGCAGCATTCCATGCTCAGAATACCAGTAACATCCTGATTCGCCAGCATGGCATTCTCAATCGCCGAGTAAATACCTTGGGGTTCTGTTCCGGTATTGACTGTCGTCACGACTGAAATGCCGGGATATTTGGCAAGCGCTTCGCGTGCACCTTTCTCACGATCCAAAGACCACTGAGCCGATGCATCCAGGGTGGTAATGATAACTTTACCTTTTTCACCCAGCGCTTTCGCCATCAAATCACCAGAAATCCGGCCGGAGTTCACAAGGTCCTGTCCTACGAAAGCCAGTCGCTTGCTTCCGGGATTGTCAGTGTTGTACGTCACAACCGGAATTCCAGCTGCCAACGCTTTGTCGATGATCGGAGCCAATGCATCAGTGCTAACGGATGAGATTGCAATACCATCCACACCTTTTTCAATCAGGCTTTCCAGTTCAGAAATCTGGTCTTCGGCCTTTGCGCCAACTGGACCGACCATAACCGCGTCCACGCCCAGGTCAGCAGCTGCCTTCTCCACACCCGCCTTGATTTGCGGGGCGAATTCATTCGACACATCATGATAAGAAACTCGGATCACAGGTGTTTTACCAGCTGCCATGCGAGCTGCAATATCGGGGTTGAGGGTGAATCCACCGGTTGCAACCGGGGCTTCGGTATTCTTGACTTCTGGTGCCTTGGTATCCACAGGTGCCTGTGTTGCAGGTACGGGTGTTACTGCCGGTGCACACGCGCCGATAAACATGCTTGCGATTATTAGAATGGCGAGCATTTGCAAAATCAGTGTAGATTTCCGTTTCATATTCATCCTCCATAACTGAAGATCATTTTATTTGGAATACCAGAAAAGCAATTCTGGGAGGATAAAACCACATGCGAAATCGGATATAATTAGGCCGGAAATCGCCTTCTCGAGGGTCTCCAACGGGGCAGATCTTCCGGATCTGCCCCAACCTTTTCTCACGATTGCAGTGTTTATTTGTCCTTCCGTGAGCAAACTAACTCAACTTCCAGATCAAATTATTTTGGGGTTGGGCAACACCTCCTAGTTGAATATTTCATCGATATTAACCTGCGCGCTTACTGCGCGACCATTTATCAACGCCAACTGCCAGGACAATCACCAGACCGATGATCGTCGTCTGCCAGAACGGCGAAATACCCAATAACACCAATCCATTCCTTAGCACGCCCATGATCAACACGCCTATCAGCGTGCCGAGCATTGTGCCTTCACCACCCGCCAGTGACGCACCTCCAATCACCGCTGCAGCAATGACATCCAACTCAAGGCCAAGCCCTGTACGACCGGCCTGGCCACTAGGCAGGAAAGCTAGCGACAAAATACCAGAAAGCCCAGCCAGAATTCCCATCATCACAAATGCCATGATTTTCACGTTCTTAGTGCGAATGCCAGAAACACGGGCAGCCTTCTCATTTCCACCGACAGCGTAGACCTGAAAACCCAGCACTGTACGCGAAAGAACCACATAACCGATACCAAGTACGAGGATAAAAAAAACGAGCTGCATTGGAATAATCCCAAAGAGCTGGCCCTGTCCTAGAAAATAAAATTGATCGATCACCTGCTTGGAAATACCGAAAGCCTCGTTTATCGTCACAGGCTGTCCATTCGTGATTAGAAGCGCAATTCCACGTACAGCGCTTAACATGCCCAACGTGGTAATAAACGATGGTAATTGTCCATAGGTCGAGAGCCAACCATTCACAAATCCAAGGGTCGCCCCCAACAAAAGCCCAAAAACAATTGCCGGAAAGACGCCAAAATGATAGGTTAAAAGAATCCCGACGCCAAGTCCAACGAGCGCATAAATAGATCCAATTGAGAGGTCAATCTCCTTGGCAATCAACACGAAGGTCATCCCTACCGCCATGATCCCCAGCAAAGACACCTGCCTGCCTATATTTAACAAATTCTTCACAGTCAGGAAATTGGGAGATGTAAACGTCAACAACAGGCACATCAATATCAATGCGATAAAAACGCCGGTTTCACGCGCGGAAAAGAAACGCCGGAAAGCGCTGGCTCGATGCATGATGGAAGGGGTTCCTTCCGGATTATCTTTTTCAGGTGACAATGTCGTGGTCAAAGGGGGAGTACTCCTGGTTGATATGGGATTATCCGGATGTGGTTGGATCAAAGACCATCATATCCCGGCTTGCATCTCGTTTGTCACCGCGCTTAACAATGGCCGAAAGACGGAAACTATTTCCAGGTAACCATATCCGCGAAAACTCGATCGGGGAACCATCTCGCAGATAAATAAGCTGCTCCATGTACATCACAGGATCGCCGCGCGAGATATTTAGTTTATTCGCAATATCTTCTTCCGCCGATTGTGCCTGGAATGTACGCTGGCCCCAGCCCAGGGTCAGCTTGTAACGTTCCTCAAAGGTTTGGAGTAACCGCTGTTTGGAAAAATCCACTTTCTCAATTCCTGAACAGCGCGTTAATATGACATAGTTAAGCAAGTAATTAATGGGTATTTGGCGAACAGAACGAACACGTTCCAAAGCCATTACCTGAGCACCTTCAGGAATTGAAAGTAAGGATGCAATTCTTTGTGGTGGGATTTCAACTTCCTGACGAAGAACCTGCGTATGATAGCTAATTTTTTTGTCGATGAGCGCTTCGGAGAAAGCTATTAATTGCTCAGCAAGTGGCTGCTCGATTACCGTAGACTCAACAAATGTTCCCCGGCCATGGATAGTCACCAACAAACCTTCTGTCGTAAGCTGGTTTATCGCCTTCCGAATCGTCCCACGGCTCACGCCGAAATCGTTAGCCAAATCAAATTCCGACGGCAAACGATAATGCTCAGGCCAGGAACCAGTTGAAATCTGATTCCGCATCCAATCAACAATTTGCTGGTAAATCAATTTGGGGCCGAAGCGTTCAAGATCTGGCATAAGATTTCCTAGTGTCTCGCCATTGACAAGACGTTCATAGTTGTATATAGTTGTCCATAGATGTCTACTGAATTCATTGTAAAGTAATTGAACAGGAAGTCAAGCGATTTTTCCGTAAAAAGTTACGGTTGTAACAAACATCACAAATATAGGTGACAAATGTCATCCCACTTCTGAGGAGAACCCATGTCTGCAACATCCCTTAATCGCCAACAGCTGGCGAAACATCTTCAATTTACGAATGTCTTTCCCGAAGCTACCTATTCTGAGGTCGTCACCCATTTGGAAACGGCACTCAAATACAATTTCCATGCCGCAATGATCTCAATGTGCTGGGTTCCACTGGCACGCACAATCTTGAAGGGCTCGGATATCTTTGTCGCCACCTGCATTGGGTTGGGAACAGGGCACGAAAGCCTGGATGCCAAAATATCAATGATCCGAGAATGCCGGGCTCTCGGAGCTGATGAGGTCGATTATGCTCCAAACATGGGCTTTTTCTTATCAGGTATGTATGATGAATTCCAAAAAGAAGCAGCTGAGATTGTGCGCGCCGGACAAGGAATGCCAATAAAAGCCATGTTGGAACTTGGATATATCAAAGACATGGAAAAACGGAAGACGGCTGTGCGCCTGCTCGACGATGCAGGGATGCCCTGGATCAAAAACTCCAGCGGATGGGGTCCGGGATCAGAGGCTGCCAGCGTAGAGAATATTGGTATGATACGGGCAACTGCAGTGCGCGCGCACGTTAAGGCTTCTGGGAAGGTAAATAGTTATGAAAAAGCGATCGCTTTGCTTGATGCTGGCGCAGAGTTATTGGGGGCCAGCGCGGCACCCGCGATCCTTGACCACATCCAGGGTGATGCATCAGGCTACTAAACCAACCAGATGCTACACTCAGCGCTCGACTTTTTTGTGAGTGCGCTCCATCCCCTCACAACGATAACCCTATAAATCTCAGAGCAAAAATGGAAGAAAGCTGCCATCGAAAAGGCAGCTTTCTTCCATTTTCATTATTTGAGCAGAAAACACTGCTATTATCCTTTGCAGTATCGAAATATAAACCAACCAGCAGCTTATAATCGCAGGAAACAACACAAGCACTGCGTAACCGGTGATTTCAGCTGTTGCCAGTCGGCTATTTCTTTCACCTTGGACATACCAGCCGGCGCCCGTAACCAATTTATCGCAACTCAGCAACAAGATCAATCCGATACTAGCGCCTAAATATTAGATCATCACCAACAATATTCTCGCAAAAAACGATCCTACTTTTTTGGCAGCCACAACAGGTGGACAAGATTGCCTTCCGGGTCGGTAACATCCAGATAGCCGAATTTCGAATCGGATTTAATGGACACATCTTTCAAACTAATCCCTTTGGCTTGCAGATTGGTAGCCGCAGCTTCAAAGTTGCTGACGCGTATAGCAATATGCACCTGGGCATCCGGACTTGCTTTGGGGAATTCGATTCGCCCAGCACCAGAACCGGAAACAAAAAATGCACCGCTGCTTTCCTTGCGCTGCAGGTCGAAGATCTGTTCATACCAGGCACTCAACGCTTCAGGTGATGACCGATGGGCATACAATCCGATATGTTCCATACCGCCAAAAACCGAAACACCACGTGCAGATTGCACCCAGGCGGCACACTGCGCTGTTTTGGCAGCGATGCCGTCATAATCTTTGGCTTTAACCGCCTGGTTGGAAATAAGCTTGCTACCGAGGCCGACGACTGCCGCCCCGGCTTTGATCCACTGATCGATGCTGGCTTCAGTGGCATCCACGCCGCCGGTGGGCAGCAGGCGATGCCAGGGACAGGGCGCCATCACAGCGCTGATAAAGCCGGGTCCTCCAGCCGATTCGCCAGGAAATATCTTGCAGATTTCCGCACCTAACTCTTCCGCAGTGCTAATTTCATTTTCAGTGGAACAACCGGGCAGGTACAGGATCTTGCGCCGGTTGCACAAACGGGAAATCTCCGGGTTGAGGCTCGGCCCAACAATGAAGTTCGCGCCAGCGGCCATGTAAAGCGCCGCAGTCGGCGCATCAATAATCGAGCCGATGCCTAAAATTACAGATGGATCCACTCTGGCGAAGTGCTTCACCAACCCGCTAAAGACCGGGTAAGCCATCTCTCCCCGGTTGGTGAACTCAATACTGCGCGCACCACCTCGTACACAGGCATTAACCAGTTCGATGGCCTCATCCAAATCACCATGATAAAACAAGGGCAAAACACCGGTGTCAAGCAATGTATTAACCACATCCAAACGCATAAAACGAGCCATAATTTTTCCTTATCAGGTTTAGGAGTGCTATGAAAAACCCCTATTCTGGAAAATCCCGTGAAAATATTTCCCACAACAGGCCAAGAAAGTGGCCATATTTTGGGATGATGACCGCAGATATGGCATTAATATCGATAAAATCACCCACTTCCCGAAAATCTTAGAGTCGAAAAAAATATCAGTTTCTGACGATCCAAATTTAGCGAGAAACGCGCCCCGATGCATCGCCAGCCATCAGGGTCTCAACTTCAGCCACACTGACTGCATTGAAATCGCCCATAATACTGTGCTTGAGACAGGCAGCAGCGGTGGCAAAATTAAGTGCCTTTTGCGGATCTGCCGGGTATTTGCGCAACCCGTAAATCAAGCCGCCCATAAATGAGTCACCTCCACCAACGCGATCAATGATCGGAATGATGTCATAGGTTGGCCCGGAGAAAAATTCACCGTTGCGCCATCCCAGGCCAGGATCAGGATTATTCCACAAAACACCAGACCAGGTGTTATGACTGGCTGAAAGCGAGCCTCGCAGGGTGATTGAGATGGTCTTTAGTGCAGTAAAGCGCTCCGCCAGTTTTTCGCAAACGTAAAGATAATGGCTGGCGTCAACCTTGCCAGACGTAACGTCACTTTCCGGCGCCTTGATACCAAAGACTTTTTCGGCATCTTCCTCATTTCCCAGAACAACGTCACACATGCCCACCAGGTCGCTCATCACTTCTCCGGCAGTTTTCCCCCACTTCCAAAGTTTCGCCCGATAATTCAAATCAGTTGAAATTGTTAGGCCCATCTCGCGGGCAGTGGCAATCGCTTCACGACAAACTTCGGCGGCGTTTAGCGAAACCGAGGGGGTAATACCCGTCCAGTGAAACCAGTCAGCACCAGCAAAGACGGCTTTCCAGTCAATGCTACCCGGTTGGATGCTGGCAAAGCTTGAATTTGCACGGTCATAGATCACCTTGCTGGCACGCTGGGCGGCCCCGTTCTCCAGAAAATAGATCCCCATGCGCTCGCCGCCCCGGGCGATCAAACTAGTTCCGACGCCCAACCCCCGTAAAGTATTGATGCATGCATCGCCCAGCTCATTGCTGGGCAAGCGACTGACAAAATCCACTTCTTCGCCATAGTTGGCAAGCGAGACAGCCACATTAGCCTCGCCTCCACCGAAAGTGGTTTCAAGGGAGCGCGCCTGCGTGAAGCGCTGGAAGCCTGGCGGGGCAAGGCGTAACATGATTTCTCCAAAAGTAACGACTTTCATTCAAACCCTCCGACTTTTTTTCAAACGAAATAAATACTCACAACTACAATATTTACAAGGCTCAGCAGCAGCAGTTGTTGCTACTGGGCTCAAGATAAGTTAAAACGTTGGCAATCATGACGTATTTCGTGCCCGCCAACGCTCCGACCAGGTTTGCTAGAAAACAGCGAGCTCTCATCTGCTTTTGAGATTAACCCAGACATTCTTCAGGCGGGTGTAGGCTAAAATCGCCTCGGGCCCGCCTTCGCGTCCAAGACCACTCTGCTTGACACCCCCGAACGGGACTTCAAACCCGAAGGCGGCGGAACCGTTGATCGTTACATGCCCAACATCCAGTCTCGAAACTACCGAATGGGCAGTTACCAGATCACTCGTCCAAATCTCGGATGAAAGCCCGAAAGTGCTGTCGTTGGCCAGGGCAACAGCCTCATCCAGGCTGTCTACTGGGATGACCGTAATAACTGGTCCAAAAATCTCTTCCCGGACGATCTGCATTCCGTTATGGCAGTCGGCGAAAACGGTTGGCGCAACGAAATAGCCCCTCTCGCCGAAACCTTCCGGTCGACCACCTCCAGCGATCAGCCTGGCGCCTTCATCGATGCCTATGCGAATATACCTCATAACATTGTCGTAATGTTTTTTAGACACCAGTGGGCCAAGGTCGACCCCGGGCTGTGTAGCCGGACCAGGTTTCAAGTTGTGGACGCGCTGGGCCAAGCGCTCCAGGAAGGGTTCATAAAGATCTCGCCGGACATACCAGCGCGCGCGTTGACCGCACGATTGCCCGGCATTCCATACCAAAGCTCCCACCGCACCGCCCACTGGGCCATCCAATTCCGTAGCATCCCTGACGAAGACCAGCGATGCCGCTTTCCCTCCGAGCTCCATCGAGACCACCGGCGTAATGTTGCGGGCAGCGGCCTGAAGAACGATACGCCCCGTTGCGACTGAACCTGTAAAAACGATACCGCGCACCCGCGGGTCTTCGGTCAGAACCTTGCCCAGCACCGCACCCGACCCGGGGATTACATTCAGCACTCCCGCCGGAATTCCTTCTTCCTGGAACAGGCTGGCCAAAGCAAGACTGACAATGGAGATTTCTTCAGCCGGCTTGACCACACAGGTATTACCCGCTGCCAAAGCTGGCGCGATGCTGCGGCAAAATATGTCAAGGGGATAGTTCCAGGGCGCAATATGCACCGTCACCCCCAATGGCTCACGCAAGACATAGTCCATCTGTCCGGGCCCGAGATCAATCGTCATTCCGGTCAATTTATCGGCCCACCCACCAAAATATTCCAGATAGCGCGCGGCATCCTCTACTTCGGATGCCGCTTGATGAAGTGGTTTTCCATGCTCTTTGCTAAAGAGCGCAGAAAGCTCTGACGCATTCTTTCGAACAGCAGCAGCTACAGAAAAAAGGAAGCGGCCTCTCCGGGTCGGGCTCCACGTTGACCATTCACCCGAGAGAGCCTTTTCAGCCGCTTCCAGGGCCAAGTTAGCATCTGCGGGTGTGCCCCAGCTCACTTCGGCAAAGACTTCCTCTGTGGCCGGGTTGATAACCGGAACCTTGGTACCGTCCGAACCTTCGCGCCAGACGCCGTCAATAAAAAGTTGATATGAAGTATTCATCGATAATTTTCTCCAATCGGAAAAGCGACCTAATGCTAAGTTAGCGCGTTAGCCAACCACCGTCTACCGGCACAATTGCGCCGTTCATGTAATCGGAGGCGGCAGAAGCGAGGAAAACAACCGTGCCCATCAGGTCAGCCGGTTCTCCCCAACGTCCTGATGGAATACGATCGAGGATCGACGAGGCGCGTTCTGCATCGGCACGCAGAACAGCGGTATTGTCTGTTGCCATGTAACCCGGCGCAATGGCATTGATATTGAGGCCGCTGGCAGCCAATTCATTCGCCATCAGGCGTGTGAGACCCGCCACGCCGCTTTTCGATGCGGTGTACGATGGTACACGAATGCCACCCTGGAAAGATAGCATCGAGGCGATGTTGATAATTTTGCCATTGCCTCGTTCCACCATCACTCGCCCGGCAGCCTGTGAGAGCAGAAAGACCGACTTCAAGTTGATCTGCATCACGTCGTCCCAGTCTTTCTCGCTGAATTCCAACAATGGGGCGCGGCGAATGATGCCAGCGTTATTGATGAGAACATCCAGGCTGCCCAAACCGGCCAGCACCTGGTCAACCACTTTAGTCATGTCTTCTGCGTGCGCTTCGAGCAAATTGGCACTGATCGGCAGAAAACGTCGTCCGAGAGCTTGCACGCAAGCGGATGTTTCGTCCAGAGAGAGAACGTCCAGCCCTGCCACATCAGATCCGGCTTCAGCCAGTGCAATTGCCATCGCCTGACCTAAACCGCGCCCCGCTCCAGTAACCAGAGCAACTTTATTATCAAGTTTGAAGAGATCGAGAATCATGATTAGTCCTTTCCCATGCAGTAATCGACGCCACCTGACACGACAACCATGCCAATTAATGTCCCAATTCCTTTAAGATGGGAATCGTTTTTGTCACCCAACCCAGCGTAGGATCATCTACCGTGGCCTGCACACGCTGGTTGCCCGCCAGGAACCACAAGTAATAAGTGGTATAACCGGGAGCGCTGACGACAGTATGGTAGCCGCGCGGCAGCATATGGATACTATTGTCGCGCAGAGTAAAGTTTTCATCTTCACCCTCTTCATTGTAATAATGGCAGATACCGAAACCATCGCCGGGATTAACCTTGAAGTAGTACATTTCTTCATGGTAAGCCTGTCGTGGCAGATCATCCACCTGATGCTTATGGGGCGGATAGGTACTCCAATTTCCACTGGGGGTAAAGGTCTCGCCAACGATCAGCCTGTGGGCAGGCAGGTCTGGCTGGGCTGCCAGAGTCAGAATTTGGTGAAAGTAGCGTTTGAAATTAGCTGCACCCCAAACGCCGTTGACCACCTGCGAGGGGGCAATCACATATGGCTGAATCTTGGCTCTGTCGCGAGCTTCCTCGTCAGAATCGGCCGAAGGGGCCAATAAAATCGGGGCACTTGGCAGAGCGATCTCCACCGCACCTTCGGCCTGAATGCTGTAATCGGCATTAGCCGGAATGTACACAGAGTGGGGTTTGCCGTTAAAAACATTCGGGCGCCCGCCAACCTTCTCAAAGCTTGTGCCGTTGATGATAAAAGTAGCTTTGCCGCCCAAAATCACCGCCAGGATTTCGCGCCCACCACTATTGGCGCTGAATTTTTCTCCGGCGGCCAGCTTCAGTAAATTGAAATCAAGCAGTTGGCAGGGATTGATTGGTAATTGATTGATGCCAGAATTAGAGCTAAGCAATGAATGATATTTCATAAGGTGCTCCTAAAAGACAGTTGAATTAGAGATTCAGCGCAGGTTTTGAAAGGCGCATAAGAGCTTCGACGAAATAATAATCGCCGTAGATCAGGCCATGATCCATCAGATTATGAGGTTTGGAACGTGTGCCATGCAGCAGCAGGCTGGCTTCGCCTGTGTATCGGCTGGTGTAGTTTTTCCAAAGTGATTCCAGGATGCTAATGGCCCGGTTTTGCCAGATACTTGCCAGGTTAGGATCATTCTCGATGGATGCCAGAGAGAGCAAGCTCGAGGCCAACACAGAGGCCGCTGAACTATCGCGCACATCGTTGGGAATTAGCGGGCTGTCAAAATCCCAAAAAGGGACCAAATCGGTGGGCAAACGCGGCCAAAGATAGACCATCAGGCGGCGGCCGGCAGTTAGAAAAGCTGGATCACCGGTGGCACGGTAGCAATCGGCAAAGCCATACACACCCCAGGCTTGGCCGCGGCTCCAACAGGAACTGGCGCTCATCCCCTGGTGCGTATCTTGCTTTATGAACTCACCCGTTTCGGGGTTAAAGTCACAAACGTGGGAGGTACTGCCATCCGGCCGAACGTGATGGGTCAGGACGGTACGAGCATGTCCAGCGGCAATTTCAGCATAGTGCGGGTTGCCGGTTTCTTTGGATGCCCAAAAAAGCAGATCGAGGTTCATCATCGTATCCATGATTGTGCGGCCGCGCAGTTCTGGCGAAGCTTCAAGCGCACCCCAGGCCTGAATGAACTGGCCACGAGAATTAAATCGGCGGCTTAGGATCGCGGCGGCTTGCAAGGCTGGGGATTTGAGGCCCTCGTCTCCGGTCAGTTTACTGCCAAGCACAAATCCCAACTCAAACAAAAAACCGAGATCATGATCGGCCTGATCGTTCAGTTGAGGCAGCAGACGCCCAGCCCAAGCACGGGCGGCGGCTTCCAGGGATGGATCACCACTTGCCGCATGGGTCAGCCAGAGCAATCCCACCCAATGCCCACCCACCCACCAGCCATGCTGATCAGGATCGATCTGCACCCAACGCCCACCTTCGGTCCGCTCAGGAAAGCTGGCAAGGCTGGATAGATTAATACGCGTTTTATTGATGCAGAACTCCAGGGCAGCATCGAGCCAGGATGGAGGTGTGATTAAGTTGATCATAGGGTTTCTTTCCAGGCTGCTTCCATCAATAAGAAAAAAGCTTGTCCTTCAGGAGCTGTACCAGCTCGGTCAAATCTGGGCGCTGCGCATACTCCTTGTACATAACCAGAGTCGTCCACTTTTTGGCAAACCGCTTTACGCATCTTGTCTGCATATTCCTTGTAATTCGGAGGTAACCAGCCGCCAACAATGCCACGATAGATTGAATATGCCAGCATTTGAGATAAATTGGTTTCTATAAAAGTTTCTGGTTGATCAACTACATCATGGAAAAGTCCATCATCTCGTAAATGAACCAGGCAGCCATCGATAACTTCTCTGACATGCGTTTCAAGAAGTTGTCTGGCATGCGGCACAGCCCGCGAATCCTGCAAAGTTCGGATTACTCGGGTAATCCCTGCCGCAACCCAACCATTTCCCACGCCCCAATGTACCGAGCGGGTTAATGCATTACGTTCTTCGTTCCAAATATGCGCGTACAACCTGGCCCTTGAATTCCAAAGGCGTCTTTTAATACCGTCGATTTGCAGGATTGCGTCTTCCACCTGCCCAACAGCCGCTAAAAATGGAGCAGCCATATACAAGGAATCCACCCAAACTTCTCTAGCATCAGTAACATGGAAAAGTGTTCCATCTTCTGCGCGCGGAGCGCTCTTCATTAAATAATTCAGCATTGCGTCCAGCCCAGCTTGCAGAACCGGGTCTTTTGTAACCCTTACCGCAACCAGCAGGGCTTCTCCGTTTGCCGCCGGATCAGTGACACCTTCAGTATCGCGCAAGCAAGCCAGCCGGCCGTCAGCACTTTGGCGCTGCACAGCTTCCCGCGCAAGCATGATCGCTATGTTAGTTTCGCCCAATTCCAGGAAAGCCTGTGCTGCCACCCCTTGCTCCCATGAATATCTTTGCATGCTTAGCAAGACCTGGCTGACTTGTTTGAGAATTTGTTTATCCATGGGTTTATTCTTTAACTGCGCCCATGGCGATCCCACTTACAATGTAACGTGAAAAAACAGCATATAAGATAATAATTGGCACAACTGTTATAGCTAGTCCCAGGTAGATTGCGCCATACTCGGTTCGATACACATCTCCGCGCAAGGTTTGTATCAACATTGGCAGGGTATATTTATCTTTGGACGAAATCATGATAAAGGGGGTGAAAAAGTTATTCCAGGACCCTACAAATGCAAAAATACCCATTGTGGCCGCCCCCGGTACGGCGATAGGCATCATGATGGAGTGAAATATGCCCAGTTCAGTTGCGCCATCAATCCTACCGGCATCGATCAAATCCCAGACAACTATTGATTCGAGGTACTGTTTTGCAAAGAAAACAGTACCTGCGCTGGCGATCTGCGGAAGTATTAATGCAGCATAATTATCGGTTAACCCCAGCTTTGACATATACTGGTAAAAGCCAATAATGGAAAGCTGCATGGGGATCATGACCAGGACGACAATAAAGTTGGAGAATTGTTTTTTTCCGGGAAAGTTATAAACGACCAGACCGTAGGCTGTCAATAATCCGAAATAGACCGAGACAATTACCGAAGCGCTGGCGAGAAACAGGCTGTTCACAAAGCCGCGCGGCAAGTCCAATCCTCTACCACCCAAAAAACTGTAGTTTTCGAGCATGTGGGTGCTTGGCAATAAGCTGATACCCTGTTGGATTTCGGTTGTGGAGCGAGTTGCGTTCACAACCAGGAGCCAGATCGGAACCAGGACGATCAGCAATAAAGTGAAAAGCAATACATAGGAAAAAAAACGTAACAGAGTTGTACCCAACTTATAGTTGTTGATCATGATTGCAGCCTCTCTGTAATCTTTTTGAAAGCTGATTTTTTGGTTGGTTTTGTATCGTCCCGGTCTTTATCGCCCAAGAGATAGAAGATTCCCAGGGCACAAACAGTGGTCATAATGAAGACCAACACGCCCACTGAGGCAGCAGCCCCAATATGTCCTTTCGTGCTATTGAACTTCAAAAACATCAGGACAGTGCTCGTCATGATTGAACTTTGTGGAGCGCCCCGGCCATCCGTCAACAGGTAAGGTATGTCAAACATCTGCATGCCGCCTGTCAGCGCAGTAACGAAGATAAAGATCAAAATGGGCTTCAGTAGTGGCAATGTTATCTTTGTAAACATTTGCCAGGCACTTGCACCATCCACCATGGCTGCTTCATAAAGTGGCAGTGGGATGGAGGTCATGCCCGCCATCACGATGATCATAGTTTGCCCAAACCACGTCCACCAATTGATGAAAACCACCATTCCACGCGCGATAATGACCGAATCAAAAAACCGCATGGCTTCACCCAGAAATCCGGTTCTGACCAATACCTGATTCATAGGTCCGTAGTAGTTAAAAATCGCAGCAAATAAGGCCGTCACTGCAGCTGGCATCATCAGGTTCGGCAAATAAAAGATTGCTCGCCACATCCCTTTGGCCTTGATGTTAAGCCGGGCGTTTGTGAACATAACGGATAATAACAAAGCAAAACCGATCTGTGGAATAAAATTCAAGCTCCAGATTAACCAGGTGTTTCCCACAGCCTTCAAAAATACATCATCAGCAAATAAGCGCTTGAAGTTATCAAGCCCAATAAATGCGCTCTCCTTTGCCATCAACGTGGTATTCGTGAAACTCAGACCGATGGTGTTAAGAACCGGGTATAAGCCAAAAACGAGAAAGCCAAGAATGAAAGGTGTCAGGAACAGGTACCCGGTGGAATTTTTTTTGAGCCTGGTAAAATTCATACTGTCTCCATTTGGTTCTAAACCTGTGTTCTACCAATGACTGATATGTTGTGAAACTGAGGGTGGATCAGTGTGATTGACACTGACCCACCCAGCTTTCTTCAATAAAATTATTTTACAGGGGCTTCAGGCAGGACCAGGTCGGGGTTTTCATTCCCAACTGCAGTCAAGAAGGCTGTCCACATTTCTGCTTCAGTCATGTTTCCGGCGAGGTAAGCAGTCAACGGGTCACCAAGTGCGCGCTGAATAGCATCATCTGAGCCCTGGATCAGCTTGCCACTGACGGCCGGAGCGGCGGCGGCAAAAGCTCCATACGGGTTCTGTCCACCCATGAATTTGGCCAAAGTAGAATTATCAAAACTGCTTGTGATCTTTTCTACCACGACCTGGCTGGAGACGAAGTCGCCAGGGTTGAAAACCAGACTGTCGGGTACGGTCGGATCGATGGATTTCAGTTTTGCGTTTGTGTACTCTCCCTGAGCCAACTTGGTCAGGAATTCTTCGTTAAGAGAACTGAACTTGACGAATTCTTTTGCCAATTCACTCTGCTTGCTTCCTTCCAGAGCGCCAATCCAGGTGCCGCCCCACTGGTACGACATGGGTCCGGTGACCATGGCCCAGTCGCCACTGGTGTCGCTGCTGCCATCTTTTGCCTTGGCATTGGCGATCAAAACATAGGGCAGACCCCAGGTGGGCAGGAAGTAGCTGAAAACTTTCTTGGCTTTGCCATTGGCGTCTTTCAACGTATCATTCATACCGGCAAACCAACCTTCAGACCATTGGCCGGCACCTGATTCATAGCTGTTGTCGCGCATCATTTTTGCAAAATGAACATAATCGACAACCTTGGGATCAATAACTAACTTTCCATCAACCACCCAGGGTTGGGCGCGAGTGGTAAAGAAAGGACTGGACAATTCGCCCGCTGTACCAACCATAAAGTAGTCGCCCGTGCCACAGGCTTTGATCTTGGCAGCCACCTCAACAAATTTGTCGAGATTGGCAACCATCGCCTGTACTTTTTCGGGATCATCTGTACCAAGACATTCCTTGGCAAGACTACGGCGATAGAAGAAAGCACCAGGGGTGGATTCAAAGGTGTAGGCCTTTGTCACGCCTTCGTAAGTACCGACATCAATCCCTGCCTGGTAGCTCTTAAGATCTTTGGCAAGAGGCAGCAGATCGCTCTGGTCAGCCAGAAGACCAGGAGCCTCAACCCACTCTCTCACAAAAGCGGCTTCCAGGGCTACAACATCGGGCGCATCAGCGGTACCAGCAGCAGCTCGGACCTTAGTCTGAAATTCACCACCGTTCATTGGGATCATGGTGAAATCAATCTTGACTTTTGGATGGATTTCTTTGAAGGCAGTCGCGATTACGAGGGTATCATTGGTGAATGACCATACTTTAAGGGTGCCTTCCAATTCCGCCGGAGCAGCAGCCGGGGCTTCAGTGGCGGCGGGGGCTGCGACGGCAGGGGCTTCGGGTGCGGGAGCATCAGCGGCGACCGGAGTACCACAAGCAGAGAGCAGCATGCTCATGGCCACCAAAACTGACAGTACAAAATAAAAGCGTTTCATTTTCTTCTTTCTCCTTGATAGTTATGTTATATTTTGGAGTTGGATGTCCACTTGTTCTTGACGGGCGAGTGGAATTCCTATCGACAGTGACCGGTATCCAGGCAGGGTATCGGTCACTCACATTACAGACAAGCGAGTGGAGCTCTATTGACAATGATCGCTGGTGCCTCCTGAAAGATTTCGGATATTTCGGAAAAGATAATTGATAATCAACAGGTTACAAAAATCAGTATAGCCCAGAGCCTTCCGTGCTCCAATCCGGCGCGAAGGACAATGAGAGCACAAAAATAGGACAACAAAGTGGCACATCGCTTTTCACTTTTTTATAAAAAAAACGCGCCAGATCGGCGCGCTTTGGTTGTTCAGGGCATATTCATGGGTTACTTGAATAGTGTTTATAATATTACCGGTCTCTTTTAAACCTTGAGAAGTGGCTGCTCCAAGATCCAGACCAGAATTTTTTCGATTGACAGCGCTCGTCCGCTGGCCCAGGCAGTCGTATCTGATTGAGTGCGCGCCTCAGCCAGCGTCGCCTTGATAAAATCACGATGATCCCAGTTAAATAACCGGCCATGAAAGTCCGCCAGCATGGCATCTGCTGCGCCAAATAGGACCCCAGCCTGTTCGGGTTGTTCCAAATCACGAACCACAATGGCTAGGCGTAACAAAGACCAGGCAAAACCCCACCTATCGTTCAAGTTTCCGAATAGTCGCAAACTCTCGATTAAGTATCCAATTGCCTGATCCCTCTGACCACTTTCCGATGCCGCCCTTCCCAGGTTTTGAAGCGCCCAAGCGCAGCCTTCAAGTTCGCCAATCTCTCCGAACAGCCGCAAGCTCTCTGCGTACAGGTTCGTGGCCTGATTAGAATCACGACGCAATATCGCCAAGCGCCCAAGGCGGTCAATCGCATGTGCCTTACCGCGTTTGTGATTTAGCACGGTAAATAAATCACAAGCATCTGAAAAGAACTGCAACGCGCGTTCAGTTTCGTCCCTTTGCAAACTGACGTCACCCAGGTTTATTAGGACCCACGCGCTGTGCCAATTGTCACCCAACGCGCGGAATAACTCCAAACTCGCTTCAAAAACTGGCACAGCTTGCTCCTGCTGGCCCGAGAGGTTCAAAGTCTGACCCTGGTGATTAAGCACCCAGGCCTCACCCACCCGATCATCCAATTCTCGAAACAGGCGCAAACTTTCCTGGAGGTAAATACTGGCAGCTGGCTGATCCCCCTGAACGGAGATCAATAAGCCGGCACCATTGAGTGCCTGAGCGCGTATACGCACAGGCAGCGAAGGTATGGTACCAGATTTTTGCAAGATGTCCGTCAGCCACGCCCGCCCCTCACTCAAGTAACCACGCGAGAGCCAGTATTCCCATAACACAGCTGCCATCCGCAAAGCCATTTCAATATCGTAGGCGCAACTCCAAGTCAACGCGGCCCGAATATTATCGTAATCCGCATCCAAACGTTTTAATGCGAATTCTTGCTCTGCACCCCGCAGCTTCGGCTCAATCGAATCAACCAGGCGGAGAAAATAAGCTGCGTGCTGTTGGCGCATCAGCTCAAGTTCATTCTGGGTGATCAGGCATTCGAACGCATACTCGCGCAATATTTCCAGCATGGAAAAACGTGGTTCGCCATCCAGCTCTTCCACCTGGCGTAACAAGCTTTGATCCACTAGGGCAACCGCCGAATCTAAAGCCGAGATATCCAGGGCTGGCCGAAGGCGCGGCTGTGGTCCGGTTTTTAGTTTGCCACAAACATCTTCGATGGCACCCAGGCTGCAGCCACCGACAAATATGCCCAGGCGCCTGAATAAGATCTGCTCGCGCTCGCTGAGCAAGTTATAACTCCAATCAATGGTTTGGCGAATAGTCTGTTGACGCGCAGGCAAGTCCTGAACACCGCCAGTCAGCAACCCCAACGCACTGCCCAGCACACCTGTCAGGCGCGCCAGAATGGCCCGCGGGGAAAGCACCTTGCAGCGTGCCGCAGCCAGAGTGAGTGCCAGAGGCAACCCATCCAATCGGGCACAAATTTCAGCCACAGCCTGAGCATTTTCCACGGTAAGCTCAAAATCAGCCCGCACAGCTTGCGCTTGCTGAACAAAGAGCTGCACGGCTGGCGAGTGCACCAATATTTCTGGGTCAACAGCCAGCTTTAGATCTGGCACACCTAATGGCGGCACCACAAATTCATATTCACCACTCAATCGCAAAACAGCCCGGCTGGTGACCAACACTTTAACGTAAGCCGTGAACATCAAAAGCTCAGAGATGGCTTTGGTGGCGGGCAATGCCTGCTCAAAATTATCCAGGATCAGTAAGACTGCTTTTTCATGCAAATATGTGATCAGCAATTCGTCATCGCGCACATCACCCATTGATTTAAGCCCCAGGGCCTGTACGATGGTAGAGAGTACGAGCGCAGGATCACGCGCTGGTGCCAATGAAACAAAGGTAACTCCATCGGCAAACTTGTCCTTTAGCTCAGCACCTACCTGCACTGCCAGGCGGGTTTTGCCAATGCCTCCAGGACCGGTTAATGTAAGTAGACGGATGCCGTTTTTTTGCAGTGAAAAACAAACGGCCTCAACTTCACGCTCACGGCCAATCAGAGGCGTCAAAGGAATTGGGTAGGCTTTGCTAGCTTTTGGCAAAGTAATGGCGATGTTTGCTGTCGCTTTGTTCGGTAAGTCAGCCGGGTCTACCAACAAGTTCGGTTGAGCAAGGTGAACAAATCTTGCGTAATCTGCCGGGGAAATTTTAAGATGAAAGGCCAGCAACTCGATCATCGGTTTGGCAGGGCTGCGCAGATCACTTTCGATTTTATTAATCATTGACTTGGAACATGCTACACGCTGGGCTAAATTATCCTGAGTCAAACCAAGCGCCTTGCGTTGATGCTTAACCCATTGCCCAAAAGTAAACACCTCTTCTATAAAATCAGCCCGCTCTCTCATGCCCCCCATTTTACTTCAATTCGATTCGAATGAAAACAATCCAAGAATACACCAACACATCTTCGGTCAGAGGATGTTGCGCTCGCATGCGGAGGCTCACCACACGCGCATCTCCAGGCATCAGACTTTGTTAGCCATCGACCCACATTCCGCACCACTACCTTGAATTTTTGGGTAATTATTACCGAGTAAAGGTGTTTTGCCCAATTTTTTGACCATTTTCAACCCTTTCAAGTCCTCGGCGCGCCATAAAATCCGCAAATTCACGTCGCCAACCTGGTGTGCAACCGAAAAAGACGGAAGAAGACCATGTATATGGGTCAAAGCGTCACAAAAAGTTGTGATAATAATTATCGAAAACGCACTTCTCTTAGTGCGGAATGTGGTTTCAAACATCCACTCGCCGGGAAAAACTTTATTTTCCACACGCAGCGGTCCGTGGAACAAAAATAGGCATGGCGCAAAGCAAAACCGAGTTAAGCTAAGAGCAAATATTCCCGCCACCCTGAACATCTGTGCAATATCAGGCACTGCTAGGACCTCAACGCTCCAGGTCCTTGTAATCTTGTGCGCCATAGAAACGTCCGCTCGATCCATCGCTTTCCAGCAGAGCAGGGACCAGTGCGCCGGGCAGAACGCTCTCAACCTTACCGGGAGCATTTGGCCCGCCCAGATCAGTTTGCAACCAACCCGGGTCGAGAAAGTTCACGAGCACATTCTCGCCTTTGAATTCGGCCGCCAGGTCGCGCGAGAATTTGTCAACAGCTGCTTTGGACACACTATAGACAGCCAGGTTGGGCTGGTCGGCAATTCCAGATGTGAGATTGATGATGCGGCCATAGCCCCGTGCGCGCATGCCGGGAGCAAATGCCTGGCAGAGTGCGATTAATGCCCAAACGTTGATCTGAAATACGCGATCCCATTCGGCCTGATCGACATTAAAAATCGATTCGTATTTACTCATGACAGCGGCGTTGTTATAAAGGATATCGACCGGGCCAGGTGCGGCCATTGCTTGTTCGATAATCTGCTTAACACCAGCTGCCGTCGATAGCTCACCCGTCGCAATATGAGTCCGGACGTTGAACGTTTTCAACCTGGCGAGAGTGGCCTCAAGATTTTTGGGTTCCCGTCCATGAACAATGATATTACAACCGCGTTCAGCCAGGCCCCAGGCAATTTGCTGGCCCACCCCACGGCTTGACCCAGTGACGAACGCCCATTTGTTTTCTAAGAGTTTCATTTTTCCATTTTCCTTATAAATTGGGGATAAAAAATTCTAAAAATGTTCCATCCGTGCAAAGACCGGGGAATTCAGGGAAGTATATTTCCGGCAGCCAGGTAAATGGCGTACCATTCCTGGCGGGTGAGCTTGACATCCGACGCCTTGCAAATCTCCTTGACGCGACCCGGGTTGGTTGTTCCAATAATAGGCTGCATGTGTGCTGGGTGTCGCAGCAACCAGGCAATCGCAATCGCCGAATTAGTCACGCCCCATGAAGAGGCAATCTCATCGATTTTTTGGTTCAATTCCGGGAATTTATCGTTATTAAGGAATGTGCCTTCAAAAAAGCCGTATTGAAACGGGGACCAGGGCTGGATCGTGATCTCTTTTAGACGGCAATAATCCAAAACGCTGCCATCCCGGTTTATCGAAGCCTCGGTTTTCATATTGGCATTGATCCCCGCATCAATCATACCGGTATTTGTAATGCTAAGTTGAAGCTGATTGATAATAATCGGCTGTTTCATAAATTCGGTCAACAATTCAATCTGCATCGGGTTGTGATTGCTGACACCAAAATACTTGACCTTGCCACTGTCTTGCAAGATCGTAAAGGTCTCGGCCACTTCCTCCGGTTCGGCCAGGGCATCCGGACGGTGCAGCAATAGGACATCAAGATAATCGGTCCGGAGACGTTTCAAACAGCCATCCACAGCTCCCAAAATATACTCAATTGAAAAATCGAAGCTGCCCTGGCAGATACCACATTTAGTCTGGAGAATCATCTTTTCCCGCAGGCTCGAAGTCATGTTCAAAGCTTCAGCAAACTTCGCTTCTGATTGCCCACCTCCATAAATATCGGCATGATCAAAAAAATTAATGCCTTCGTCGAGCGCCGTGTGGACCAGGGTGGAGATCTCCTGATTCGTCAAATCCGCGATCCGCAGACAGCCAAGTGATATTTCTGATGCGTCGAGATCACATGCTGCGATTTTCAGCTTATTCATTGAAGGAACTCCTTATTCAAAATCACTTCTTTCCCATGCAGTCAAAATTGGCCAGGAAAACCGGAACGTCACAAAAGTTCAAAGTCCAGGTAGGCGTAATTCATATTACCGCCCGAGACAGTATGCAAAGTAAGCACCTGAATCCCTTGTTCCAGCCTTATCCTGGCAATACCATCCATCTGATTCCAATGATGCCATTGCCGCCAATCAAGCGGATCGTCATCTCGATAGGTGGATTGAATTTGAATAGAACCAGTAGCATCGCAGTCATTCACCGAAATTGCAATCTCACCGCCACGATTGGATGTATAAAATAGATTGACAACATACAAACCGGTGTGTTCCACATTCACGGTGTATTTTATCCATTCGCCTGGTGCTGTCCAGCCCACATACAACATCCCCAACTCTGGCTCAACAAAATTATAGGGATGGTTGTCATACTCACCATCCTTCGTATACGTTGTGTCCACAGCCTCGTTGATCCGAAACTCATGCAGGTAGCTTCCATTGGCAGGATTCAACTCGCCGCTGCCATGATTCAGCGGATCAGAGTCATGGTAAGCAACCCCTTCTCCGCCAAAATCATAGTAAGCACACCTGACCCGCCCCGGGATCACCTGTGGACCACCCGGATAGACCGAGTCTTGAAATGGTTTTCCTTGATATTCCATCATCACCTACCTTTCATCTGTAGTATAGACCATAGCCTGATTTTATCCAATAAAACAAAAAGTACAATGAGAGCACAAAAATTGGACAAACCGATTGGATTTATTTGTGGAAATTCGACCCCCAAAACATGCGCAACCTGTTACTCGACTTTTAGCTGGGCTGTGGCAAAATGCTGGTTTCCCCACTGTATATCCTTTTTGCCTTGCCCTGCATTTCCAGGGCACAGTCAACGCTAAATGAAACTCAAAAAATATCCAGAGATGCAGGTTTGAACGAAAAACAAACCCGCTTCAATCAAGAATCCCCCAATTACCATAATCCGGCGATACACATGCCGGCGCCAAAAAACGACCAGCTACCTTTATTATTCACACTCTAAACTCTGGAAGCGTATGAACCTGAGCTGCATTGCTGCAACGTTAAGCAGTCGATGTTGAAATACGTGTGGGGCTTGCACACATCACCATAATATCCGCAAGCGCAGACGTGCGGCTACTCGTCAACTTCTCAAGGATTTGTCAGGGCATAAATCCATCCACGCCACCGCAATTAACCACTCCATGGTTTGCCAGCACGTAAGTTCCGTGCAGTAAGTCAGGCTGACTTGCAGGCAGCTTTTGATACCGAAGGAGACCTGTTTGCCTTCCGGCAGGCACAGGACCAGCCCACTAAAACCGACAAAGGTCGTCAGGTTCGCAAGGTCACTTTCACCACCCCAGACAGGTCAATCACCGCCACCCCTGCTACTTGATCGAAATCGCCGTTTGGTGCAAGCACTTGGGCAACCGCGGACAGAGGCTCTAACGATACTCATCCACCGCTGCGAACATGGCAACCACATTTTCGGGGGGTACATCGGGCATAATATTATGGATGGTGTTGAATACAAAACCACCGCCAGGCGAAAGAGCCTCAATATTGCGGCGCACATCGTCTTTGACTTGTTCAGGCGTGCCATGGTTAAGAATTTGGCGGGTATCACTGCCGCCGCCCCAGAAGGTGAGGCTGGACCCAAATTCGCGCTTCAAGCGTGCTGGTTCCATGTCTTTCGTATTGGTCTGTACCGGATTGATGACTTCAAACCCAGCTTCGATCAAATCTGGCAAGAGTTTGTAGATCGAGCCGCAAGAGTGCAGGAAAGGAATCATCCGGCTGTGTGCTTTGACGTAATCAGTCAAAATCTTATGCCGCGGCTTGAACAGTTTGCGATAGGTAGCCGGAGCCATAAACGGGCCTAGATTAGTGCCCAGGTCATCACCAAAGCGAACCAGATCAACGATATCGCCGACTGACTGGCAGATTTTCTCCAGCGACTGTAAATGTCTTTCCAGCAGGGCATCCAAAAGACGTTCAACATTGGTTTGGTCAGAAGCCAGATCCATCAGGAAATTATCCATCCGGCGCAGGAAGGTGCCCCATTCGAACAGGTTGCAGCCCGCACCAACCGTCAGCGCCCGGTCCGAGTTCTGACGCAAAGCCAGCGTGCGCTGGCGCAGTTGTGTCCAAAATTCTGGCTCACCGGCATGATCCCAGGGGCTGATCGCCAGGCCCGACCAATGAACCTTGGTCATCCAGTAACTCAAATCGGCATAGTTCTCCGGGTAACCGTCCACATAGGGGAAAATGGTTTGATCAAAGAATGTAGCATCCTGCGGCATGGTTGCCAATCGCATACCATCACGGTCAAAGACATCCCAAGCACCATTGGGTTGTTTGACCGGCCTGAACCAGGCTGGATATTGGACCGACAAACCTTGAGGGAGTCTGAAATTGTACCAGTCTGCAGCCTGTGTATTGAAAGCCCGACCGATATCGAGCACATCGACATGGTAGCGCTCGAGCAAATCATCTTCGGGTTGAGCCAGCTGCTGGATCACATCATAAACCCGCGTCTGACCGGTCTGGATCCCCAGATACTGCTTTAAATTAACATAGGCGATGGCTGAAATTCCCGAACTGGGTGTCGCACCCAGGTCAACCGGAACGCCATCCGGTTCAATGTGCTGCAGCGCCGCCAAGACTCTCTCTCTTGAATTCATATCATGCATCCTTTAATCCGTGTGAAAAACCTCGTCCATTTTGGCCCACCACTCACCCGGTTTGCGCGTGGAGAGGCCTTCCTGACATGGATCAGTCCGCTGCCACCATGCCAGGGTGCTCGGGTCGGCAGCCATTTTGGCCATATCGGCGGCATAATCGACACCGGTATACTCAAAATAACCAAACAACAGGTCATCTTTCAGATAAATGGAATAGTTGCGGATGTTACAGGCGTGGATCATCTGGAGCACTTCAGGCCATGGATTGGCGTGCAACTGCATATATTCTTCCAGTTTCTCTGGTCTAACTTTAATTACCATGCCATAACGTGTCATTGGTTATTCCTTCGCAATGCATAATGGTTTTGGATCAGCCACTACTGCACGATCGGCTTCCGGATGCAGAGCCCAGGAACTAAGCCGATTTGTTAAATTCCGATTTGAGGTAATGGCAGCGATTCATGTTAATGAGCAAAAACTGGTCCTGGCCCTCGTCTGATGAAAAAATCGGAGACCATCCGCTCGGTGCCACGAACCCAGTCGCATGTCACCATGCTCAGGATACAGGCTTAAATGCATGCGCTTTAAAGCAACGACTGGGCCAGGCTGACACCACGGCTGGCATCTGAGGCAAAACCATCCGCGCCAATTTGGTCGGCGTAATCCTGGGTGACCGGCGCGCCACCGATGATGATCTTGACCTTATCGCGCAGCCCAGCCTGTTGAATCGCATCGATGGTGGCTTTCATATTCGGCATGGTGGTGGTCAACAGCGCCGAAAAGGCTACAATATCTGCGCCGCCGGTAGTGATGGCATCTACAAATTTCTCCGGTGAGACATCCACGCCCAGGTCTAGAACTTCGAATCCAGCTCCCTCAAGCATTAACGCCACCAGGTTTTTACCAATGTCATGCAAGTCTCCCTTCACTGTGCCAATCGCAACTTTCCCAGCCGATTTGACATCTGAACCTACCAGGTGAGGCTTAAGCAACGCCAGCGCAGCCTGCATGGCTCGCGCCGCAATCAACATTTCCGGCACAAAATAATCGCCTTCTTCAAAGCGCCGGCCGACTTCCTTCATCGCGGCAATCATGCCTTCGGCCAAAACAATCCCAGGTTCCACGCCAGCTTCCAGGGCAGTCCGGACTCCAGCTTGCGCATTCGAAACATCGCCATCCAGGATGGCATCGTATAATATGGAAGTTTTTTCATTCATGTCGTACTCCTTTTTTAATTTTATATAGCATTGATTTTTCAACACTTTGGCGCTGGCGAAACCCAGCCTCGCCAGCTTATTTCTCGCTAGTTGCCGCTCCGGCTTCGCGCAGAACACGCGCATGCGTCTGTAGATTTGCCTGAGGCGTTCCATCTGGAATTTCACAACCTGCTGCGCTGAAACTTCTGTCCCCCCCCACCGCCAAGCATTTCAACACAGCCTGTTCCACCGTCTGCTCATTCCCGCGATTCATAATTGAAACTGGATCGAAATTACCCACCAGGCCGGCACGCTGACCAAAAACATCAGCAGCCTTCGCATAATCCACCATCCAATCCACGTCAATAAGATCCGCACCACTCTCAAGCATATCCGGAAGAATTCTTGAGGTGTTACCGCATATATGCAAGCGAGCCAGGGCACCTTTTTCGTGAACAGCCTGAAAAATTTGCTTTTCGTATGGCAAAGCAAATTTTCTATACATAGCTGGCGACACAATCGATGCAATCGCATCCCCCAATCCGATAATATCCGCGCCGGCATCGATCTGGATACGTGCGAAGGCGATCTCCACTTCGGTAATACGTTCCATTAACGCTGTTAGCCACTCCGGCGCATCGTACAGCGTGGTCATCATAATACTATCGCTGAGCAGATCATTGGCCTCAGCCATGGCGCCTTCCACCCAACCCATCACCGGTACTTCCTTATTTGCCTGTTTATGCAGCATGCTCACAGCTTCAATACGGTCACTCATGCGCCTGCCACTGCCTGGTTCAATCAATGGCACTTTCTTAATATCATCGCCCGGCGACAACAAAGGGCGAATTCTTTTTGGATGCCCATCTTCGGGAAACTCAACTTCGAGGCCAAAATCCACCGATTCGCGGAATGGATCTGTGAGCGTCTGTAAAATATCAATCTCAAAATCACTGACCATCGCCAGGTTGGATTTGACCATAATGCGGTGGTCGAGCAGGTATTCCGAAAGCGTTGCCCCAACATAATGGGCCCCGAAACCCATGATGATATCAAAATTAGGAACTCGATCCACTGTCTTGCCCTGCAAACGGCTCATCACTCTCTCGTAAGAATTCATCTCAGCGGTCTCCCAAAATCAATTTATGGTTACGATAAGCATCAAAAGCTGCCATCAAACAGCCGATATCCATCAAAGAGCTGCCAAGCTGTGCCGGGATAATTTTGCAAGCCCGGTTGGAAATTGGTAGAGCTTCTCTTTCCAGAACAACCCTGGCCGGCCCAAGCACCAGGTCACCCAGCAGAATTCCCAGCGTGCCAATGATGATCATTTCTGGATTGAGCACATCCACCAGGATCGCCAACCCTTTTCCCATCCACGTTCCCACCTCGTGAATAATCTCCAATGTAACCGGATCTCCATCTAATGACCTTTGGACGACGTCTGACGTAGTGGTTGAGGCGGGGAACGCCTGCGGATTACGTAAATGAGCTAATTTTGCAATTCCGGCGCCACTGGCAAAAGCTTCCCATGATCCAACCTTTCCATATTCTGTGGGACCATCATCAGAAAGACGAACATGGCCAACTTCGCCGGCGGAACCGCTTGCGCCATGGTAAATTGCCCCATTCAAGATAATCCCTGCTCCTAAACCAGTGCCCATGGTGATAAAGATCAGGTTGCGGGTGCCACGACCGGCACCAAAATAATACTCTGCCAGTGCGCCGGCACTACCATCATGTTCCACCAAGACAGGTAAGTTAAATCTCTCGGTTAAGTACTGCTTTAAGGGCGCTTCGCCCCAGGCTGCCAGGTGAGGTGGCGCATGCAGAATACCCTCTTCGATACTTAATGGCCCACCAACAGAAATACTGATTGCTTGTGGTGCCTGAAAACCTAAAAACAATAATTGCTGAAGAAATTTATCAATAGCAACACAAATAACCTGCATCGCTGTATCGAAATCTGCCTTGGCCGGGGTTAATATCTCATCTCTTGCAACAACTTCCGCCTTCAAGGTACCCAACACCAGGGCAGTTTTAGTTCCTCCAATATCCAGACCAAGGATATAAGGTGCTGAAAAGTCATTCGGATTTAATAGTTTATTCAAAAAAGACCTCCCCAAGAATGTCTTGGCCCAACAACAATGAATTGATGCAATCAATGAATCAATATTAGGATTAATTCTTCCGAGTGATCAAAATCTAAAACCAATGGTTCTGCATCTGTGCGGGTCAATCTGGTCCACTTTATACTCGTTCCAACCAGAATGCAGAACTTCATCACTGGCAATCCTCAGGATCACACCTTTCTCTGCCAATCCGCGGATAAATTCCAATGATCCCCGCACCAGGTAGTCATGAGCAGTATTTACTCACGAGCTCCTCGTTCTAGCACTTAACCAACCTGGTTTTGCTGCTCGGGCGAATAATAATCGCCGGTTTGCCCCGCTTGTGGAGTTTTGCGCCAGGAACAGGCGCAAAACTCCACAAAAAAGGCTTATTCACCCCCTTCCCGCTTTTGGAAAGGGGGCAGGGGGACGGGTTATCGGGGCAAGCCCAAACTGGCACCTGGTGAATAAATACCATGATCACAGCATCTTTAGTTTCCAGCGCATCCAAAAGTTCCGGCCCGAAAACATAAGTTGATGGTGATAACTATTTTTATAGTCAACCGCGGAAAGCGGGTTCTTCTCCTTGCCATAGCTATTTACGCAGTGGAGCATAACTTGCTTATTCAAATTCTTTTGGGACGCGGACGAGCGCCGACAAGCGCGGAAAAAGCAAAAATCTTTTGGTTTTTCCGCGTACATCCGCGAAAATCCGCGTCCAATTGGGGTTCTCTGCGGGCTTATTACTTTTTCAGCCATGCATTGAACCTGCAGGATGGTAAGTTGTCCGGTTGAAACATCTGTGTAATCACGCACACCACGAAGGAGTTCATGCGTTGACGGGTTTCCCGTGCAATTGGCAGCCAGCATCACCGGCTCCCAACCCTGGCACAAGAACGGAAACAGTTCTGCCAAAATAGAACTGATCAAAAGCCAAGGCGAAACTCCTGGAAATTTTCGCTGCACAACTGACCAATTTTGTTGGTTACAATTTGGCCAGACTAGATTCCCACACATTAAACATGGCTAGAATTTCTGCAGGGCTGGCTGTACCAGTAATACCAATTTTTGTTACCGTTACAGCAGCGGAAAGATTTGCAAGGCAAGCCGCCTCCAGCGGAGTTGCTCCGCTGGAGATTGCAGCGGTAAAGGATGCCAGGAAAGCATCTCCCGCGCCCACCGGATCCACTGGCGCAGGAACATGCACCCCTGGTAGCGTGACACATTCCCCATCGGCCACCACCAGGCAACCCTGCTCGCCGCGCGTAATGATGATCGGTTGACCAGTCTGCTGATTATGCGAAATTGCAGCCTGTGAGAGATTGAATAACTCAATTGTCGCAATATTTCGATCTGGAAAGAATAATTGAGCGGCTTCAGCATCATTTGGCTTCAGAATAAGTTGGCGAAATTCTCCAATTCGTTCGCGCGAATCCGCAACAAAAGGTTTCTTTGGTTGTTGTAAGGCTAATTTTAGAAGCCCAGCAGTGACTCTGGTAGATATCACGCCTGCCGGTTGGTAATCAGCAATAATAAGCCCATCCATTTTTACAAGCTCTGCTTCCAGGGCGCAGAGCAAGGCATCTTCAATTTCTAGGGATATTGGCTGAACATTAATGAAATCCAACCGCGCATCTTCCTGCGAGCGTCTTCCTAAAGCAGTCAAGATCACTTTTCCGTAAAAAGGCGTCTGGCGATCGCTCTGGTTAAGTATCCCATCCATCTGAATGTTCGACTTTGCCAATAAGCTTCGCAGGGTATTCCCGCGCCAATCATCCCCAATCACGCTGAAACCCAACACCGCGCCCACCTCCAGAGCAGAAAGATTCCAGGCAACGTTCGCAGCAGCTCCTAATGAATATGTCTCGTGCACAACTGGACGGGGAAATATGGCTGTCTCACGCGAAAGTTGGGATTTTTCCATGTCCGCGTACCAATAGCCATCCAAAATAAAATCTCCCACAACACCTAATGTGAGCTTTTTTATATTGTTTAGGATCTGTTCAAGGCGGGCATAGTCAAGCGCAAATTTCATTCATCCGCCTCGGTCGAAAAGATTTGTGCTTCAAGCATCTCGCACAGACAATGATAAATATGTATATGCCAGGTTTGCACCGCGGCGGTTTCTTTTGCCGGGGCATGGATCACAACATCAGCCTGAACAGACAACAACCCGCCGGCCTGACCGGTAAGCCCAATGCTAGTCATGTTTAATAAGCGTGCAGTCTGTATGCTATATAGAATATTCTTCGCGTTTCCACTCGTGCTGATCCCCAGAAACACATCCCCGGCATGCCCCAAAGCATATAGTTCCTGTGCATAACCCAGGTACGGTTTGCCAAAATCATTTTCCACTGCGCTAGCTAAAGCCGGGTTATTCCCCAATACCACACTGCGCAGCCCCACCTGCAGGCATTCCGCAAGATCCAAACCACCAGGCACATCAGCAAGACGCTGACTGTGTGCAACAGGGATGGGACGCTTTTTCTTATAGGCTTTATCCAATTCGCCGCTGATATGCAACGCATCGGACATACTACCGCCATTCCCCGCCAGGTAAAGCGTGCCACCCGTCAAGAAACAGCGTTTGAGTGCCGTATAGCAACGCACCAAATCCGCTCGCAGTGGGTTCAGCATCGGGTATTCGCGTAACATGGCTTCAAGAATTTGAGCTGCGATTGGGTTTTCATCAGAAAACAAGGGCAGATTATCAACCGGCCCTGCGGAATTCTGGCTAACAGGCTGGATCGGCGCCAATTTATCCACAACTTGATGATACAGATTGGGAAGCGTTTCACTGTGGTCGCCAGTAATGTGATAGCCCCTGCCGCCCAACGCCACCGGGCGGTTAACGACATTTTTGCGCGGACGATAATAATAATCCGGTTCATCATCGCCAATCGGCTTGCGATAATCATCCAGGGGGATCAAGTCAAAATTTGCCGTGGTAAAGATCTTTACATTATTTCCCAAGTTGCGCGCAATAGAGAGCGCCTTCAAAAATACTTCGGGACCGATGACAGATGAACCATAATTACAAAAGACACCGCCATCCAATTCACAAACCGCTCTGGTAAAGATCTTAAAATCCTGCCCACTGGCCCATCCCAACGCAGCAAAATCTGCTCGAGGATGTTGGTGAATAATATCTGTCCCAATCGCAACATGCACCGTATATGGGATTCCCAGCTTGTATGCAGTATATAACACACTGTTCTCGCGGTAAATGAAGCGCGGGTCTTCGGCAATCAGACGCCCGAGGGCTTCACCGAGGCCCATACCCTCGTTTGCGCCGCGCTGAATGGCCAGGTTCATCAGGAGACCGGTTTCTTCTGCCATCCCAAAGCTGCCATCTTCCAGACCTTTGAGCACATCTTCACTGGTGTGCCCAAGGAAAGCAATTTCGAAATCATGAATAGTAGCGGCACCGTTGGAAGCCAGATGAGTGATCACCCCGCGCTTTAACAGGTCGTTCACCAGGGGCGCCAGTCCACGTTTGATCACGTGTCCACCAAACATAATAATTACAGGCTTGCCATTTCTGCGTGCTTCGACAATCCGGGCAGACACTTCCAAAAGCTCAGGGTTTTCAAACTCTTTATACGCTGTCGTTGGCAAAATTAAATCTTCTAATGCAACGCGGTTTTCACGCTTCACAAGAGGATATGTTTTTACATTGGTAAGATCAACGCTTGGGTAAGGCATAATTATTTCTCCGATCCAAATCAGGGCAATGGACGATCAAATACCCTGTGTTATTTTTCTAATTTGAGCTGCATGATCAAATATTTCTTCTCGACTGATGCCCGCCTCAGCATACATACCAAAAATATTCTCATCCGGCGTCTCAGGCGGAATGGTGTGCGAGGCGGCTAGAATATACCCACCTCCACCGGCTGTCATCCCCTCAATTAATTCTGCCGTAGCGCGCCGCACTTCTGAAACACTGGCATAAGGCAGCAAATATTGGGTATCAACTCCACCCATGAAAGCAAGTTTATCGCCAAACTCTTTTTTTAAATTAATCGGGTCCATCCCCGGACAATTACCCTGGATCGGATTGAGCACATCCAGCCCGATCTCAATCAAATCTGGAATGATTGGGCGCAATCCGCCACAACAATGAAAAGCCACCCACAGCCCGCGCGATTTACCAACCTCAAATACCCGCTGCAGCCCTGGCTTAATCAGGTTTCTCCAGCTTTTGGGGCTGATCATCATACCAGATTGCGCAGCCACATCATCACCTGCCCACAACCAATCCAGAGGAAAACGATCGCAGGCTGCTTCGCCAAGTTGGATTGAATAATCCATACAACGGTTCAGCATACTGCGCGCAAATTCCGGATCATCGGCGATGTCCATCATCGTCGCTTCCATCCCACGTAAACGCCAAAGCATCTCAAATGCACAGGGCGAAATATCACACCCTAAGAAGTAATTAGTACTGGCTTCCACCAAAGGCTGCATCCGCGCCAAATATTCATCAATTTTTGCAACAGGAAATTGGAAATCGAGCATTTCAGCTTTCGAAGCCTGCGCTAAAGGATAATGGCTAATTTGGTTAAAGCTATACCCACGAGTCCAGACGATGCCCCAATCATCCAAATGCGATTCTCCGTCGTTCTCGTGCGTAATCCCTTCCATGGCAAAATTATTGTTCACCCAGGTTTGGTGAACATCATTTCCCATCGCATCACCCACCAGGCCAGGTGGCAGTTCCAACAATCTACCCAGGTGAACAGCGGTATCTGGATGAAACCACATAAACACAGGCACACGGTCCACGGGTTCACGCCTTAAGGTCGCTGATACTCGTTCTTTTGAATTCATTTTGACCAATCCTCGTTTAAGCAGAGCAACAATCAGTTCACCCAGGCCGATAAACACCCAGTGTTTTGAAGGCTTGCACACACGACTGATAATTCGCCTGGCTCATACCCATGCTGTGATATTCTTCAACATACCCGACTAACCCGCCGTTAAAGCCTCCGAAACTATCGATCAGCGTTTGAACAGCCTCAAAAATATCATCGCGTGTCCCACTAATGGAAGTGGTCTGATAACTCACGGGACATACAAAACAAACTTTACCGCCATATTTCTGCCCCAACTCGGGAATATTATATAAATTCGGCTGGGAAATATTGAGCATATCCACCCCAATTTCGATCAAATCAGGGATTATCTGCGGGTAATAACCGCAACAATGAAAATAAACTTTCAGCCCCAATCGATGTGCCAGGGCAAATTGTTGAACATAGCGTGGTTTGAAAAATTTCCGCCAGGCAGCCGGAGAAATGATCATCCCCTTTTGGGTACCCCAATCATCAAAAAAAGCCACTGCATCAAATCCATAAGCAGGTAATTGTTCAATTATTTTCTCTTCAAACCCAAAAACCAGATCAGCCAGCGCCTCCACAAATTTGGGGGTTTCCACCAAATCCAGCATAAGATTACTAAATCCACGCAAGAAACTCATGGTGGTAAATCCGCTTAATGCCAGGCTGGCCATGCGAAAGCGGTCAGCATAAATTTGATTAAATGATTCGACGCCAGCAAATCGTGCCGGATCTGATGGGTTCGGAACTACAAAATCAGCCAATTGAGCCGGATCATCAATCAGGTTTGTCGAAGGCTGTCCCATGGTTTCATCCATGCGGTGCCATTCAAATCCCCATTCTGATCTATCTTTCTCAGCACCTATAAAATGCTGTTGAACCTCAAAAGCCACCAAATCCGATTGGTCCTGATCCTGGTTAAAATAATAGATCGGGACATAAGCTGGTCCGCCGCATTGGATGGCTTTGAAAACTTCATCTCGTCGCATTTCAAATACCTTCCACTGTTCCATCCGGCCCAATTCGGCTGATGCGTTCAAAGCCCTGGTAAGCCACTGCCATCAAGCGGGTATGGATTTTCTCACCCGGTTGAAGCAGCCAGGCGCTACCGTTTCGGATGGCATCTGGCAGACCATTGGTTGGATAACTGGTCCATGGCTCGAGGGCAATTGTGTGGGTACGATTCCACCAGGGGTAACCAGCCGCCACATCGCCCAATTGTTGCCAGCACCAGACATAACGGAAAAGGTCAGGGTCAAAAATCAAACCAAAACCAATTTTTCTGTGCTGATTGGTAACAGCGTACCAGCCTTCTCTAAGCTCAGTCAAATAGGCCATTTCCTGGGCTTGGATCTCACCTTCAGCCGGAACAAGACTGGCATCTACCACGCCGCCCCCTGGAGCAGCAACATTCGGCCATGGGCTCTGCGCACCCGGCAGAAAGCGGCGGGGTTCGTAGCGAGGCATAGCCTCATGAGCAATGAACTGCCCGGCAGGAATATCAATGCTAACCCCTTCGCGCAGAAATTCTCGGCCAAAGGCAATATGCTGACCCCACATCAAGTGCAGCGGTTGCCCGCCTTCGTTAGTAACTGTCTCTTCAATCAGCAAGGCGGGCCGCCCCAACTCAAGCGAAAGGGTTTTTTCCACGAAGAAAGGCGTACGCAGCGCCCTTACCCAGAGTCGGACTGACACCCGCTCTGGGCTGTCTTCCAGCAAGCTATATTCCCAAGCCAGCAGGCTGATCTCTCCATGCTGCCCAAAATCAGCTCCCTGGTAGCTTACTGGAGGGCCACCATTTGGCAAAATATCATTCCAGCCGCCGCTGTAATAATCACTAAAGGGACTTTGTGTATAAATGGAAGGCGGATTTTGGGCCGGGTTGCGTACACCACCCGCTGCAAGCAACAGAAAATCTAAATCCAGTGGCTTATAGCGAAACTCAATGATATCGCTGCCCTTATCCACCAGAACAACAACACGCAGTAACTCATTTTCAAGGATTAAAGTGCGCAATCCATTGAAAGTCCACTCATCCGAGATACGACAACCATGGTTTCGCGGGCGCCCCAGTGACATTTCAACTCCTTATGCCCGGTAATCTCGAAATGCTTCGTACATGGCGCGGACATTTTCCAGGGGTAAATCTGGTCCCACTTCGCCACAGGCCACAATGCCACCCTGAGGTGTGCCACAGGCTTCAAAGGTCCGGATGACCTCTTCCTTTACCTGGCTCGGAGAACCAATCCCCAGCACATGCTGGCGGTCAATATCCGTACGGAAAGCCACCTTGCCACGCATATTATTGGCAACCCAATCAAAGCCCATGGCCGCAACCTGGCAGTTGATCACATCCACACCAATTTCGATCAAATCACCAACTATATCGTTAATATGTCCATCGCTATGAAACCAGACATCCATCCCGGCATCCTTCACACGCTTGAACATCTCGGCATAGCGCGGTTTAAAGACCCGCCGCCAGGTAGCCGGTCTGATCAGCATGCTGGACTGTGAACCCCAATCATCAGCAAAATGTAAGCCATCGTAATCGAGCTTGACCCATTTATCGATCCAGGCCAGGTTAAACTTGGTCATGTCGTCAAGCAGCCGGTAGAAATTCGGTGATTCTTCAGCGACGGCCACAAAGAGATTTTCAAAGCCGTGCAAGAAATGCATGGGCTCGAATGTGTTGATCCAGGCTCCGCGTGCATACCAGCGATCATCAAAGCCGCTCATGTGCCCGCTGTACAAGCGCTCTTCGGGCGGCCCGACGCTGAAGACCTCTGGCCAGACATAGTCATCGTATCGACTCAAGTCCTTGATCGGCCCTTCAGGAATGCCAACGATGCCGTCCCACTCACAGTGCCAGGTAACCCCAAAATCGTCAACATGGCTGCCCTTCTTATACGCCGCCGGGTAGTCCTCTTTCGGTAGATCGGTCATGTAGTCCCAGCCGAAGTCGTCGCGGAATTCCTGCAATATCTCCGCCAAAGCCGGGCCATACTTCAGTTGAGATGCAGGTAAAACAGCATGAGAGATTGGCGGCCGGTCTGGAGTGCCAAATTTTATGGCGCGCTTGACACGTTCTCGACTATTCATATTGATTTCCTTTCGTTGAAGTACACTTGAATGATTAAGCCGAGAGTTTAGGGCGTTGAAGCGCGCTAAGCAAAACGGCCAATAAAATGATGGCGCCTCGCACAACATCTTGTAAGTAGGGATTGACCCCCATCAAAACCATGCCATTACCCAGCAAACCCACGAACAGTACGCCCAAAAGTGTCCCAAAAATCGAACCTTCACCACCAAAAAGACTGGTACCGCCCACCAATGCTGCGGAAATGGCGTCAAACTCCCAGCCCACACCCACACCTGAATACCCGGAGGTAAGCCTGGAAGTCAGCAGCACACCACTAATCGAAGCCAGAAAAGCCGTCATGCTCAGGATTGACATACGGATCCGCGCCACTGCAATACCTGAAAGGCGTGCAGCTTCAGCGTTTCCACCAACTGCATAAATGGAACGTCCATAGACAGTCCGAGTGCTCATAAACCAGAAAATCACAACCACAACCAGGAAGATCAAAACGGGAATGGGAATGCCCAAAACATATCCGCCTCCCAGCAGCGCAAAGGTGGGATCGGTAATCGGAATTGGGAAAGCGTTTGTCAACACAAATGCCATCCCTCGCAAGGATAGCATAAGCGAGAGTGAGACGATAAGCGCTGGTATATTCCACTTTGTTCGAACAAAACCTGCAAACAGACCTACAAGGGTCGCTTCAATGATCGCAGCAAGCGACGCAGCCCAGAGCGGCCAACCCATCTTGGCGTATAAGACAGCCAACAACGAAGATGTGAGCGCCACAACAGAACCGACGCTCAAGTCTACATCACCGGCAATCAACGCCATGGTCATTCCACAGGCGATAATACCGATGAAGGATACCTGGCGCAAAACATTGAGCATGTTCCGTGTCGTCAGAAAATTTGGCGCAAACATGGTCAAAATAACAAACAGGATGATCAGGGCTAATAACAATCCTGAACGCGATAGAAAACCGCGAAAATTCTTATCGAGATTGCCCATCAAGCCTGTCTTTGGAGGCTTAACCGGTTGTGAGGTAGAAATTGTCTGTGTCATTGAGTCACCTTTTCTTGCATTGCCAATGCTAGAACTTGTTCCAGGTTTGCCTGTTTAGCAGGCATTTCGGCGACAATGCTGCCTTGGTTTAAGATAATAATCCGGTCGGAGACAGTTAGAACTTCCTCGATCTCCGATGAGACAAAAATTACGCTGATACCCTGCTTGGCCAGACCACGTACCACTTTGTACACCTGCTCTTTAGCCTGGATATCGATCCCGCGTGTCGGTTCATCCATCAACAGGATTTTGACATTGGCATTCAACCATTTGCCGATCACAAGCTTCTGCTGATTACCACCGCTGAGCGAGCGTGCCTGGGTTTCGAGACTGGGTGTGGAAATACTCAACGCATCCACCATCGTCTGGGCCAGATCGTGCTTTTTTTGTGTCGAAATTATTTGGCGCCAACTGATCCGCTCAGGACAAGACATCGTCAGGTTATCATCCGCGCCCAGCACCAGCACCAAACCCTCGGCTTTGCGGTCTTCTGGCGTTAGGCCCAAACCCTTCTCTTTCATAAGCGCCGGGGCAGGGTGTGGTACCAAAACACCATCCACAAAAATCTCTCCGCTGTCACACGGGTCAATCCCAAAAATGGCTCGTAGAAGTTCAGTGCGGCCTGATCCCAACAGACCAGCCAGACCCAAAACTTCACCGGCGTGAAGCTCAAACGAAACATCATCAAGGTGGCGCTTGCGGCTGAGATGCTGAACCGATAGCCGGACATCCTTGCCCACTTCGCTATGTTCCAGTTCCATCTTTGTCCAATCGCTGCCAATCATCATGCTCGCAATACGCTCAGGCGAACCATCCTTGACAGGGATGGTTCCCATCAGGTTACCATCGCGCAGAATAGTCAGACTATCAGCCACGCGAGGAATCTCCTGCAGACGGTGGGATACATAGATAATCGCCATCCCCGTCTCCGCCAGTCGTCTGACCAGTGCCAGCAAATTATCAACCTCGGCCTGGGGCAGAGAACTGGTCGGTTCATCCAGGATCAGAACCTTGGGATTAAACGAAAGAGCTTTGGCAATCTCGACCAATTGTTGCTCCGGAATATTGAGGCGGCCAACGATCTCCTGCATATCGATAGCCACTCCCATTAGATCCAGAGCTGCCCTGGCCTGTTCAATGGTAGCCTTCTGGTCAATAACCTGTACACCCAGGCGGCTTCTGCGCGGCCAGCGTCCCAGTAGAATATTTTCAGCCACCGTCAATCCACGCACCAGACTCATCTCCTGGTAAACAGTGGACACACCAGCCGCAAAAGCGCTCGCTGGTGAGTGCAAGACAGTCGGTTGGCCATTGATATAGATGGTCCCGCTGTCGGGCAAAGTCGCCCCGCTCAAGATCTTTACCAGGGTTGATTTTCCGGCGCCATTTTTCCCTAACAATGCGCGAACTTCACCAGGATGCAAATCAAAATCCACCCCACTGAGCGCCTTCACGCCAGGATAAATTTTACTGATCTTTTCGACTCTTAAAATCGGTTCACCAGGTTTTATCATGTATTCAAACGCCTCCGCGGGTCTATCACGGTTCAAAACAAGGGGAGGGTATCCGGCAATTTCTGCCGGATACCCTTTTAAGAAAAGCTGGGGTTTATTTGAAATCTACCAGGAATTTCTGGACAGCTGCCTGATCGTCACGAGAGAAGAAGGCATTCGCAACGACATGGTAGTACTCGTTCTTTTCTCCGTTGAGCGCCATAAGAGCCGCTTTGACAGAATCACCGCCCATCGAACGTGGTGCTTGGCCGGTAACTGCCTGGAGAATATTATCGTCAGCAGCCAACATCTCGGCCAACTGTGTGCTGATGTCGGTACCGAAAACAAAGACCTTGCCAGACAGACCCATGGTGCGCACTGCGATCACTTCGCCGACCGTACCACCCTCATTCTCAGACCACAGAATGTTGATCTTGGGGTTGGCTTGCAGCATGCTCTCGGCCATGGTTGAACCAACATCAGGCATGAAA
>JAPLGT010000059.1:0-28392 GCA_026390035.1 Chloroflexota bacterium
ATGTCAAAATCAGCTCTTTACAAAAGGGTGAGCCGACGTTGGAAGACGTTTTTCTCAACCTGGCTAAGGGATAACCCAGGTTTTCCAAGATGATTTGAACGAATAACCCTATTGCGGTTATTCGTTTTTTGTGCGCTCAGCATGGGCATTGACTAGAAATTGAAAGACTTTTGTGGAGGCTGATTGCGCCAACCATTAGCGGAAGGCAAGGGCGTTGCCGCGAGGCAGGTTCTGGATGAAGCCGAAAGCAAACCTGCGGCTTGAGGAACACGAACCACATCTGAGGCTGTATCAGCCGGGCGAGTTGGCAAATGACAACAAAGCCCAGAGCAATCAAGGGCTGGTGCAGTAAATGTGGCGAGCGTGCAGGGAAAGCCAATGTACTTACCTGGGGAGACCTGTCGTCCGGCTTTCAAGTAATCCTGACAGTGATCCCAGGTTGAGACGGCAAGGGTCAGCCGAGGCCATAGTACCAGTGTGAGAAATAACTACTAGGAAGGGCTGAACACTGAAAGGAAGAGTAAGATGAGCAGTTCGAGAGATGAACAAGGAAGACCGAAAATCTCAGATAGAGACACTGTTGTACAAGCAAAACGGGTGAAGCCTGTGGGAATTGTGCAGAGGGTCGAGCCGTCTCCGGTACGAGACATAAAAAAATCCGGCGTAAGAATTTCTGTGCCGATTTCAGTGAACCGCCGGATGCGGACCCGCATGTCCGGTGGTGTGAGAGGGAGCGGCGGCTAGCCGCCGCTCCCTACTCGATTTTGTTCTTCTCTTGTCTTGCTGTTCGGTTTACTTGTCGTTGACCTTGACTTCCATCACGTCGCCGGGTTTATCTCCCTGGCTGGCAACACGGATCTTGACTCCGTAACCGGGTAGCTGTACGCTGGCCCAGCCGAAGTTGCCAATCGAGGCATCCGGAGCCACCCAGTAGCTCTTGGTATCGTCAAAGAGCGGGTTGCCCTTCAGACCGCCGTAGCAGCTGACAAAGGTGGTGTTGGCATGCAAGCAGATCTTGTCGGTCTTTTGCAGGCCAAAAGTCGCGTCATATGACTGAACGCGCGGGCGCCAGACTTTGCCGTTATCCGGGCGGATCATCAGTGCGGGGTGGGCATCTACCGGCAGGAACAAACCACCGCAGCGGCCGGAGAAACAGTTATCCCCAACGTTGTTATCTACGAATGAGTAGTCCAGGTACCAGACCAGCAGGCCGTCCTGGTAAGGGAAGTGCTCAACCCAATCAGGCTTGGTGTTGAGGAAGCCGAAATTGTACGGCCCGGTCTTGAGACTCACGTCATAGCCCGCGTACTGGCGGTATTCGGCCACATAGTAGTTCGAGAAGGATTGGACTACGCTGCCGGTGGTTTGGATGAATCCGGCAAAGGTCCAGCCCGCATCGCTTTCGGCATCATCCAGCGCCTGGCCGGTAATGGCAATATCGTCGATGCTCGCGCCGGCTTCGGCGACCGCGACGTCGGTCCAGTACCTGAATCCGAGGTCCACGGTCTGTCCCGCGTAAGCCGAGAGATCGGCGGTCAATTCAACCCAGGCTCCGTTGGTCGAACCGGTGATGCCCTCGCCGAAGTTTTGACCGTTCGGGTTGGTGGCGGTTGATAAGTTGGTCGCAACCGGCACGCCGTTAACCGTCAAGTACAGGTAATCCCAGTCAAATTCGATATCGTAGCGCACCTGGGCCGAGAGGCTCACTGTGCCGGCAGGCAGATCCACGCTGCGGGTCATCGTGTTGTCGAGATCGTTGCCTGAGCCGGAATGGTAGAAATAGCTGCCGGAGAACGGAGCGCCGATCGAGCTGGTGATTTGCTTGTCAGGCAGCAATACCACGAGCTGCTGTGCCCAGGCCGTGTTGTATTCAGCTGGGCCGAGTTTGAAATTGGCTTTCTGGTTGTAATTAGCCACCTTGTAATTCGACCAGCCCAGGAACAGTTTTTCATAGGCGCTCATCTGAACCGGCTTGGTGCCGATGCCGTCTGCTGGTTTACCGGTCGAGCCGTAAGAGCCAGAATCATAAAGCGACCAGAAGCCGACCGAGTTCTCAGCGCCGCCGGTGTTGCCGGATGTGTCGTACAGGTCAGGCAGGCCCAGGTCATGGCCAAATTCGTGCGCAAAAACGCCCACGCCGCCATCTTCAGGTTCGATTGTGTAGTCGCCGATCCAGTATTTGGATCCGCCCACTTTCACGCCGCCCAATAAGTTGGGTACATCGCCAGCCCCGGTTGTAACGTTCGGGCCGGTGGAGCCGATATTATTGTAAAAAGCGTACCAGCGGTGGCTCCAGATGGCATCGCTGCCTTGTGCGCCGCCGCCTGTTTCCTCGCCTGAACCGGCATGTACCGTCTGGAAGTGGTCAATATAACCATCGGGTTCATTGAAGTTGCCGTCGCCGTCGTAATCATAGCGGTCCCACACATCGAATTGGCTCAGGTAAGCATCAATTTCGGCGGCAGTTTTGCCAGCCGCGAGTTGGTTCGCATACCAGATATTGGCCCCGTCCATGACTGCCAGCCAGGTCGTGGCGCAAACGATGCTGCCGCAGTAATTAGCTCCATAGCGGGCTTCGTTAAAGGGCAGTGTCACCCAATCTTCTACCACGCCGTTGACGGTGTAGCGGTTGGATGACTGTTCGATATAATAATTGCGCATTGAAACTGCGCCGGGTTTTCCAGAGAACAAAAGGTTCTCATAATAAGCCTTGTTGAAATCCGCGGTCCAGATGGATGTGTTATCCATGGCGCGATTTGGCTGGGGGATCTGGTTGTGGGCAGGGCCTGCTGTGCCTAAATAAGCAGGATGCTGGGTGGTTCCGAATTGGGTCAGGATCGTCCAGATCTTGTCCTCGCCCAGGCGGTCCAGTTCAACGTAGTTACGCAGACCGCCGCGGTGGGTGTGTTCGTTATTGTCGCCGTCCGATTTGTTGTTAAGCTTTGCTTCAACAGCCTGGACCTTGGCATTGCTCTGCGCTGTGCCGAGCGGGTGAGCAGCGTTGTCTGTGTCGGATGCAAATTGCGGATCCTCGTTTCCGCCGATGGGAGATGGCGGCGCGGCTTTTGCAACCGGCACGATTAAAGCCACCAGCATGGCTAAAACAACAAATGATACAAACCACTTTGCTTTCATTAAACTCTCCTCGAATAAATTTGGCGAATAATGTTTGAAGCGTGGGCTATTATGGTTGTATTAGGGATTTATAAATAATTTAACCTCCTGTTGATAGCATAAAATACGATTAGTAGGCCGAGAGACGCTTCAACGTCTCGTCCGGTCTCGCAACTTAACAAAAAAAAACCGTCAAATAGGACGATTTCGGTGGCCTGGCATTCTGTGTTTTACAGACCCATGGCTTTGCGTCTCCATCTCACAATGGATTTGCCTTTTCGTTAAAATAGAATGAGTTTCACATTAATTATAAAGTATAAAAACTTAAAAATCAAGAATTTTCTACTAACTTTCCAAATAGAGCTTTACTTTTGCCTTCTGCGGAAACTTTTCTTCACTATCCAGCGTCTGAAGGGTAGAATGGAGCAAACCATGAAAAAAACAATTTTCTTCCACCTGTTCTTACTTGGCGCCCTCTGGCTCACCGCCTGCGCCTCCTCCCCGGCTGCCACTGTACCCATCCCATCTGCCAACCCTTCCACTGCCAGCCAGCCTGCGTCGGAGGGCCTTTTCGATACACCCACCCAGGAGCCTGTCGTGACCATCAACCCCCCTCAAAGTGAGTCCTTAACCAAAAAGCTCGCGGCGCTGACCGTTGCTGACCTGGCAGCCCGCCTTTCCCTGGATGCCAACCAGATCACTGTTCTCTCCACCCAGCCGGTGACCTGGCCCAATTCTGCCCTGGGTTGCCCGCTGCCCGGTAAAGTCTATGCTCAAAGTCGCATTCCTGGTTTCCGCATCACCCTGCAGTCCGCTGGCACCCAGTATGTTTACAATACCGACCAGACCGGCACTGTCTTGTTTTGCGCCGCGCCAAATTCCAGCGCTGATGATGTTATCACCCCACCCATCCAACCCGGCGATACCCTCGGTGGGCAGATAAAATAAGGTTCTATTGCCGCATATATGAAGATGCTTTTTCTGTCCTTTACTCAGATGAGCCATCGCGCCCGAATGTGCCGGTGAACAGGTTTGTTGGGTTGGAAGCACTGAAATCGGGCAATGGCTGGAGTGACGCAGAAATGGTTGAGCATTATTGCTACGATCTGCAGGTAGGTATGTTATGCGCTGGGTTTAGATCAGCTGGGCGATGGTGACTTTGAAATTCGCACGCTGTACTACTTTCGAAAGCGCTTGAGCAAGCATTTCATTAATACAGGTGAAAATCTGTTGGAAAAAGCCTTCGAGCAAATCACTGATGCGCAAATCATAGACCTGAAGCTGCGCACTGGTATGCAACGTATGGACTCTACCCAGATTGCCAGCAATATTGCCTCCGCCAGCTGGTTAGGTTCTCGGCTGGTTTTTGGCCCGAGTTTCGCCTACTAAATAAGACTTCTTGCAGGAGAGTCATAAATAACTGAAAATATTATCAGAGCCTTTAGCTCTGGGTTTGCCAGGCGTAGGGCTGGGGGTAATAAGCTTGGGTCGGTATTTATGTTTTTAATGTTGAGAGCGAGTAAATAAGTTCAGCCGGATGATTTTGCAGTGGTAAAATCAAATTCTGAAAATTAGATTATGGCGGTGAAATGAATATTTCGGTTGTCATCCCTGTTTACAACGGTCAGCATACAGTTGGAGAATTGGTCGAACGCCTGGGGAAAGTGCTCCCCGGTATTTCCGATTCGTTCGAGGCCATTCTTGTCTGCGATGGCAGTCCGGATGATAGCTGGCAATTGATTGAGCAGCTTGCCTTGCGCTATGCCTGGGTGCGAGGTATCGAACTGATGCGTAACTATGGCCAGCATAATGCTCTGCTGTGTGGTGTGCGCGCAGCCCGCTTCGAAGTGATTGTCACTATGGACGATGACCTTCAGCATCCCCCCGAGGAAATTCCCGTGCTGATTGGGAAACTCCAGGAAGGTTATGACGTGGTCTTTGGCGTACCCAAAAAAATGCCGCACAGTTGGTGGCGAAATATAACTTCCACGATCACTAAAAATGTTGTCGGTTATGTCATGGGGCATAACGCCATCCGCGATATCAGTTCGTATCGCGCTTTCCGTACCCATATTCGCCAGGCTTTTGAAGATTATCGTGGGCCAGATCTGCTGTTGGACGTTCTGCTGACCTGGGGTACCAATCGCTTCGGAACTGTTCCGGTGGAAGAATCACCGCGAACTGTGGGGGTTTCAAATTACAATCTGACCAAACTTATTAAAATGGCGCTCACGCTTCTCACGGGTTACACCACCGTTCCGCTGCGTTTTGCTAGTATTCTGGGTTTTATGTTCACGCTTTTTGGCTTGTTTGTGTTAATTTATGTGCTGATCACCTACTTTGCGTTCGGATCCATTCCTGGTTTTTCATTCCTGGCGTCCACCATCATTATTTTTAGTGGTGTGCAGTTGTTTGCGTTGGGCATCATTGGTGAATACCTGGCCCGTATCTTTGATCGCTCTTATGGACGCCCAACTTATCAGGTCCTTAAATCCACGGGGGAGCTGAAGCAAGAATGAATGTCGTTATTTTGCAACCTTCCTATATCCCCTGGCGAGGTTATTTTGACCAGATCTCCAGGGCAGATCTTTTTATCTTCTATGATGACGTTCAGTATGATAAGCACGGCTGGCGCAATCGAAATCAGATCAAGACCACGCAAGGCAAACAGTGGCTTACTATTCCGGTCCACAGCGCCGGGGTCACCCAGGGTATTCCGATTAAGGATGTGAAAATTGACTGGTCTAAACCCTGGGCTAAAAATCATTGGAAGTCTCTAAGCATTTCCTATGCCAAAGCGCCGTTCTTTCGCCAGTATGCCACTTTTTTTGAGCCTTTTTACCAGCGAGAGGATGTCTTTCTGGCAGATTTTACGATCGACCTCACGATGGCCCTGGCTGGTGAACTGGGTATTTCCCACACTCGTTTTATGCGTTCATCCAACATGGAAGGTATAACAGGTCAAAAGACCGAGCGTTTAATCCAGATCCTGACAAAAGTCGGCACCACGCATTACATTAGTGGGCCCTCAGCGCGTGATTATATTGAACAAGACCAATTTGAGGCTGCTGGGATTACGCTTGAGTATATAAAGTACGATTATCCTGATTATCTCCAACTATATCCACCCTTTGAGCCGCAAGTATCTGCGTTAGACCTTTTGTTCATGACCGGCCCAGATGCTTCCACTTATTTTGTTAAAAGATAAATATTATGAGCGAAAATAAACCCAACTTTATTGACTTTAACCGCCCGGTGATTGTGGGCAATGAAATGCAGTACATGGCAGATGCTGTTGCCACTGGCAAGATCTCAGGTGACGGGGTCTATACCAAGAAGGTGAATGCGTACCTGGAACAGGAACTTGATATTCCGCGGGTATTGTTGACCACATCTTGTACGCATGCACTCGAAATGTCGGCAATTTTGCTGGGGATCCAACCCGGCGATGAAGTTATCATCCCAGATTTCACCTTTGTCTCAACTGTCAATGCATTTGTTTTGCGTGGTGCGAAACCGGTTTTTATTGATGTTCGCCCGGATACGCTCAACCTTGATGAGAGCAAACTTGAAGCCCTGATCACATCTAAAACAAAGGCAATTGTCCCGGTGCATTACGCCGGTGTTGCTTGTGAGATGGAGACCATCCTGGATATTGCCCATCGCCACAACGTTCCGGTGGTGGAAGACAACGCGCATGGCCTATTTGGCAAATACAGGGATAAAAACCTCGGATCGTTTGGCGCCATGGCTTCTCAGTCGTTTCACGAGACCAAAAATTTTTCCAGCGGTGAAGGTGGTGCATTGCTGATTAATGAGCCGAAATATATCGAGCGCGCCGAAATCATTCGTGAAAAAGGCACCAATCGCAGCCGTTTCTTCCGCGGGCAGGTTGATAAATATACCTGGGTTGATATTGGCTCTTCCTACCTGCCTTCGGATATCCTGGCTGCCTATCTTTACGGTCAACTCGAACAGCGCCAGAAGATCCAGACACATCGCAAGAATCTGTGGGAACGATACAACAGCGATCTTCATGATTGGGCTTATGCCCACGAAGTTCAGATGCCGTTTGTGCCTGCGCATGTCGAGCAGGCTTATCATATGTTCTACATGCTTCTTCCGACCCTGGAACTGCGCCAGGGTCTGATCACGCACCTGCGCGAGCGCAGCATTCAGGCTGTTTTCCATTATCTGCCCCTGAATCTTTCGGATATGGGCCGTGATTTTGGTGGCAAAGCCGGTGATTGCCCGGTTACGGAACGGGTCAGTGACCAGCTTGTGCGCCTGCCTTTCCATAATATATTATCGGAAACTGACCAGGAACGTGTTATTCAAGCCATTTTGGAGTTTGATTTTTAGTGCCTGGTGTTCATTAATATCGTCCGGCTGATTGTTGTATGAAGACCAGCCTGTGCGCATGTCGGAATTTCTTTATCGCGAGTGCCAACCTATGCCTGAAAAGCTTAAGATCTCGATCGTCATCCCTGTCTATAATGAAGCCGGGGTGATTGAGCAAACCCATGTAAACATTGCGGCGGTTTTGGATACGCTTCCGTACGATTTTTCAGTTACCTATGTGGATGATGGTTCCACAGACAATACGGGGGCGGCACTGGAAGCTATCGCTGCGCTGGATGCGCGCATCCGACCGCTGTTCCTCAGCCGTAATTTTGGCCACCAGGCGGCTCTCAGCGCCGGGTTGGACCAGGCAGATGGCGATGTGATCATTTCGATGGATGCCGATGGTCAACACCCGCCAGAAATGCTGGCAGAGATGATCGAACTCGTCCGGCAGGGTTATGATATTGTGCAGGCTCAGCGCATCGAGAGCGATGCCTCCTTATCATTCAAGCGCATCACTTCGGGTGCTTTTTACTCGCTGCTCAACCGCATTAGTGGTACGCGCGTCCAGCCCGGTGCAGCAGACTTCCGGGCGCTTTCTCGCCAGGCGCTGGATGCGCTCAAATCGATGCCGGAATATCATCGTTTCCTGCGCGGGATGATTGCCTGGATGGGTTTTAAAAGCGTCATCCTGCCTTACCATGAATCCAGCCGCATCGCTGGGAAATCAAAATATTCCCTAGGGAAAATGCTGCGTTTGGCATCTGATGCCATCTTTTCGTTCTCGTTGATGCCGTTGTATATCGGGCTGAGTGTCGGTGGGGTATTTCTCATCCTGGCAATGGCCCAGATCTTCTATGTGCTTCTGCTGTGGTTCACCGGCCAATACGAAAAAATTGTCCCGGGTTGGAGCTCACTCATGGCGGTCATGCTGATCGCCAGCGGTATCATCATGATCCTGCTTGGTTTTATTGGTGTTTATGTCGGGTATATTTTCCAACAGGTAAAAGGCCGCCCGGTGTATTTGCTGAAAAACCGGGTCAAACCGAGGGTCTGAAGTGCCGTGCCTATGGATTCCCATCAACTTATACACCCCAGAGCAATGATCCCATGCTGAAATCATTTTCCAGAAATATCCAGTGTTTATTTCTTGTGGCGTGTTCCTTGGGTGCCATTGGGCTTGCGTTGCTGGCAACCTGGAAATATGGTGCTGGAGTAGCGGGGGATTCAATTCACTATATCTCTGTGGCCGAAAGTTTAATTCAAGGCCGCGGTTTTATCGATTCTAATGGTGGACCGCTGATTTTTTTTCCACCCTTATTTCCGATCCTGATTGCCGGGTTGGCATGGGCCTTTCGGGTAGATGTTTTTGTAGCCGGCTGGATACTGAATGTGCTGCTTTCAGGCCTGAATATATTTTTGAGTGGTCTCTTCCTGCGCAGGGTCTTCGCAGCGCGCCCGGTCTATTTTTATGTTTCCAGCCTGATCATCCTGCTCTCGACCTCATTCCTGGCCATGCATGCCAGCATTCTTTCTGATCCGCTTTCCCTGACCTTTTCGCTATTGTTTTTCATAGCTGCCGAATATTATATACAGAAGTCTGCCTGGCAGCCTTTCCTGGGTATGTTTGTGTTGGCGGTCCTGGCACCCTTGTTGCGCTTTTCAGGATTATCCCAAATTGTCGCTGGTGGCCTGGTTATCCTGTATGCCCATGGCCGACATATCCTGAAAAGTTTTCCATTGGCGGGTCTATTTGGAGCTCTGGCGTTGTTACCAACGGCAGCCTGGATCTATTTGCATAATTACCTGCAATACCGTACCTGGTGGGGTACAAACAATGCCATAGGGGCAGATGCGCTGGTAAATTTGTTGCAATCCTTGCGCAAGATCATGTATTGGTTTATTCCTTACCGGCCGATATCGAAGACCGGGTTTGTCGAACCTGTCGTTATGCTTGCGTTTATTCTGATCGTGCTTTTATTAATCAACAAACTGCAAAACTGGCGTGAGTGGGCCAAAGAATTCTTACGACCTGCGCAGGTGTCGATGTTGATCTTTACTGTTGTATATTACTCTTCATCCATTCTCAATATTCAAACCGGTGATCACAAGGCCTTGTTCTCAGATCGTTATTTTGTGATCATCATGGTCCCTATCCTTGCGCTTATTTTCATCAGTTTTGACTACCTGGTTCTGCCGCATATTCCGTTCTCTCGTCCAAGTCTGCGAATTGGGTTGGCGATCCTTTTTTTGTTGTGGTTGTCGCTCCCGCTTTATAAAGATTATAAATACTTGCGGGCCAGTTTGGAAGATGGCGAGGCTGGTTACAATCAGTATAATACGCGTGTTTTTCGAGAATCCATATTGCTCTCCAGGGTGAAAGTGCTGCTGCAAAAAGAACCGCAGGCTAATCTTTACAGTAACATACCTCCGGTTGTCTGGTTCTTTAGCCGGCATCGTATGCTTCAGCCGCCGGCACAAGATACTCCCCGTACCAAGGACGAAATCAAGGGTGCTTTCGCGGGCTGGCCTTATGATAAGCCCGGTTATTACATCTGGTTTGAGCCAGATCCATTCGAATTGTACATGCCGTTAACAGACCTTTACCTGGTGGCGGATATGGAAGTAATCGAGAAAACTCCAGATGGGATGATTGTGCGGGTTTGGGCGCGCGAGGGTCAGTAGGTTGTTCCTCCGGGAAAATTGTCCGTTGTGTTTGGCGCTTTCATCTTCTCCCTGATCCGCTTGGGTTTATCAAACAATCCAAAACTTGAGTGATTTTACACGTTTGAGAACCAGGCGCAAGCCCGGCACATCTCCGCCAGAGTCATGGCTGACCGTACCCACCGTGGAATATGAGCCGGTACGTGTTGATTAGTCTATGGTGAAATGCCAGATGCAAAGCTGGATCCTCTGATCGGGCAGTGCTTTTGGTCAAATAGTTTGAGTTACTTGTTTTGATGGTACTTGTATGTTTTTGAAGGAATATTTATGCTTATTAAGCCCCGCCTGATTTTAATTATAAATAGTATCCTGCCGGCAATTACAGCAGCGGTATTTTTAATGATCATGCCAAATGACGGGCAAAATGCAATATTGTTTGGTTTGTCCAGAAGCCGAATAATGGTGGCGAGCATCCTTGTTCTTGTTGCAATATTTTTTATTGGCCTGTTCATTCTCATTATCAGGCATCCGCTAAAAGCGCAAGACTGGTTGACAGAGAACCTTGATAAGCCAGGTCGTAAGAATTTTGTGATCGCATGTAGTGGGTTCTTATTCTTTTTGGCTTGCGTGATCCTGGAAATGCCTCAAAAATACCTGGCTGGACTTTGGGTGGTTGAAGAACGTCTGCATCCCTTGGTGACCTGGGTCCTATTGGTGAGCTTGCAAGTCCTGATTGGAATGATTGGTCGCCAGATCATTATCAATAAACAACTCCAGAAGTTTGCAAAAGACAAGTATATTGCTGCGATCTCAGTGATGGCAATCATGGTTTTAATCTGGTGTCTTGTTGCTTTGACCGGGTTGGGTGTGCTGAGTGCCAATACCTATTGGTCAAAAATTGGCGTTCCGATACTATGGCCGCAGGTATTAATGGCCTTAGCAGCAGGTTTGGGGTTAGAGCTAATTTTGTGTCGCTCGAAAAAACCTTTTTTGAAAATAATTTTGCTCGATATCGGGGTGGTGTTGGTGGTCTGGTTGGCGGCAGTTATTCTTTGGAATAACCAGTCCTTTGTAGCGGGTGTATTTAATACGGCTCCCCGCCTCCCAACTTATGAGGTTTACCCATATAACGACTCGCTTCTTTTTGACGTGGCTGCTCAAAAAATGCTTATTGGGCAAAAAATGGCTGCTGACGTACTGGATAAGCCAATATACATCTCATTTTTGGCAATTTTACATTTTCTGGCTGGGACAAGCTATGCCCGATTCTATTTACTCCAAATCATGTGTTTTGCTTTTATTCCAGTCTGCGGGTATTTAATTGGAAAAATATTGTATTCACGGCCATTGGGGTTAATGTTTGCAGTCTTGCTGATCATAAAAGAATATAACGCCATTGCTTTGACCAACTACATTCATGTTTCCACCTCGAAAATGATTTTGAGCGAAATGCTGACCGCCCTGGGTGTATTGTTGTTTACACTTTTTATGCTGAAATGGATGAAGTCTCAAGATGCAACCAATTCGAACCTGTGGATTGCCGGGGGCATCTTGGGACTGACCAGCCTTGCCAGGCTGAATTCCATCAGTATTCTTCCCGCAACGATTTTAGTGATTGGATTAGCCAGTAATTTCAAATGGAAGCGTTGGATCACTGCATCAATAATGCTCACGGTTTTTGTAGTTATCAGCGCTGCTCCATGGTTGGTGCGCAATCTTGTCACATCTGGTGATCCTTTTAGTTTCATTACCAATAAAACCACCGGCGTGATTGTCAATCAACGCTATGACCCAATCATTATCACAGATCCGGCGGTCCAAACTACAGGCAGACCTCAGAAAAACTACTTTGTTATTGTGCAGGGCATTGTAACGAATTATCTTCATAATCTGATCGGTATTACCCTGATGCTGCCCCCGTCGCTCGAACTCTATAAATTGCTGGATCTGGTGCGGCTTCAGTATTGGAATTTAAACTGGGATGGAAGTTTACTTCCCGGCGGCTTTTGGGTCATTCTGGGTGTGCTTGCGATTACATCCTGGGGAATCGCATCAGCATGGATGCGTAGGCGTGCGGCTGGATTGGTTCCGTTAGCTGTAATTTTGGGTTACAACCTGACAACATCGATATCGCTTACATCTGGAGGGCGTTATCTTGTGCCTATGGATTGGGGGATATTGCTGTATTTTTCAATTGGGTTATTGGAGATAGCAACTGGGATCATGGTTTTGTTTGGCTGGTATCAAAATCGCGAACCAACCGGGGAAGCTATAACCCTTTCTGAAAAAGGCAGTTACTTTTCAAGAATATTTCTATTCGGCCTGGCTTTTCTGTTTGTGGGTGCCATTCCGGTCATGATGGAAAATTTACCATCAAAACTTTATCGAGAATCTGCCTCTATGGCTGATTTTATAAAGATCAATGGGTCACATTCGGAATTCTCACGGGCAGGTAATGAAAACCTAATCACTTTCCTGGCCGAAAATCCTGCGATGCAAGTGCTCCATGGTAAAGCTCTCTACCCTCGTTACTATGCGGAAAACAAAGGCGATGGCCTGACATTTGAAGTTGATCCGTTGATTGGCAGTGCTGGTTTTGATCACCTATCTTTCTTGTTGATTGGTGGCAAGGATAATGTAGTTGTATTGCCGGCTGATAAGAACTTATCGGCTCGAATTCCAGGAGCGGATACCTGGGTAGCAGGTTGCCAACGGGGAAATTATTTTGAGGCAATGGTTGTCGTATTTTGGCAGGAAAATAATGTTAAAGCATATTGGCAAGATCCGCTAAAATTAACCTGCCAGTAATCCAGAATAGATAAATTTTGTATCAGTTTATGCAATTTGCGAAACTGCTCTAAATTACAGATGTATTTACTGGCGAGGATTAGTTCTTCGCTAGATAATTGCGCATGATAACAACTTATGCAGACTAATTTGTGCGATAATATTCATGCGGTGCTCTGATGTTTGACACATCAGAGCATGCTGAAAGCGCTGGCGCAGAGACCAGAGCTCGGCACGATAAACCTGGCTCTTCCGTCTGGGTTGAGCCCGATCTGCCCGAAAATCTTACACTATAGAAGGGTTTCTCTCTGTTGGCAGGTAAGACCGTGTTCAAGAAGAGTCATTAAAAAATGATTGCGCGCGTTTGTGCGCGCGGGAGCTGCTAGAAATGTCACCAGAAAAAGGCCCATTGTTTTATATCACTTTCGTTCGACATGGCGAATCGGTTGGGAATGTGGAAAACCGGATGCAGGGCTTGAGCGACTTTCCGCTTTCTGAAACTGGTCGGTCCCAGGCTCGCAGCCTGGCACAACGTTGGCAGCGTGAGGGCTTGCAATTTGATACTGCCATCACCAGCCCTTTGAGCAGAGCAAGTGAAACTGCCCACATCCTTGCCGCTGATCTGAGTATTCCTACGATAGAATTTGAACCGCTGTGGGTTGAAAGGGACATGGGTACGCGCTCTGGGATGACTTTCGCTGAGATTCAAACTCAATTTCCATCCCCCGAATTTGTAAACCCTTACGATTCAAGACATGAAAGTGGCGAAAGCGAATGGGCGCTTTACTTGCGCGCCGGGCAGGCATTGCATAGGGTTTTACAGCGCCCAGCGGGCAGGTATCTGGTGGTTGCGCACGGAGCAATATTAAACATGGCGCTGTATGCTATCTTGGGGATCACCCCACAGCCCAATTTCCAGGGACCACGCTTTGAGTTGGGAAACACTGCCTTTGCGGCTTTCCGTTACTATCCCGATGCGCACCGCTGGCGGGTGGATGTGATCGGCGATTGCAGCCATTTGTCTTCCAGTTTTGCTTGAGCATCCGGCAGGCATGCCATTCCCGCTCGAGTTTTACGCCCAATCCACTTTGACTGTTGCCCGTCAGCTGCTCGGAGCGCGGCTTGTGCGAATTCTGGCTGGCGTATGTATATCGGGGCTGATCACGGAAACGGAAGCCTACATTGGCGAAACAGATCTGGCTTGCCATGCCAGGGCAGGAAAGACCGTCCGCACACGGGTCATGTACGGGACTGCGGGGCGGGCGTATGTTTATTTTACGTACGGCATGCACTGGATGTTGAATGCTGTGACCGAGGCGGAAGGATTCCCCGCGGCTGTTTTGATCCGTGCCATTCAGGCGGATACGGGCTTGGATGAAATTAAAGCCCGCCGGCCAGGAGTCAAAAGCAGCGTTTGGACGGATGGACCGGCTAAATTGACGAAAGCTCTCGGGATTGATAATGATCAAAATGGGATTGACCTTACCAGCACTCAGTCCGACCTATGGATCGAGACCGGAATTGTGATTTCTGACGCAAGCGTGACGATTGGGCCACGAGTGGGTTTATACAAAGTGCCAGAGCCATGGAAATCGATGCCGTGGCGTTTTATGGTGACTGGATAACCAAACCTGGAGGAAAGATGGGTCTTTTAACTGGTAAGAATGCATTGATTTTTGGCCTCGCCAACGATAAGTCGATCGCTTGGGGTATTGCGCAGGCTTTTGCGCGTGAAGGCGCCCAATTGGGTTTCAGTTATGCGGGTGAAGCCCTGGAAAAGCGCGTTAAACCGCTGGCTGCACAGTTGAACGTTGATTTTGTTGAGCAGTGTGACGTGGCTTCTGATGAGCAGATCGCAAACGTGGCAGAAAAAGCTGCGAAGCGTTTTGGCGAGATCGATATTTTGGTCCACTCGATTGGTTTTGCCAATAAAGATGAGCTGAGTGGTCATTTTTACAACACCAGCCGCGCCGGGTTCCACCTGGCTATGGATATCAGCGTCTATTCATTTGTCGGGCTGGCGCGCGCATTCCAGCCTATCCTGCGCAAGGGTGGCGCATTGCTGACTCTGACCTATTACGGTTCGGTTAAGGTAGCTCCAAATTACAATATGATGGGCGTGGCCAAAGCTGCCCTGGAAGCATCCACCCGCTATATGGCCTCCGACTTTGGTCCGCAGGGCATCCGGGTTAACGCCATTTCGGCAGGTCCGATCCGGACCCTTGCGGCGATGGGTGTCAGCGGCTTTCGTGATATGTACAAGAATTTTGCGGACATGGCCCCCATGCGTGAGAATGTTACCCCTGAAGATTGTGGTAATGCCGCGTTGTATCTTTGCTCGGATATGGCTGCGCATGTTACCGGCGAAGTGTTGTATGTGGATAGCGGCTATAACATCATGGCTGCGGCAGATCCTCGGGCGAAAGAATCATAGCCCACTGAGCATGAATTCTGAAGGATGCGCCGTTTTTAAGAGGCGCATCCTTTTTCATTTCTGACTGTTTTTTTGTGGTCGGCTTGCCGAGTACCAAAAGTGCGCGCAAAAACTTCACTTGCATGCAAAGCCAACGACTTTCTTGCCTGCTGGAAACATCAGCCACCAGGTCTTTTATGCTCAAGCCAGGGGAAAACTTTTCTGGATGGTTGTGTGCGTCCAATTTATTGAAACACAAAGAGCCGAGCAATAATTTTCAAGGTACAATTGATTCTTGTTATTCATCATCAAACATCTTGAGTCCAGGTCTAACCAATAAATATGTTTAAACGAAATGCAAACACACAACAAGGCACTCCAGCTACTGTAGTTCAGTCAGTTGAACGTATCACGTCTGTGCTAGGGCCTGGCGTCATCTGGGAAGGCAAGCTCAGTGGCGCCGGTGGTGTGCGAATTGAAGGTACCTTTGAAGGCCAGATTGTCCTGCGCGGCATGCTGGTGGTCGGCGAAAGCGGGCGGGTGACTTGTGAAAATATCCGCGCCAGTACTGTCATTGTTGCTGGAGCTGTACGCGGCAATATCACTACCCAAAAGCTTGAGATCCGTGCCAGCGGGCGAGTCTGGGGCGATGTAGTCACCACCTCATTCGTGACAGAAGACGGCGCCTTCCTGCGTGGACAGATCCGAATGGAAGATCATGTTGATCTTGATCTTGGCCAGGACTCCGGATCTGAGACCCCTATTTCTGACCAAACCCCTGCTTGAACTGAATTTACATGAGATTTTCCGAACTATCCATCCAGACCCAACGTTCAGCCCCCTCCGATATCCGCGCGGAGGGACTTGCATTTCTATACCGCGCCGGTTATGTATCTCGCGTGGCTGAGCCTTTGCAGCTTGGGAAGCTTACCCTGGAAAAACTGCGCCAGGCCCTCGCCATCCCGGGGTTGGATCTGCCTGGTCTTTTCACACGGCTTGCGCTCCGCGGCGCATATTCTGATGAAGTGGGTGAATATTTTGCCCTGTTTGAAAGTACACCATCAGGAAATGAGCCGGGTAAATCGAACCGGGATGCGTTTACACAGGAAATTTTGCTCTGCCCTGCCTGCGGGTACGCCTCTCGTCGCGAATTAGCCCGTAGCTGTAGACAGCCTTTCAGTGAAGAAGCTGCGCTGCCCGTTGAAAAAGTCCAGACGCCCGAATGCAGCACCATTGCGCAGCTGGCGCTTTTCATGCAGATCCCGCCACAAAAGACTGCCAAAGCTTTGATGTTTACCCGGCTGCAGGATGGTAAATTTGTGTTCGTCGTAGTGCGTGGAGATTTGCAGTTGAGTGAGCCCAAACTGCAAGCCTATGTTGGGGATATCCGCCTGGCGACTGCGGATGAGATTGCTGCTTGCGGGGCAATTGCGGGCTATGCATCACCGATCGGTCTGCATGGCGCCATGATTGTTATCGACGAGCTGGTGGCTCGTTCTTCCAACCTGGTAGCCGGTGCGAATGAGCATGGCTACCACCTGAAAAATACCAACTACCCGCGTGACTATCAGGCAGATATGGTTGCTGACCTGAGCCTGGCAGCTGCGGGTGAGGCCTGCCCTGCATGTACGGCACCGCTGGAAAGCCGGTCTGCCACGCTGGTTTTTGCGAAAGGCGAAGTTCTCTTTGAAAAACTTCTCTTGGTTCTTGCCGAAATCCACCACGACGAAAAAGGGCTTACGCTGCCTGCTTTTGTGGCCCCGCTGGATGTTTACCTGATGAATGTGCCGGGCAAGACCATCGACACTGTCAGTGCCGCTGAAAGCCTGTATGCTCAGCTTTCAGCCGCCGGATTGTCTGTACTCTTTGATGATCGCGATGAACGTGCCGGGGTCAAGTTCAATGATGCCGATCTGATCGGCTGCCCGATACGCGTAACAGTTGGCGAGCGCGGGCTGCAGAACGGTATGTTGGAAGTCAAACTGCGTAAAGAATCAGAAAACAAACAAATTCCGCTCGACGCCTTGCTTTCCGAAATTCGCCCTGCCTGATCCCTCTCACGGCTGAGCAGATTCCCATAAACGGTTGTTTGCCTAAAAACTAGTAAGACCAGGATATGCCATCATGAAAATCCCCATGTCTTCTCCCGATATCACCGATGCCGAACGTCAGGCGGTGATGGAAGTGATCAATACCCCCATTCTCAGCCTTGGTCCCAAGGTAGTGGAATTTGAGAAATCATTTTGCGAATATACTGGCGCAAAACATGCCATTGCTGTCAACTCAGGCACTGCCGGGCTGCACCTGACGGTACGCGCGGCTGGTATCAGCGCCGGAGACCTGGTGATCACAACGCCCTTTTCTTTTGTGGCTTCCACGAATGCGCTTTTGTTTGAGAATGCCGTGCCTATTTTTGTGGATGTAGACCCAGTAACGGGGAATATTGATCCGGATCTTGTTACCATGGCGGCTCGAGACCTGATGATGGGTGGCAAGACCGCAGAAAAGTGGCTGCCGCGCGATTTTCCTGGTAAATCGGAGCGAGGGCTGGGCAAGCTCAAGGCCATCTTGCCGGTGGATGTTTTTGGTCAGCCGGCTGCGTTGGGACCTATCGCTGCTGTTGCCCGCCAGTATGGATTAACTCTGATCGAAGACTCGTGTGAGGCGATTGGCGCGACTTATAAAGGCCAAAAGGCCGGCACTCATGGTGAATATGGTATCTTTGCTTTTTATCCCAATAAACAAATGACTACTGGAGAAGGCGGGATGATCATAACCAATGATGATCAGGCTGCCAATTTTATGCGCGCCTTGCGCAACCAGGGACGCGCGCCCGGCGATACCTGGCTCTCGCATACTTACCTTGGCTATAACTACCGTTTGGATGAAATGTCGGCTGTTCTGGGTCTGGCCCAGCTGCGCCGGCTGGATGAAATGCTGGCAAAAAGGGAGGCTGTTGCCGGATGGTATTCGCAAGGCCTGGCCGGCATTCCTGGAATTGAAATCCCGGTGATTGTTCCTGAAACGACGCGCATGTCATGGTTTGTTTATGTCATTCGCCTGTCCAGGGAGATTGACCGGGCAGAGTTGGCCAAGCGCCTCGAAGCCCGCGGCGTGCCCATTCGCCCCTATTTTTTGCCCATTCATTTGCAGCCATACATGCAGGAGCGCTTTGGCTATCTGGAAGGCGATTTTCCCATCACAGAAGATCTGGGACAGCGCGGTGTGGCGGTGCCTTTCAGCGGTGTGATGACTCGCGAGCAGGTCGAATATGTTTGTGCTGTGTTAAAAGTGGAAATCGATCGGTAATGAACGAGTTTCCGCCTGCCCGCCAGCGTGGGCTGGTTATCCATATCATTTTGTCGATTGTACTCAGCCTGGTCAGTTTTGCCGCGCTCTGGTTGACTTTTCATACGCAGGTGGGCCTGGTTTTTACACTCTATGTTTTGCTGTTTATATCGACTTCCATTCCTGTGCCGGTTCTGGCTTATCGCGCCTACGCGCTTGCCCGTGCCAACTATCTGCTTGACCGCAATACTTTGCGATTGGTCTGGGGCCTGCGGATCGAAGAAATCCCGGTCACGGAGGTTGAATGGGTGCGCCCGCTGAAGGGTCTGCTGGCTCCCATCAGTCTGCCGTGGTTTCGTCTGCCTGGCGGTATTCTGGGTGTGACGCGTCAGCCAGATATCGGCAGAGTAGAGTTTCTCGCTTCTGATTCGAGTAACCTTTTATTGGTAGCCACGGCGCGCCAGATCTTCGCAATTTCACCTGAAAACCCCGCTGCGTTTTCGGCGGCTTTCCAAAAAACGATTGAAATGGGCAGCCTGCAGCCTGCGCATGGGCAGTCGCAGTACCCATCCTTTGTAGTAGCGCGTGCCTGGGAGAGTCCCTTGGTACGTTATTTGTGGTTGTTGGGCGCTTTCTTGAATGTTGGGTTGCTGGTTTGGGTGACAGTCTCGATCCCTGTTCTGGACCGCATTCCGCTTGGCTTCGGATCCACCGGGGCTCCGCTTGAGCCGGTGCCTGGTACGCAGTTGATCTTGCTACCGCTTTTGAGCGCATTTCTATATACGATTGGATTAATTATCGGGCTGTTTTTCTTTCGCAAACCTGAACTGCGTGTACTGGCACTAACCGTTTGGGCATCTGGTGCACTTTCAACCGCGTTTTTCCTGGCCGCTGTCTATTTTATTCTCACCACCCCCATCTAATGCTTATACAATTATTCGCTGGTTTATTATTCGCAGTCATCGTCGCTTTTGGCGCTTATCGCGCGCATTCCTTGAGCCGTTCCGGAGCTTTTGCCTCTGTTCTGGTTGGCGGCGTAATTTTTGGGATTGGCGGGTGGCAGTGGGCGCTCCTGCTGCTGGCTTTCTTCGTTTCGTCCAGCGCACTGACCAGGGCTTTCAAAAAACGTAAGGCTGGTCTGAACGAAAAATTTTCCAAAGGTGGTCAGCGTGATGCTGGTCAGGTTTTTGGCAATGGCGGTCTGGCGACCTTGTTTGCCGGCCTGCATTATTTTTACCCTACATCGCTGTGGGTCTGGTTGGCTTTTGCCGCCTCGCTGGCGGCGGTAAACGCAGATACCTGGTCGACCGAGCTGGGGGTGCTCAACCCGCATCCACCGCGTATGATCACCAATCTTGGCAGGGTGGTGGAGAAGGGTACCTCTGGCGGAATTTCTTTGGTGGGTACCCTGGCGGCTTTAGCAGGTTCAACTGTGATTGGCGTGCTGGCGGGTGTCTTTGCGCCGCTGCCATCGGCCTGGACTGTTGGGCTCTGGGTGACTCTGGCAGGTTTTCTGGGTTCATTGTTCGACTCCCTGCTCGGTGCGACTGTGCAAGCCATTTATCACTGCTCCACCTGTAACAAAGAGACCGAGCGACATCCGTTCCATACCTGCGGTACGCCAACCACACGCAAGCGTGGTTGGGACTGGCTTAATAATGATATCGTCAACCTGGGTTGCGCTGTCTTTGCGGTAATTTTTGTGCTGATTGTTTAATATCAACCAGAATGATGATCGGGTGCCAGGCTTGATGAATAAGAAAAGCTCTGCAGGCGTTATGCCGCAGAGCTTTTCTTATTATTTGATCCCAAGAATTCGACGAGTTAGTGACTGTGCCCGTTGTGGACGTGTCCGTGTTCATTTTCTTCATCGCTGGCATCGCGCAGACCGACGATCGTCATGTCGAAATGCAGTTCCTTGCCAGCCAGAGGGTGGTTAAAATCCAGTGTTACATTATCATCGTCGACCGAGTCGATCCTGGCATTCATCGGGTTTCCGCTTTCGTCGGTAACCTGGATTTCGACGCCAATATCCATCGGAATATTTGCGGGAAATTGATCCCGGGGAACATTAACGAAAGCATCCGGGTCGAGTATGCCGTAGCCATCTTCAGGCTGAACGATGACGTTTTTACTTTCGCCAAGCGCCATCCCGTAGAGTTCCTGCTCCAACCCAGGGATGATGTTGCCCGCGCCCTGTAAAAATTCCAATGGTGCGTGACCCGCCGAAGAATCCAGGATCTCGCCGTCTACGCGCAGGGTGTAATCCATTGAAATGACCTGGCCATCCTGAACCTTCAAAATATCGTTCATCATATCTCCTTAAATTATTATTCTGGCCTGTGGTTTGATTGGTCCCGATTTTCCCCCCAAGAACATTCCCGAAAAGCGCAAATGCGGGTAGATGCAGGGTGGGCAAAGGCAGGCGGAACAGCTAGAAGCGTCCATTTTACTCCGAAATCGAAAAAAAGTAGATAGAGTTTGAAGGTGAATCCGACCTTTTTTAGCTTTTAACGGAGTTTGCAGAAACAGTACCATCGTCAGAAAAGCTGAATTTGTCTGGGTTTATGGGGTATTTTCTCCCTCGTAACAAATAGAGGGTTAAATATGGTTATAAGCATGATCTTTGTCATTTGTAGTTATGATGAAAGGTTAGTAAAATGGAAATTGGTAAATGTTTACAAATCAAGTAAAGATTTGCTAATCCACTATGTTGATTGAGTTTTGCTGTGATACTCTTGTACTTTCTGTATGGATTGGCATTTGAAGGCCTGGGGCTGGCTGCATATCTTCAATTAAGACGCGAAGGTAATTTTCCGTTAAAAAATGAACTACCCTGGTTGGCAGCCTTTGGTTTCGTGGGGGGGGCAGCGGGTTGGGTGGATATGTTTCTGACCAGCGGCTCGCTTTTGGATTTCGCCGAAATTCTGAGCGCCCTGCGGGTTACGCTTCACTTTATGACAGGGTTACTCCTTTTACGTTTCGGCTGGGGTATTTTGAACAACCTAAATCCATTACCTGTCTGGAGTATTTTTATTCCGGGCATACTGATGGTACCGATTGCCTTTGTCATTACTTACGCCGCCACAACCTTCATCACCCCCTCGCCGATCGAGATCCCAATCGAAATTTGGACCCGTTTCCTGCTTTACCTGCCGGGCAGCCTGCTGGCCGGGGTCGGTTTCCTGCGCCAGTGGTACATCCAGAGAAAGCTGGAAATGTACGATGTTTCCAACCTGATGCTTGGCGCGGGGCTGGCTTTCCTGTTCGAAGCCGTCGTGGTAGGGTTGATCGTGCCGGCAGCACCGCACAGCCCGGTATCTTATTACACGTATGATCGTGTCATATCGAATGCCTTCATTGGCGAAAACGCCAGTGAAACACTATCTTATGGGTTGGATTATCAAAGTGTGCTGAACACCACAGGTTTACCGATCGAAATATGGCGTATGTTTTCGGCGGTGATCGTAACATTCTTTGTTGTAAAAGCGCTGGATGTATTTGAGGCAATTCGCAAGCGCCAGGTACTGGCACTACAGGCTGAGGTGGATGATGCACAAAAGGCCGCGTTTGAAGCTCAGATCATTGCCCGTCAAACTGCAGAAAGTTGGATGAATGCGCTCGTCAGTATCAGTCGTCTGATCGCTGAGTTGGAGCATGTTGATGATATTTTGCTCTATATTGTACAAACCGTGCGGCAGCTAATGCATCCCGATTTTGTGGGAGTGGCGATCCTGAACCAGGAGAGCGCCGCTCTGGAGTTGAAATGCTACTCAAATGAGAAAGGTAGCGAATTGGTCGCAAATTTATCGGTCAAGGTAGACAATATTCAAGCCCAGAATGTGATTCGGAATTCTCGTTCTTTTCGGTCCCAGGGCGATGAAGCTGACGAGACATTTGAAGGCATCTGTTTTTTTGAAATAACCCCGGTTGATGTGCGAAAAACGAGTGCAAGGAGCAAGGCGATTGCGATTGTTCCTCTGAAATTGGAGAATACCACCATCGGAATCTTGTGGATTGCGCGTTGTGGTGAAGGGCAATTTTCTGAGGCCGATTTATTCTGGTTGGAGAGCACTGCTGATCAGGTCGTAATCGCCATTCAGCATGGTTTGATGACTTCTCAGCTTCAATCCTTATCCATTATTGAAGAAAGAGGTCGCATTGCCAGGGAGATGCATGATGGTCTTGCGCAGGTATTGGGCTATCTAAATTTGCAGGTACAAACTCTGGGGTCCCTACTCAATCAAGGCAAGTCAGAGAAACTTCGCGATGAGCTTTCTCAAATGCGAAAGGCGATCAGTGTTGCGAACGCAGATGTCAGGGAAAATATCTTAAGCTTAAGAACCACACTTGCCGATCAAAAAAGCCTGGCAATTGCTGTGGAAGAATATCTCACTGAATTTGGTATTCAAACGAATATCAAAACGAAGTTATCTTTTCAAGTTAGTGGTGACTTGAACCTCTCTTCGGTTGCAGAGGTTCAGCTGGTTTGTATTTTACAGGAGGCCCTGACAAATGTTCGCAAGCATGCCCGGGCCCATCTGGTTGAAGTAACTGTTATGAAAGAAGTTTTTGAGCATAGCGAATATATCCACTTGCAGATTATCGATGATGGCGTGGGTTTTGTTATGACAGGTTCAAAGCGCAATTTTGGTTTGCGAACCATGCGTGAGCGGGCCGAAGGTGTGGGCGGAAACCTGATCATCAAACCTGAGCGCGGAATGGGCACATGTATCGATTGCAGGTTGCCATGCCTCCAGCACGAGCACTTGCAAAAACAGAGCGTTGTGATCCCATGATGTTTCGATAGGGCCAATAGGAAAGAAGAGCGTTCGATGAATGTGCGTGAATGGGCTTTACCTGTTTATACAATCCTGATGCAGCTGGCAATCGGGGCGTTATTTATTCTGTGGATTATTCGATGGCTTGGCAGCTACCGGTTCAGCCCCGCGGAGATAGATCGCATCATCCGGAACCCAATCCTGGTTATTTCAATCACAGTGATTGTGTCCATGATCGGCTCGCATCTGCACCTGAGCAAACCTTTCAATTCATTTTTAGCGATCGTTAACTTTCGAACATCGTGGCTGAGTCGTGAGATTGCTTTTACAGTCCTGTTTTTTCTGACTCTTAGCGTGACCTGGCTTCTTAGCCGGTATAAACACAACCATCTCAAGAAGATCACCATCCTGGGATGGATGACAATTCTATTCGGGGTTACCGTTATTTACTGCATGGCACGCATTTACCTGATCCCTACACAAACTGCCTGGAATTCTTCCACCGTGATCGTCTCTTTTTATACGACGGCGCTTCAACTGGGGATCATGACGATTTCATTCCTATTGGTTCTGGATTTGAAATTCGCAGAGATCCAGAAAGCCGATGACCTTGAGACCCGCGCACAGGTAATTGAATTCTCCATTTCATGGCTCGCTCTGGCCACCTTCCTGGTGGTGGTGGTTAATTACGCGATCATTTTTTACCAGATATACGAATTGTCACAGGGAGACGCCGCCGCGCAGACCAGCCTTCAACTTCTTTTCCAGCTTTATGTTCCTCTCTTCATCATTCGCCTGATCCTTTTAGGCATTGCCCCGCTCTGGTTCGGTTTTGCTGTGTTTCGAATGTATAAATCCGGGCTGGCCCCGCAGACCCTCCTGCAACCGGTTTACATGTCCTGTTTATTGATCCTGATAGATGAGATCATTGGGCGCTTCCTGTTCTATGCCACCCACATTCGTATAGGTATTTAATTTGAAAGGTAAAAATGATAACCATTAAAGTCTTAATCGCAGATGATCATAAACTTTTTCGTCAGGGGTTGATTGGGCTGATGAAGACACGCGAGGATTTGGTGCGCGTAGTGGGTGAAGCCGAGACAGGTGAAGAGGCTGTGCTGCTGGCGGAAAAACTGCAGCCAGATGTGATCTTGATGGATATTTATATGCCCAAGATGGATGGTCTTCAGGCTGCCAAAGAAATTCGACAAAGGTTTCCCGAGATAGCCATTGTTATGCTGACCTCATCAGAAAAAGATGGCCATCTGTATGAAGCGGTTCAGCATGGTGTTTCCGGCTATCTTTTGAAAAGCTTGGATGCCGATGAATTATTTGATCTACTCGAAGGTGTTTCCAAAGGTGAACCAGCGATGACGAGGGTCATGGCCGGCAGACTATTAAAAGCTGTTGCAAATCGGATGGCAGATGGGAATAAAGGCGAACAGGCCCTGACCGAAAGAGAGTTATTTGTCCTGCGCCTGGTGTCAAGTGGCGCCAGCAATCACGAGATTGCCTTGAAGCTTTCCATTTCGGTTAATACCGTAAAAAGCCATATCAAGAATATCCTCGAGAAACTTCAACTCGAAAACCGGACCCAGGCTGCCACCTATGCACTTAAGCATGGTCTGATCCCACCCCGTGATCAATAAAGGAAATCACTCTTAAGGGTGAGGCCGTATTGTCCACAATGACGATGCCCCTAGGCTACTTATCCGGTATCCTGATAGTGACGAAAATAACTATCGCGGTTTCCTTAGCCGCATATCCCCTATCAGGAGCAGGCTTATTTCAAAAATATTTTTTTGTTTTCCACTCTGTCTGAGCCAACCGGCTCCGCTCAACTTGAGCACAATGATATTTCCGATGCAATTTCCGGAGGAAAAGCAATGACTGAAAAAGATTTCCTCACCAAAGCTCTGACCGATACGGTATTGACCCGACGCAGCTTCCTGAAATGGAGCGCGACGCTCGGTGGTACTGCCGTGTTGGCGGGCGGAGTGAACACTGGTTTAAAAGCGGTTGAAGCTGCTGCCGACAAAGCAGCCAGTGAAGGTAAATGGGTCTCGGCAGCCTGCTGGCATAATTGCGGTGGGCGTTGTTTGATCAAAGCCCATGTGGTTGAGGGTGTCGTTACACGTGTAAAGACTGATGACACCCACGAAGACAGCGCCGATTATCCTCAGCAAAGAGGTTGTGTGCGTGGTCGCTCACAGCGCAAGGTTGTCTTTGGCGCTGATCGCTTGAAGTACCCCATGAAGCGAAAGAATTGGGAACCCGGCGGCGGCAAGAAAGAACTGCGCGGCAAGGACGAATGGGTGCGTATTACTTGGGATGAAGCCATCGACATCTATGCCAGCGAGATCAAGCGCGTTAAAGAGCAATCTGGAAACGAATCCATTTTCGCTGTCCATTCAGGCTCGATGGGTCGTGTGTTGGGTCTCTACGGCGGCAATATCGATCGCTGGGGCAGCGTTTCTTGGGGAACCTGGCGTGAGGATTACCCACTACTCACCGGTATTCCTGGAACTGGTGATACAGCCGGGAATGATCGTTTCAGAATGCGGCAAGCTAAATTAATCGTCTTATGGGGCGTGAACTCCGCTGTCTCGAGCAATGGCAATCCAACCTACTATTATCTACAAGCAAAAAAAGCCGGCACAAAGTTTATCTCGATTGACCCGATTTACAACGATACTGCCGTTGCCCTGGCAGACGAGTGGATTCCCATCCGGCCTGGCACTGATACACCCATGCTGCTGGCGATGGCTTACCATATGATCGATAAGAACCTGCAAGATCAGGATTTCCTCGATAAATATACCGTTGGTTTTGATGCTGATCATATGCCAGAAGGCGCTGATCCAAACAACAACTTCAAAGACTACGTTCTGGGCACATTTGACAAGCAGCCCAAAACTCCTGAGTGGGCATCTGAAATCTGTGGCGTACCAGCCGATCGAATCCGCTGGCTGGCCCAGGAACTTGCAACCACCAAGCCAGCCATGATCCAGACCGCTGGAGCACCAGCCCGTATCAACAACGGCGAATGTCTCCCGCAGGCCATGCTAACCGTGGGTTGGATGACCGGAAATGTCGGTTTTGTCGGTTCAGGTGTTGGCCCCAATATGCACAGCCGCGCAGCCAACGCCGGTGCGGCGCTCATTAATGCCGGATCGAATGGCGTCAAAGCTATTCCCAATCCGCTTAATGACAAAGGCACCCGCAAAAGCGCCCCGAACATCTTGAACAACTGCGAGATGTGGGAAGCAATTCTCTCCGGTAAATACCATGCCGGATACGATGACATCCGTGATATTGACATTCGTATGATCATCTCAGCTGATTTTGGCGATGCATTAAATCAGAGAACCAATGTGAATAAGGGCATACAGGTCTTCCGCAAGATGGAGTTCGTGGCGGTCCAGTCTCTATTCCTCAATTCATCAGCGAAGTATGCTGACCTTGTCCTGCCGGTCACCAGCCAGTGGGAACAACTTGGTAACTTCCAAACTGGTGATCGCGAAATTTTGATCTACAACAGCCAGGTTACTAAACCACTTTTCGAAGCCAAGGATGACCTTGATATTGCAGTGGCAGTTGGCGTACGCCTGGGTCTGAAAGCGGAAGACATCAAACCTCTTTCGAGTGAGCAGATGGTCTACAACCAACTTGCGGGTTGCCAGGTCAAATTACAAGATAACTCTGGATTTGAACCGCTGTTGACCATTACTCAGCAAGATATCGCTGCGCTGGGTGCCAAGGGCGAACCGCAAACAGGCCGGATTCCTTATCAGGAATTCAAGGATGCAGGTATCTATCGCGTGAAGCGCTCAGCCGATGACAAGCTGGGACACACCGAGTTGTCTGGCTACATTAAAGATCCTGAAGGCAGTCCGCTCAAGACGAAAAGCGGTAAGCTGGAGATCTATTGCGAATCGCTCTCGGAATTGATCAAGGCGAGTGGTTTCAATCTGAAGGATCCGCTGCCCAAGTATGATCCTCCGATTGAAGGCTATGAGGAAACCTTTGCTGATTGGGAAAAGAAGATAAAGGGCGATTATCCCTTGCAACTTTACACCATCCACTACCAGCGCCGGAGCCATTCAAGCTTTGATAATGTCCTGTGGTTGCGTGAAGCCTTCCCCCAGGAGACTTTTATGAACCCGAAGGATGCTGCGGAACGTGGGATCAAGAATGGGAACGTTGTTTTGATCACCAGTAAACACGGAAAAGTAATCCGACTGGTGCTTGTGACCAACCGCATTAGTCCAGGAATTGTAACTCTGGGCGAAGGTGCCTGGGCTCAAGTCGATGAAGCCTCTGGAATTGATATGGCTGGCGCGACCAATACCTTGAATGGTGATTTTGCAACGGGGCAGGGACATTCTGGCCATAACACCTGCATTGTTCAAGTGACGAGGTATGATGGTCCCGTTAATTTGCAATCCGATTCCAAATGGCCTCAGCGGATCGTCTTTAAGGAGGCATAAAAATGGCAAAACAACTTGCTTTTTCCTTTGATGCGAGCGCATGTACAGGTTGTAAGGCCTGCGCAATTGCATGCAAAGATCGTAGTGACTTGCCCGTAGGTATCAACTGGCGCCAGGTCTATCAATACGAAGGTGGTGGTTGGGTTTCTGATCCTAAAAACAAGGAACTGTTGATCCCCAATGGCTTATATGTATATTCGCTCTCTGCGGCTTGCATGCACTGCCAAAATCCAATTTGTGTTGAAGTCTGTCCGGCGTCTGCGATCACTAAAAGAGATGATGGCGTTGTGTTGATCGATAAAGACCGCTGTATTGGCTGCCGGTATTGTGAATGGGCCTGTCCATACGGCGCTCCTCAATTCAACGAGGCGAAGGGTTATATGACGAAGTGTGACTTCTGTCAGGACCTGCAAGCCCAGGGTCAGAATCCAGTGTGTGTGGATGCCTGCGTGATGCGCGTTCTTAAATTTGGTGAGCTGGAAGAACTGCAAGCCGAATATGGCAATGTTGC
>JAPLGT010000024.1:0-8319 GCA_026390035.1 Chloroflexota bacterium
AACGCTGATAAAGAAGCGCCCCGCGCCGAGCGCATCGGAGAAATTGATGACTTCATGCTGCAAATCCAGCAGAAGCTGCAGGGCCACGTACAAAAAATTTCCGCTGCCGCACGCGGGGTCGAGGACTCTGATTGCTGCCAGAGTATCTGCGAAATCGCGCAGTTTCCCGCCAAGCTTGCCAATCTCCTGGGCGCGCTTTTTTTCGGGCAGGCCCTGTGCCTGGGCAGCCAGTTCGTTACATTCGGTTTGCAAAGCCTGCCATTGACGGCGCAGCGGCGCCATCAGCACCGGCTCAACCACCAGCACAATATCATCTTTGCCGGTGTAGTGCGCTCCCAGCTCGCTGCGCTTGGTCGGGTCCAGTCCGCGCTCAAAGAGCGTGCCAAAGATGGAAGGCTCGATCGCGCCCCAGTCGAGCGCATCGATGCCAGCAATGGTATCCATCGCCTCGCCATCCAGCTCCAGCACCAGGTCGTTGTCAAACAGGCCGCCGTTGAAATGCAGGATGGCATCCGCGCCAAAGGAACCGCCGCCGCGCATGGCCTGGAACAACTGGCGCAGCATGCCTGCAAAAACGTTGGCGTGGTGCTTGCTCTGGATCAACATACGCGGGAAGAGATTTTCGGGCAGCAGGCTGACGTCTTCGGCAAACAGGCAGAAGATCAAGCGGATCAGGAAATGGGCGATCTGCTGCGGTTCTTCGCCGTACTTGCGCAGGTTGCCGGCCAGTTTTGAGAACTGCCGGGCGGCTTCCTCCGTCACGCCGGCAATGGTGATCTGGGGCTTGAGCTCGTCGGGGTTAAAGAAAACCGCCCGCAGCACTTTGAGCGACTCGGGCTTGAGCATGTCATCCAGGGTCAGCGTGATGGTGCGGGTGGGCAGGTTGGTGTAGTTGGTGCGGATGATGATCTGATTAATATCCGAGACGACCAGGACAGGCGGGTTTTGCAGGGCGTCACGGTACATCAAAAGCTGTTCGTAAGCCTTGTTCAGGTCGTGGTCTTTGCCTTTATACTCCCAGCCAAAATAGCCCAGCTTGGCCACATCCGCCCAGCCCTGGCCGCCGCTGGTTTTGCCCGCGCCTAACTCAAAGGCAAACTGTTTTCCGGTTGGATCCATTTCGTTGGGGGTGGGGTGGCCCGCCAGATGACATAGGTCGATGAAATGTTCCTGGTATGTCTGGCGTTCGCGAGAAGTAACGCGTTTCCATTTGGCGACGAAGTCCTGGGGGGTAAGGCTCATGACGATTTCCTGAGGATGGCAGTAGTGTTTCAACAGAGAGAATAAAAGTATTATAGCCTGTCTGGAAGAGAGTGGTATCCTTTATGCAGTAATTTTAGGGAGCTACAGGTATCGATCATCCATTCTGCTTCTCAATTTATTCCCCTGCCCCGAGAACGGAAATTTCATCCCATTGGCCATCGGGCAATTCCCGCCGCCGGATACCATATTCACCGATGGCTATCATTGCATATTCTTTTCCCTGCCATTCAAAGATAATCAGATCATAAACCTGTATCTTAGAAACCCCTTTTTCGTTTACCCATGTGCCATCACTGGCAAGCTCTTGTAATTTTCCAGCTGTAGTTAATTTATAACAAATATTCGGGTGCAGGCGACTGCAATGTTTGATGGGAGGTCCCTTTTCCTCAATATTGCCATCCTGATCTTGATTCCAGGTTGTGCCACCATCCAGGCTTTTGGCAATTGGGTATGAATTTTCATCTTTCGAGATTTGTTTATTCGCGGCAAATACAATACCATCTCGGTAATATTCCAAATTAGTGATTTTGGTAATGCCATAAAAGGGTGGGGATGTTGCAATAGCTGCACAAGAAGCCAGCAACAGCGCGGCATATCCTAAGCGAGTTGATCGGATTGGTCCCGGCTTCATCCAGATCATCCATGCTGGTAACAAGGCAATCAGTGCCACAATATCTGTTGGGTCAAGAATAAATTTTGTTGGGAATCCAACAAGTAGTGATGAGAACTGCGTTGTAAGGGAATTGATTGGTCGAACTGTTTTTAATAGCGCGAACCATAGAATGGCAATTCCAAAAGCAATTTGCCCAATTTGTTGGCGTTTCACCTTCAATTTGAAAGAGAAGAGGCTTAAGCCTGCTGCGATGATAAAAGGAAAGAAGAAAAGGCCGGCAAAGTCGCTCAACTTCCCTGTAAGCCAGGCTGGACCAGTAGCTTTCAGGATATGGTCGTTTATTAATAATAGCGCAATACTCAGCAACGTGGCTGGATGTTGTAGACAGCGCAGGCTGTTTGAGAAATTTTGATTTTTGCGGATCATTTCGGCAACGCATTTTGTCAATTCTTTGGGCATTTCACTCTCCAGCTTCCACCATCTCTCTTGCCTTTTTCTAATTGTACTTTGACTCGTGAGACATTTGAGCATCACGGGCAGCTGAGAGCAGGAAAATTGCAATTGACAAATTCCCACACTATGGTCAATTTTGGAAGTTTAAAATAGCGATAAATTAAGCAATCCTTATTGTGCGACAATATTTTCTTGGCTTATGACCTGGAAAAACACTCTTTCAATGATGTTTCTTGCCAAATGTGTGCGCACAAATATAGGTTGGCGCTTACAAAATTCCCGAAGGTCGGGGCACAAAAAAACGCCTGCAAAGGCGTCTTTTTGGTTCAAACTATCACTTGCAATTTTACGAGGTGTTGGCTGCGCTTTGAGAGGAAAATGATCATCCCCGGTTATTACAGCCGGATGTGTAGTGTAAGCTGTCTGACAATCTTCTGACACTGCTGTTATTCAGTAGGTGGCCCATTCCCTATCTTGTTTGATAACGGAGGTAAACCATGCCATTTCCAAAGCGGCGTTCATCTACAAGCTCGAGTTCCAATAGAACCTTGTCAGGCAGGGATGGTTTGCCGCCTCCCACGATGACCGGTGTAAGGAATAAATGGCACTCATCTATCAATCCTGATCGAAAGGCGTGGGCGGCAAGCTCAGGACCACCGATGCTGATATCATGATGGACAGTCTGTTTGAGTTGTTTGATCGCTTCTGGATTGAAGTTTCGCTCAATCTGCGTCTTGCGAGTGGATGCAGCTGCCAGTGTCCTGGAATAGACGATTTTGTCGGCTGCTTGCCAGATCTGCGCAAAGTCTTGCGTGATTGGGGAGTCTGCAGCTAGGTCCGGGTCGGTCTCCCAGACCATCATGGTCTCATACATCCGACGTCCATAGAGATACGTGCCGGCCGTCCGTTCGAGGTCATTGATAAACCTGTGCACTTCCTCATCGGGCATTGCCCAATCAAAGTTTCCGTTTTCCGTTTTTGTCCTCAATGTAGCCGTCGAGTGACGAGATCGCCGAGTAAATCAAGTGAGCCATATTGGAATCCCTTTATTTTATGTGTAATTAAAATTGCTTCAATGAAACGTGTGTAACGCTACCTTATAAATTCCTGGCGGGCCAAACGCCTAAATCGATTCAGGTATATTAGACCGCAATAGGTTGAATTTTGGTGAGAAACTGTGTACATTTTAGCATACGCCATGGAGGAGAAAACTGGATCGTTCCCATAGAGAAAGAAACTACTCGAAAAGTCGTGAATTTATCAAGTTTCTTCTTGATTGATCATTGCACCCTCTCAAGGTTGACTCTATCTTTGATAGTGGCCCCTTGAGAGGGCACAATATAGTTGTGTGTTAGAAACGTGAGAGGCTGGTCAAAACCAGCCTCTCACGTTTTGATTCTTATCGCACAGCGCGGATCATCTTCAAGCAAAGCCAATCTGCGCGACGCGGGAATCTACTTTCTGCAAACGAAAAAAAGTGCACAATCTCATCCAGGGCCAAGCAGTACGGCTTGAAGGAAAAGAGCGCTTGGGGATTTGCACAAGGATGCGGAATTAGCTACGCAGTTCCCACAATTTAGCAAGCTCCAGGGTTGCCAGAACCAGAATCCCTGCGCCCAGCGCGATTAGCAAGTCTGGCAGACTCAACGGGGTCACGGAGAAAAACGCAGCCACGGGCGGAAGGTAGATGACTGTCAATTGGAGCAAGGTGACGAGCGCGGCCATGCCCAGCAGCAGGGGATTGCTGCCCAGCCCCAACGTAAAGAGCGACTCGCGGTTCGAACGACTGGCCAGCGCTTGTCCAACCTGCGCAAAGGCCAGCGAACTAAAAATCATCGTTTGCCATTCGGGACGGGCGCCAAAGTAATACCATGAACCGATTCCCAGGCCCAATGCGCCGATCAACGTCCCCACCCAAAGCGTCTGCCAACCCGTGCTGCGGCTAAAGACACCTTCCTCCGGTGAGTAAGGCGGGCGCTGCATTGTGTCTTTTTCAGATTTTTCCACGCCCAGGCCCAGGCCCAGCAGGCCATCCGTCAACAGGTTGAGCCACAGTAATTGCAATGGCAGCAGTGGGATGGGTTTGCCCAGGAAGGGAGCGATCAGCATGACCAGCACTTTGCCAATATTCCCGGCCACGCTGAATCGTACAAACTTACGGATGTTGTCGTAAATCGTGCGGCCTTCCTTGACGGCGGCTACAATCGTCGCAAAATTATCATCCAACAGCACCAGGTCGCTGGCTTCTTTCGAAACGTCCGTGCCGGTGATGCCCATCGCCACGCCGATATTTGCGCGCCGCAGGGCGGGCGCATCGTTGACGCCATCACCGGTCATCGAGACGATCTGTCCGCACTCCTGCAAGGCCTGGACAATCTTGATTTTGTGTTCCGGCGAGACACGCGCAAAGACGTTGACGCTGTTGACGACGGCTTTCAGTTCATCGAACGACATGCGTTCAATTTCTGCGCCAGTCAGCACCTGGCCGTTTTCGGAGATGCCCAACTGCCGGGCAATCTCCACTGCCGTCAGCGGATGGTCGCCGGTAATCATCACCGTGCGGATACCGGCGCTTTTGGTCAGCGCCACGGCGTCTTTGACCTCAGCACGCGGCGGATCGATCATTGCGAACAGGCCGATGAAGGTTAAATCCTGCTCGATTTCAGCGGAAGCGGGGATTTGATCCAGAGCCCGGAAGGCCAGCCCCAGAACCCGCATGCCCCTGGTGGCCAGTTTTTCCCCGGCGGAGGTAATCCTGTCCCGCCACTTTTCATCCATTGGTTCGACATTTCCATTTACCCATACATGCCCTGAGACCTCCAGCAGCCCATCCGCGCTGCCCTTTGTGAGGGCCAGATAATTGCCCGCAATTCCCCAGGCTTCCAATTTGCCAACCACCTGGTGAACGGTGGTCATCCGTTTCCGTTCACTGTCGAACGGCACTTCGGCCACGCGTGGAAAATCGGTTTCCAGGGCATCCTGCCAAAAGCCGAGTTTTGCCCCGGCCACCACCAGCGCGCCTTCGGTTGGGTCGCCGATGGTGTGATAGTGACCTTCGCCCTGGTCGATGAGTTTGGCGTCGTTACATAAAACCCCGCCAATTGAGAGCAGCCCCAAGGCGGATTCGGGGGCGAGGGTTATAGCGGAGATTGTGCGATTGAGCGTGACGATGCCGGAACGTTCCATTTCTTCCGTCAAATCGACCGAGTGTCCGGCCACATCCAGCACCACCACCGTCATCTTGTTCTCAGTCAGCGTGCCGGTTTTATCGGAACAAATCACCGTCACCGAGCCGAGGGTTTCGACGGCGGGCAGTTTTCGGATCAAGGCTTTGCGCGCGAGCATGCGCTGCGCGCCGAGTGCCAGGGTGACGGTCACCACCGCGGGCAGCCCCTCGGGCACAATCGCGACTGCCACGCTGACGGCGGTCAGCAGCATGTGGCGGATATCATCACCACGCCAGAGCCCGATGACAAAAATCAACGCGGCGATGACCACGCCAACCACGGCCAGGTTTTTTCCCAACTGATCCAGCCGCTTCTGGAGCGGAGTCTCCTCCTGCGGCACCTGCTGAATCAAGTCGGCGATTTTCCCGAGTTCGGTTTGCATACCGGTCGCGACCACCAGTGCCAGCCCGCGCCCCTGTGTGACGATGGTGCCCATGTAGCCCAGGTTGCGGCGGTCGCCGAGGGGAAGATTCTCCACAGGCAATGTGTTGGTTTGCTTTTCGACCGCTTCAGATTCCCCCGTCAGAGCCGCTTCCTGTACTCGCAGGTTGACCGCTTCGAGCAGACGCACATCTGCTGGGATGACGTTGCCCGCTTCGAGCTGCAGGATATCCCCTGGAACAAGTTCCCGCCCAGAGAGTTCGGCAAACTGCCCGTTCCGCAGCACGCGGACGTTTGGCACCGATAGCTTTTTTAGCGCTGCAATCGCTTTTTCGGCGCGGTATTCCTGGACAAAGCCCAGGAGGGCGTAAAGCACCACGATGGATAGGATCGCGACCAGGTTTTTGGTATCGCCCAAAAAGCCGGCAATCACTGCCGCGGCGATCAGGATTAGCACCATGGTAGCGGTGACCTGTTCCCACAGGATTTGCCAGGGAGTGCGGCCCCCTTTTTCGACCAGTTCGTTAGGGCCATTTTCAGCCAGGCGTTCCACCGCTTGCGCGGTAGACAGGCCCCGGATGGGGTCAGCTTGTAGATTTTCGAGCGCAGATTCGGTCTTCAGAGTGTGCCAGTTCATCGTTTGTAATATCCATTTCCTATTGTTTATAAAAAGACCATCGCCAATATTGGCGATGGTCTGACCTTTTGATTGAACAGCCGGGATGATAATCCGTATTGACGACTGCTCATCCCTTGCGGGCGGCTACTCCCCATCGGGGTAACTTTAGTATAGCGGGTTTGGATTAGGTAGAGATTAGATTCTAGTTTGTAGTGCCGAGTGAATTATCAGGTATTCGATGATTATTTTTAAAAAAATGAAGTTTTGGCAGAATTCTAATACAAATGAGATATGAATAGCGGATAATAAGAATAAAAGAGAGGGTTACATGGCAGAAACGCCAAAATACTCGGTATCCAGAAAACAAAACGAAATTGAAATTCGTCAGTATTCCAGTTACATCCAGGCCGAAGTGACTGTCGACGAAAAGAACTACAAATCAGCCATTGAGAAAGGGTTCAATCTCCTGGCGGGTTATATTTTCGGCAATAATATTTCGCGGCAGAAAATCGAGATGACTACGCCTGTCCAGGCTTCTCAATCTGAAAAAATTGCCATGACCACACCGGTGACTGTGACCGGCGGATCGAGCTTTACTGTGGCTTTCATTATGCCTGCGGAATACACCCTGGAAACACTGCCTCAACCGAAAGATACCCGTGTTTACTTTACGCGGCTCCCAGCCCGTTCCATGGCTGCCATCCGTTTTTCCGGATTTTTCCGGCAAGAGACAATCCAGAAAAACAAGCAACGCCTCAGTCAGTGGTTGGATGAACAGGGACTTGAAACCGAAGGTGATTTTATCGTTGCTGGCTATAATCCTCCGTGGGTGCCGGGGTTTTTGGCGCGTAATGAAGTTCTGATTCAGATCAAGACCGATGTTGTGTCGAAAAAGTGATTAAGTATGGAGGCTTCCAGAGCGCCACAATATTGGTTGGGTTAAGCTGGCTATTCTCAGCCAGTGCCTGGCTTTTATCCTGGCTAATCGAAAGCATTCCACCACTTCGCTTATAAAAAAAATAACGCCGATCTTGATCTAAAAACTGTGAAGTAGAGCTTTGTCAAGCGATAATTAAACCATTTTGGAAATGAGCGCGAGAATTATATGAATGATCGATTGCCCCAACTAATATTTATGGCTGGGATATTAGCTTTTTTTGAATAACCATAATGCATGAGGTGAATAAATGAATTTCTAGATGGTGCCCCGATTGGGAAACTGTGACATACCTTTATAAGCCGCGCCATCATTTGCTATTCTAGGCCCTACTCCTCGCTTGCCATCACAACGTCTGCACTTCCGGCAAAACGACCTCGTTGTGCTGTTCGGGGAACCAGTGATTAAACTCAGGGTTAGAGCCAGGTAAAAGCGTTCAGGCCGTGTTCAAAAACGTCAAAGCGATTGGAAGACCCAACCGAATAGGTGACCATCTTTTCGATCGGCGGGTTTTTTGTCCGCGCGTGCAGCGCCAGATATGAGTCGCGCTCCAGACCTGCGAGAGAAAAATCAGATTGCCAGTTGGGCTTTGAAGGGCAGGTTGTCCATCGTCTGGTCAAATTCGCTGGCCATGACTCCCCTGGCCAGTTCCACCTGCGGCGGGAAGTTGGGATTGTCATGCCGGTTCGGGAAAGCGTAGCAATAGAGACTGATACCCTCTCAAAAACTCAACATATAATTGGTATGTGGCCCCTTGGATGCACAATTCTATATGTGCGTTTCAGAAGTGAGATGGTGATCGCCGCCAGCTCACTTTTTGATTCTC
>JAPLGT010000026.1:0-7095 GCA_026390035.1 Chloroflexota bacterium
ATTAAGCCGCTTGCGGTTGACTTAGGACCGGTCTAAATTTATACCCGTATACTATAATCCCACGTTCGTCGCCGTCGTTGCGCATTTTCCGTGTGACCATTTCCACAGGCATGCCAATTTCCACCGGTTGGTCGCCGAAATCGGTCAACTGGGCGGTTACCATCGGGCCTTCATCCAGCTTGACGATTGCGACTGTGTAGGGTGCATAGGCGTCGAAGCCAGTTGGGGCTTCGTAGATAGTGGTGTATGAGAATACTTCGCCCTTGCCGCTGAATGCGTAGAGGGTTTTGGCCTCGTCTCCGCAGTTGGGGCAGACATCGCGAGGCGGGAAGATCTTATAGTCGCAGTGTGGGCAGACCTCGCCGACAAGACCATAACGTTGTTGTTTCAATCGCCAGTGGCGCGCAATTTCCATGATATTGCTCCTTGTTATTTGTTCTGGGCCTAATTTTATCCAGCAGAACTATCAAGAACTATCAAAGAGCTATCTTTTCATATATGTCGGTTGAGACTCGCATAAATTTGGATTGACTGCTTGTTAAAAAATCAAAAGACAGACCATGGTCTGCCTTTTGAAAAGGTATAAGCTGCGCTAATTTATTTTTTCAAGGATATGGCATACTGCTGTGGATGCCGGCCCACCTAGTGACTGGATCAGCCCGTAATGTGCCCCGTTTAGCTGGTTCCGACCGGCACTGCCACGCAGTTGGTGGGTGGCTTCGACAGCCTGGTATACCCCGGAAGCCCCACCTGCAAAGCCCCGCGCTTTGAGTCCACCCATTGTCGCACATGGGATTTTTCCTTTGAGAGAGATTGACCCATCTGCGGCCAGCTTCCAACCCTGTCCGCGTTCGGCAAAACCGGCAGCTTCCAGAGATAAAGCGGCATAGATGCTGAATGCATCGTGGTATTCAAAGAAATCCACCTGTTCGAGCGTGATGCCTGCTTTTTTGAGGGCCAGGGCGGTGGCGATTTGTGCAGATTGAAACCAGAGCATGTCCTGCCGGTCGTGTAGCGCCAGTGTGTCTGATGAACTGCCCGTCCCTGCGATCCTGACCAGTGGATGAGAGAATATTTGGGGCAGCAGATCCCGGCGGGTCAATAGTATGGCTGCTGCGCCATCTGCATTTGGAGCCACGTCAAACATGTTGACCGGCTCGCTAACCATTTCTGCCCGGGCGTACGATTCCGGTTTGATGGCTTTGCGAAACATGGCAAAGGGGTTGCCTGCACCGTTGGCGTGCGCAGTTACAGCAAAACCGGCGAAGCCATCGGTTGGTAGGTTATTTTCAAACATATATCGACGCATGATTAAAGCTGCTTGGGCTGTGGTGGTCAAGCCTTGCATGCCTTCATAGTCGCCATCTGTGGATGTAGAAGCGGCTGCTTCCACATCTGGACCAACTCTATCAGTAAATTTTTCCACCCCCAATACAAGCGCTACGTCAACCATTCCGCTGGCGATTGCGATTGAGGCCTGGCGCAGCGCTGCGGCACCGGATGCCCCGGCTGCTTCTACGCTGACTGCTTCAATACCAGTCAGCCCGGCATAATCTGCCAGCAGTGCACCCAGGTGGGCCTGGTTGGAGAGATTTAAGGATAGCATGTTCCCCACAAACAGTGCCTGTGGTTTCAGGCTGCCGCTGTCATCCAGGGCGGCCTTGATGGCTTTGTAGGCCAGCTCGCGCAAGGAAATATCCCAGTGTTCGCCGACCTCTGTTTGGCCAATTCCTGCAATGACGATATCTGTCATGTGTACTCCGTTTTTCGGTTGTGCTTACTTCATCGCCAGTTTGCCGCGGAAGCGTACATAGGAGGCATAATCGATTTCAGTACGCCGGGCGATGTAGGCCTGGGTACTGGTTGCACGGTTGCGGCGTTCCATCAGTTTGTCGGTGACGACGATATCGAATGCATCTGAACCGGCTCCGGATCCGAATGAGACCATTAGAATTCGATCACCCGGATTGGCTACATCCAGAACACCAGTGAGCCCAATCATGGCAGCCCCGGCGTATGTGTTACCGATGACAGGCACGAGTAAACCTGGGGCGATTTGGTCCATCGTAAACCCTAACTGGCTGGCTACCTTCTGAGGAAACTTGGTATTCGGCTGGTGGAAGACTGCCCATTGGTAATCGCCTGGGCGGGTGCCAGCAGCCTGCATCAGCGCGGTGGCAGCCTCGGTGATATGTTTGAAATAGGCTGGCTCGCCGGTGAATCGCATGCCATGTTCTGGATATTTTTGATATTCTCGCCGCCAGAAGTCTGGTGTGTCAGTAACATATGAATAAGATGCATTAATGATTGCGAGTGATTCTTCTGCCGGGCCGATGATATAGGCCGCGCCGCCTGCCCCAGCTGTATATTCGAGCGCATCGCCAGGTTTTCCCTGGGCAGTATCCATACCAACTGCCATGGCGTAATGAGCCATGCCTGAACCAACCAGTCCCATCGCGGCGACCAGAGCTTCCGTGCCGGCTTTACAGGCAAATTCCCAATCAGCAGCCTGCGTGTTGGGCACTGCTCCAATGGCCTCTGCGACCAGCGTGGAGGTGGGTTTGACCGCGTATGGATGCGATTCCGATCCGACCCATACGGCACGCAATTCCACTGGATCGATTTGGGCGCGAGCCATGGCGTTGCGCGCCGCTTCAATGGACATGGTGATCACGTCTTCATCCAGGCCAGGAACCGCTTTTTCTTTTATAGGCAGGCCACCTTTGCCCCCTGTCCATACACGCGCCACTTCTTTAGCGGGCAGGCGATAACGGGGGATATAGGCGCCGTAACCAACGATGCCAACGGGCTTATTTGGTTTCAGCAGGGTGCTGGATGTTTGAGAATTGGGAGTTGTCATCGAAACCTTCCTGACTTGTTTTTGATGTAAATGGTGTTGAGTGGCTTGGGCGTGATGATCTTCATGGTATCTGTCCGAGCAGTCTGCGCGCTTCGTTTGGATCACTCCAACTGACCATGTCGATATCCAAATCGTTGATCATTTCAAAATCGGGGCGCCACATTTCGCCCATAATTACGGCCACCCCGGCGCGATGGATTTCCTCAACGTCACGAGGGCGAACAATTCCATAGCTGAGACTGATGGCATCGGCCTGAGTATATTTTAAAAATTCTGAATATGCAGCCAGGCGGCCATTGATCAGAGCGCGTGTGGTCAATTTTGGGTATGTTTTTTTTATATCAAGTAGTTCTACGTGATCCCAAGAAATTAGCATGACCTGTTCCCAAGCCTGGGTAACTTCCAGAGCAGATAACACGACTGTTGTCAGGCTTTTTTCAGGTTTAAAACCAACTTTAATGTCCAGTGACAAATAAACATTGTTCTCGCAAGCCCAGGCCAACACATCGTCTAGACGAGGTAGCGGCTCATGTTCGATACGAATGTCTTTCAGTTCGCTCCAGGGTACTGCGGAACACCAGCGACTATCTGGTAAGGAATAGTTGTGCCTAAGGAAGGCAACCCCATCCTGGCTGAGCTGTACATCAACCTCGAGCAGGTCCGCGCCAGAGTCTCGTCCCAGCTTGAGAGCAGTCCAGGAATTTTCGGGTGCCAGGCCTTCTGCTCCGCGGTGTGATTCGACCAAAACCCGTCCAGTAATTGATTTTAGCAATTCAATTTTCATGATGGTGGCTGCCAGGTCAACATGGTATTTTTATTTGAAATTCTTCATTAATTCTTCAGCTCTATCTATTCGGACTTTTTTTTCAGCCACCATTGTTAATGCAATTTTCTCAATCATATCACCGGACGCTCCGGCAGCGATAGCCACCTGGCGAGCGTGCAGACTCATGTGTCCACGCTGAATGCCTTCGGTTGCCAGCGCGCGCAGGGCTGCCATATTTTGTGCCAGACCCACAGCGACGATAATTTCTGCTAATTCGGCTGCCGTTTTGACGCCCATCAATTTTAATGCAGCGCGTGCTGCCGGGTGGACCTTGGTAGCCCCGCCGATGATCCCGACTGCCATGGGCATTTCCAGGGTGCCCACCAAATCTCCCTGGGAATTTTTGCCCCAAGTGGAAAGGCTGGTGTATTTGCCGCTGCGGGCGGCATAAGCATGAGCCCCGGCTTCAATGGCGCGCCAATCATTGCCTGTGGCAATCACGACGGCATCCACGCCGTTCATGATGCCCTTGTTGTGAGTTGCTGCGCGGTATGGATCAACCGCGGCAAAGGCGTAAGCGGTGATGATACCGTCGCGCACAGTTTCACCTGAAAAATCGGCAAAAGCCAGCTCTCTGACTGGGATTGTGCAGCGCGCCCGGGATATGCGCCGGTCGGCCAGGTTGGAAAGAATGCGCAGGTGCACCTTGCCACCGGTGATGGTTTCCACCTGCGGAGCCAGGCGCTCGCAGGCTGTATTCACTGCGTTTGCGCCCATGGCATCGCGCACATCGTAGATAAGATGGACGACGATAAATCCGCCAATAGGCGAATCTTCGATTATCCGCACTTCCAGATCATGAGCGCCGCCTCCGAACTTTTTCAGGACCGGGTCAATTTCATCTGCCGACTTCAGTAGTTCGGCTTTGTGTTCATAAAGCTTGAAGGCTGCTTCCTGCAGGTTTGCGATATTGATAACCTGCATTTGGCCAATCATCAATGGGTCGCTGGATGTAGTCTGGAAGCCGCCGCCACTGCGGGCCAGCTTGGCCATAAATGATGCGCCAGCTACCACCGAAGGTTCTTCTATAACCATCGGTACGAGCACATCCCGCCCGTTGATCTGAAAATTAAGCCCGATTCCAGTTGGGAGCGTATGCAGGCCAACAACATTTTCAATCATATGCTCAGCGGTTTCAAAATTTACTCCACCTGTGGTCCATGCGGAAAGATCTGCAGTGGTCAGACCGGCAGATGACGCAATCTGGTCCAGGCGTTCTTCAATACTTAGCTTGTAAAATCCGGGCAGACGAGAAGATCCCATTTTTTCCCTGGCAAAATAATATTAATAGACCCAATTGATATGGTAACGATACAAAGTAATTTTACGATCTCATGCTGGCAAAACCTATCAACTTGACAATTCGGATGGGTAGAGTAGAATAACTCCACGAGGACATAGTCAATGATATTAACGCGCCAGCAATTGGAAGATCGACTGATTGCGCTCCACCAGGCCAGCCTTCAGCTTGTGGAGGATGTTTCGCTTGAGACATTGCTGGAACGCATTGCTACGGTGGCCTGTGAGCAGGTTCAGGCGCGTTATGCAGCACTGGGAGTTTTGGGGAATGATGGCAAGCTTAAGCAGTTTATTTCCGTTGGAATGAATCAGAACGAGATGCGCCGTATTCCACATCCCCCTACAGGGCAAGGACTTTTGGGCGCTATGATGAATACTGCGCATACCATTCGCATCCCTGAGATTTCGGCGGATAGCCGTAGTGTTGGTTTTCCGCGCAATCATCCGCGTATGCGCTCTTTTTTGGGCGTACCCATCCGCCGGGGCGAAAACCAACTTGGGCAGATTTATCTGACTGAAAAGATTGGTCATCATGAGTTCACAGAGGATGATGAGCGAATTATTCAGATGCTGGCTACGTATGCTGCTGTGGCCATTAACAATGCGCGCACATATGACGAACTAAAACAGCGCGATCAAGCGCTGACGCGTCGGAATCAAGATCTGGCTTTGCTTAATAATATTGCCGGTGTCCTTACGGCATCTCTCAAGCTCGATGAGATCCTTCATAAAACACTCTCGCTGGTAATGGACTATATGGAAGTGGAATCTGGCGAGATCTTCTTACTTGAAGAAGATAAGCAAACATTGCGGCTGGTTCTGCATCGCGGGCAGGCCGCCGAGGTTTTTTGGACTCGTAACCGCTTTCGGTATGGCGAGGGGATGATTGGGTTGGTTGCAAAAACCGGTGAAGCCGTCGTCAGCCACGATCTGGCCCATGATATGCGCTATTTGAAGGATGCAGTTGTGGATGCGGGCTTCAAGCAAATGGCATGTTTTCCTCTCGCTTCAAGTGGCAATCTGGTTGGCGTATTAAGTGCGGTCACCCGTAGTTCGACACCGTTGGATGATCACGATATTCAGGTTATTACAGCCATTGGTAGTTGGGCCGGGTTGGCCATTGAAAATGCGCGGCTTCACACTGATGCGCGCCGTTTGGCGGTACTTGAGGAGCGTGACCGGATTGGGATGGATTTGCACGATGGCATTATTCAATCCATCTATGGGGTGGGATTAGTGCTGGAGCATGCCCGCTTGCTTGCTACCGAAGAACCGGAAAAATCTGCTGATCGTATCCAGCAGGCTATCAATAGCCTAAATCACACCATCCGTGATATCCGATCTTATATTTTGGATTTACGTCCCCGCCAGTTTGGGGATGAAAATATATTGGATGGGCTGCGCCGGCTAATGATGGAGTTCCGCGTCAATACCCTGGCGGAAGCCAATCTGAACGGTATTCCAGATGATCTTAAAGATATTCCACGAGGTAATGCGTTGGCTTTATTCCATATTTGCCAGGAGGCGCTTGCGAATGCTGCCAAGCACGCCCGCCCCAAGAAGGTGGATGTTACCCTGTGGACTTCGCAAGAACGGGTGATGCTTGAAATCCATGATAATGGTCATGGGTTTGAGATAGAAAAAATGGATATGACGCTGGGTCATGGTCTCTCCAACATGCATACCCGCGCCCACCATGTGGGGGGTGATATCGAGATTGCCTCAGTCGTTGGGGAAGGTACATCGATCCTGGCCTGGGTACCCCGTCGGTAGATATGAATAATTAACAACTGGTGGGTAGTCATAATCCAATTATCTGCAGAGCGCAGGTTGGTCAATATTTTTTGTCACATGTCAGAAGACTGAAATACCGGCGGTGAAAACCGCCTTTTTGTTTGTTCATGCTATTTCGATCACCAATACTCTCATGTCCATATTCGCTATCTCCTTACTGTTTTGCTCTGCTTTTTTGCACACTACCTGGAATCTTTTACTCAAGCAGGCTGGCGAAAAGTATATCGCTACCTGGTGGGCGACTTTACTTGGATCGGCTGTATTTTTACCCGGTTTGTTGTTTTCGGGCTTACCGGTTCGTGATGTATGGTTGCTG
>JAPLGT010000155.1:0-29049 GCA_026390035.1 Chloroflexota bacterium
ACGATGTTACAGCCTGGTGTTTGCTGGCGATCGTGGTCGGTGTTGCAAATGCGCAAATCGGCGCAGGTTTTTTCGTCGCAATTGGGGCGCTGGCCTATATTGCATTCATGGTCTTATTGGGTCGCCCGCTGCTGGAACGCAGCATAAAGCACCTGGCGGGAGAACATCAATCCAAGCTGCTTGCTACCCTGATTTTCGTAGCACTGCTCTTATCGAGCCTGACAGCCGAGGCAATCGGGATCCACGCCATCTTCGGGGCTTTTTTACTCGGGGCAATCATCCCGCACGACAGCCCAGCAGCCCAAACCCTGACCCGACAGCTTGAAAACGTTGTCACGATCCTGTTTCTGCCGGCCTTCTTTGCTGTTACTGGCATGCGCACTCAGCTCGGCTTGTTATCTGAGCCAGGCCAGTGGTTGATTTGTGGCATCATCATCCTGGTAGCCACGCTCGGAAAGTTCGGTGGCACGCTTGCAGCCGCGCGATTGGCTGGCCTGAGTTGGCGCAACGCCGCCATGCTGGGTACGCTCATGAATACCCGAGGTCTGATGGAGTTGATCGTGCTCAATGTCGGATTGGACTTGAAGGTCATCTCCCCCACGCTGTTTGCCATGTTGGTTTTGATGGCCCTGGCAACCACTGCGCTTACTTCGCCAGCCCTGCGCTGGCTAAAAATGCAGGCAGCTTCTGAAAATGATGAGGATATGCTGGCTGAAATTCAACCAGCTCATGCCATCCTTTAGTCAATCATGTCAGCATGCCCAGCCTGGTGCTGGCTAATTCCAGATCACCAACCTGGTTTACAGAAATACTGGGGGCCTGCAAATAAAGACCCATTCATCTACAATTGAAACTTACGAAAGTTTCAAAGCTAAAATTAGAAACCACTTTCAATATATATCGGGTCCAATATTGTCTGAGAGCGGGAACAATTGATCAGCTTTTGCAAGAGAACCTCGTTATTAAGAGCGCCTTTCGCAACGATCACGGTACCGTGCTTGTCAATAACATCTCTTGAGAGCACCATGCCCAACCGGATTGCATCAATACTTAGTTCCTTTTCGCCTTTTATGGCGCCTGTTGTATGATATGAAATTTGGCTTTGATTTCGCAATATCATCAAGCGGAACGGGGTCAAAATATTCGGGTCGTACTCTGCTTCATGGCCAAGCATGGCTTGAAATGCAAGCGCCGGGTTGTGCGATTTTTCGATCAGAACATCAAAGTCAACGAGCACTTTTAAGATCCTCGACATCAAAGGAATCCGATCAGCGCTGGGGTTATCTAAGGTTGCCGGGCCACGATACGTACAATTCTGATAACCCACCGCCTCGGCGATATTTTCGAGACGGGGAATATTCCTAATCAGAACTTTCCCCATCCGCGGAATGGATCGGATCATTTTTAATTCGGGTTCTTCCAAGGGTTCGCCTTTGTGCCAACTTTCAATGATATTGTTGGGAATGGTAACCGTCCCGATCTGGCTCAGCAGAGCAGCCAGTTCAATCTCCCATGACTGGTCTTCGAGATTCAATTCAGCCGCCAGGTCACGTGCCAGGTTACGCAAACGGCCGGATTGGGCAAAAATTCCCGGATTAAGAACAGATAGGGTATCAATCATAACTTTTATACTGCCATACAAGGTCTTTTTTAGCAGATCGCGTTCCGATGTAATCAATTCATTTTGGCGCAAACCATCTTTTACTGCGGCAATTAAGATATCTTCTGAGCACGGTTTAAGCAGAAAGCGAAAGATATGGCCCTTATTAATTGCGTCCAGGGCCATGTCAAGGTCTGCCGCGCCTGTCAATAAAATCCGGGTAACATCGGGCGATTTTTGATGCACTTGTGAAAGTAATTCGATACCGTTCATGCCTGGCATACGATAATCGGAAATGATGAGAGCCAGGTCGGGTGTGCGTTTGATAATCTCCAAGGCATCCTGGCTTTTTTGAGTCGTTTTTATATCATCAAAATTCTCTTCGCTGAGTGTACGAGAGAGTGAATTAAGGACCTTTATTTCATCATCAACGAGCAGGATCGGTTTTGCATTCATACTTGCTTCCTTCCGAAATTTTATCCGATCAAAGTATGCGAGTCCGCTTCAAAATAAGGACCACAGTACATAAGACCAAAGTAGGAGATCAAATTATTAAATGGCACTCTCGATATAAACAGGCGCTGAAATTTCCTGAGAGTGAAAATAGTTAATTAACTTGTACATGAGAACATCAGTGACCACGGTGCTCTTTGAAACGATCAGAGTGCCATTCTTATCAGACACATCCCTGGATAGTACCATTCCCGACCTGATCCCATCGACAATAATTTCCTTTTCGCCCTTTAATGCAGCGGATACCTGATAAGAAGGTTGGGCCTCCGTTTCTGGAACTATCTGCCGAAACTCAGACCAAATATTAAAATCATTTTCTGACTCCTGGCTAAGCAGGGTGTGAATGGAAACCTTATAAGAAGATTGGCTGAAATTTCGCAATACCATCAGGCGAAAGGCAGACAATATATGCGGGTCGTACTCCGCTTCATGGACAAGCATGTTCTGAAACACAATCGTTGGATTACGTGTCCTTTGGAACAGAACATCATAATCAACGATCACTTTTAATATGCGTGCCATCAAGGGGATGCCTTCAGCGGTTGGGGCACCGGTATTGGATGGACCACCATAAGCACAATTCTGATACCCAACCGCTTCGGCAATATTTTCGAGACGGGGAATATTGTTGATTAATATTTTTCCCATGTGCGGAATGGACTGAATCATTAATAATTCAGCTTCTTCCAATATTTCGCCTTTTTGCCAACTTTCCAGGATATTGCCAGGGATGGTTACCGTCCCAATCTGGCTCAGCATCGCAGCCAGCTCAATCTCCCAGGACTGGACTTCGAGATAGAGCGTATCGGCCAAATCTCGGGCCAGGTTGTGCAAGCGCCCAGATTGTTCAAAAATCCCCGGACTAAGTATGGAAAGAATATCAATCATTACTTTTATACTGCCGGCCAAGGTCTTGTTAAGCAGCTCACGCTCCGAAATAATTAACTCGTTTTGGCGCAACCCATCCAGCAATGCCGCAAACAATATTTCTGATGAACACGGTTTGAGCAAGAAACGAAAGATATGACCTTTATTGATAGCATCCAGAGCCATTTCAAAATCTGCGGCGCCTGTCAATAAAATCCGGGTAATATCAGGATTATTCGTCCGAACCAGCTCTAAAAATTCAATGCCATTCATGCCCGGCATCCGATAATCGGAAACGATAAGAGCCAGGTCGGGTGTTTTTTTTACAATCTCCAACGCTTCCCGGGCGCTCTTGGCAATTTTCACATCGTCAAAATTCTCTTCACTGAGAGACCGTGAGAGCGAATTGAGTACCTTACCTTCATCATCTACAAGCAGGATCGACCTTGAGCTCATTTGCAGCTTCTTTCAAAAACCTGGACGTTCAAATCAATTAGGGCTGATCAATAAATTGTGCGTTATTGAGATCCAATCGTCCAAATACGAGACGAGCCCCAACTTTTGCAAATAGGGCATATCCAAATAGGCAGAGGGAGTTTCTTCTTTCTGATCCTGGCACATTATTAATAAACCATTGGCTACGTGCAAAGCAGTCAACAAGCCAGGCCGCACTGCAGCGACCAGAGTACCGGGATGGTGGTGAAACGTAACTGCTTCAACGATCGGGCTGGGCAAACCCCAGATTCCCAACAGGTAACCGCCCATTTCAGCGTGAGAAGTTCCCAGAAATTTGTATTCTGATTCGATTACAGGTTGTCCATTTTTATTAAATTGGACGTTTTGAGAATATCCCGGGATTTGAAAACTCAATAATTGGCCGATATCATGCAAAACACCCGAAACACGCGCATCTTCGAGCTCCTGGTTGTTGAGCTTGAGCTGGCAGGCGATCGTATATGCCAGGCTGCTAACTTGCAAGCAGTGTTTCCAGACCACGTCGACCGAGATGGGAAAATTCGCCTGTTCTTTATATTCAGAAAAAATCTGTATGCCAAGAGCCAGCGATCTGATGGTACTGATCCCCAAAAAGGTAACCGCTTTTTGAGGACTACTGACAGGTTCTGAAATACCAAAAAAAGCAGAATTAACCAATTGCAAGATCTTAGCTGTCATGGCAGGTTCCTGGGCAATAATTTTGCCGATGGACTGCGAACTGGCAGTTTCAGATTGAAGCTGTGTCAGCAGCTGATTGTATAACTTCGGTACGCTTGGCAGACTCCTGATACTGTTAATGATCTGAAGCAGCAATGGGTTTGTAAGCATTCCGCGTAAACTGCAGGCACGTTCCACGATTTCATAGATTTTATCCATCTCGCAGGGCTTGGGGATGATCTGGTGAACCAGGTGAGTGGATTTAAGAATTTGCGCATCACTTGTATTTCCTGAAAGAACAAAGCGTATCACTCCAGGCGTGCACCGGCTGACTTCTTCCAATAATTGGATGCCGTCCATACCGGGCATGTGCATATCCGTAATCACAGCATCAAAAGTACGCTCCGATAATTTAATTAACCCATCCTTGCCAGAAGCCGCAAATTCTACTTCCCAATTATCGCAATATTCATCCATTGAGCGTTGAAAGCCTCTTAATACCAGCGGATCATCATCAACAAACAAGATCAAATGCCGTTGCGGGTTCATGGCTGATCAAACTCTGAAGAATCAACCGGCAGCTCAATCGTAAAGGTGGTTCCCTGACCTGGTTCAGAATCGACACTAATGCTGCCTAAGTGATTATCAACTATATTGTGTGCCAGGGATAAGCCCTGACCTGTGCCCTTACCAACTCCTTTAGTAGTAAAGAACGGATCAAAGATGCGCGCTCGAATTTCAGGTGGAATGCCATTACCAGTGTCCCGGATATAAATACGAACATTATTTTCATATGTACCGGTACTGATCATAATTTTTCCCTTTTGATCCGATCCTGGGCTTTGCGACAGCTTCTCCTGGATGGATTGGGCCGCATTGACAATCATGTTTAAAATTACCTGGTTAATCTCATCAATCTGGCAGTATACCAATGGCAGCTCTTCATCTAATTCCGTCTCTAAATCGGCACAATACTTCCATTCATTTCGCGAGATGATGATGGTTGTTTCGATACCATGGTTAATATCAAAGAGTTTTTTTTCTTTTTCAGAAGGGTGCGAAAACTCTCTCATAGCCAGTACAATTTTCCGAACCCGTTCGGTTCCATCCAATGATTCCTGGATGGCTTTCGGGATCTCATCAGCATAATATGGAATTTTCTTTTGGAGCGCCAGTGCATCCAATTGATCCAGTTCGTCCTGTGTAATTTGGCTATCAACATGATCATGGAGCATCTGCTGGAAGGCTAACAGTATTTCTGCATATCTGGAATAAGCCTTCCGAAGAAACTTGATGTTATCGCCAACATATTGGATGGGAGTATTGATCTCATGAGCTATGCCAGTCGCCAACGCGCCGATGGCTTGCATCTTTTGAGAAAGCGCATTTTGTTGATCTGTTTTTTGTTTTTCAGTAATATTCTGAAATACAATCACGAACCCGAAAACGTCAGCCCCCTGTTCCGCAGACTTAAGCGAGGTAATAATCCCAGATAAAAGTACCCTCTCTCCGGTCTTGGTTATTAACACGGGTGCCCGGTATGTGGTGGTTATTTTCTGTGCTTTTTCCAACTCGACCAGATACCTACCCACATCCGTAATCGTATCGATCGTGGCTGAAATTTGCAAATTAAGCACATTAGTAACTGGATTGTGGATGGCTTCAGAGAAGGTGTAACCTGTGATGGACTCTGCCGCCCGATTAAAAAGGATCACCGAACCATCGCTATCCGTCACAATGACACCGTCAGCAATACTCATCAAGGTGGTGGATAAAAGCTCTTTTTCGGATACCAATAAATTTTGGACTTCATAGAGGGCTTGTTCTGTCTTTTTGCGCTCAGTAATATCCCTGAAGACTCCGAAGGTACCAGCAAACTGCCCCTGGGTACCAAACTGCGGAACAGCCGTTACCAGCACAAAGCGCTTCTCTCTTTCCATATAGTTGATTTCAAATTCATACACGCTCTTTTTATTGGTCCGGCGCTGCCGGGTCTGTTCTTGGATCATATCAACTGATCCTTGGGTAGTGAATTCACTCAAATTCCGCCCCAGCAGGCTGCCGGCTGGCACCCCAAAGATGCTTTCGGCGGCTGGGTTGACAAAAGTGAACTGCTCTTCAGGATTAACAAACCCAATGCCTTCGCCTACGTTTTCAATCAACATGCGGTAGCGAGCTTCACTCTGCTCCAATGCCATATCCGCTTGCTTGCGTTCGTTCAATTCCGTTTGTATTTGTTGAAAGAGCAATGCATTTTGCTCAGCAGAAGCGATATGAAATGCCAGTGCTTCCAGCAATTTCAGCTGGTTTTCGGTGTAGGCATTCTCCCGATAACTCATCACCTGGATGACCCCGGTGACGACGCTCCCATTTTTGAGCGGGACGATCAGAGCCGAACGTATGGCCTTCTCCACCGGCGGAGCTTCTTTTTTGACATCTTTTGTCTCGGGATCAACGTAGTAAGAATTTTGAGACGTTTTTATATACGCTTCATAATCGTTTATCAACATGGATTGGCCCGTGCGTATGACCCGACTTTGGGTGCCCCGGCCTTCTTCTTCCAGAGGTAGGGGCGGCAAGGTTTTTACATCCATCCAGTTATTATCATTCAGGAAGGCACGGCAGTGAATCAATTGTGTTTCAGGATCAAAGGCAGAGATCACGAAATTATTATTGGGTGTATTCTTGGACATGAAATCGCAGATTACTTGATAGATCTCATCCAAATCAAGCGAGCTATTTAATTGCTGGCCAGCCTCAAATAGAATTTGAAGCTGTTGGCTTTGTTGGGTGGCCAACTCATCGGCTAGCTTTCGGTCGGTGATATCAGTATGAGTGCCGAACATCATCAGTGGTTTGCCATCGCTGGTACGGGTAATAAGACGTCCCCGGTCGAGGACCCAGACCCAGTGACCATCCTTATGTTTCATCCGGCTTTCATAATAGTAATTGGCCAACTCACCTGCGAAGTGCCGCTGCAGCAATTCATTGGATTGCTTTAAATCATCCGGGTGGGAAAATCTTTCCCAAGTATTGATGCTGATAGGAGCCAACTCATCCAGGGTATATCCGATGATACGGGCCCAAACATCATTCATCACTGATTCCCCGGTTTGAACATTCCATTCCCAGGTGCCCACCTGGGTGCCTTCAATGATACTTTGCAGCCGCCAGTTCGCATCGCGCAGCGCCTGATCGGCCAATTTTTGATCTGTGATATCACTTAAGGATGTAACCCGAGCTTTTTTCCCCCGATACTCAATTACTTTTCCACGTACACGGCATGGGAAGGTGCTCCCATCTTTCCGTAATGCTGTCACGTCGTACGGTTCCTGATAGCCTGTAAGCATATTCTTCATTACCATTTCTTTATCTTCAGGCACCATCCAGTCAGTTCCATATTTGCCAATGGCTTCTTTAGAAGAATAACCAAACAAATTCTCGGCTGCCAGGTTTTGTTCAATACATAAACCATTTTCAGAAATGAGGATACCTTCAAAGGTTGCTTCACTCAATCCCCGGTACTTTTCCTTGCTAATTTCAAGTTCTTCTTCCGCAAGTTTGCGCACGGAAATGTCATTTTTCAACTCGTTTACCAAACGACTGTTGACCATCAAAAACATGGCGAAAGTAAGAATGATATACAACATCTGGGATATCAGATTCGCCAGCGCATTAAACATGCCGGCATTGAAAAAATCATTGCCCGGTGACAATTCCACCATCGACACCAGACGAAAAATATTGACCAACACAAAAACAATACAAACAACCCCGACGCTAAAGGTAACTTGTCGCAACTTTGGATCGACTCGATAGAACAACAGCCAGACAATCTGGATGCAGATCAACAAGGTTGCAATTGAAAAATTAATACTTCGTCCCGCCAAACTGGACTCATGATAAGTAAAAAAGATATGTAATAAAATGAAACCTATCAGCAGTACGTAATTGTGGCCCTGGGAACTCACTTTTCCAACAAACAGTTCCATGCCTCTATAGAGGAGAATCGTACCCCCAACGGCCAGCGCATTTGCAACCACTACTGAAAGAAATTCAGGTACAAACCCACGAAAGGTAACCAGGGTAACGGTAGCAAACTGCATAATAAAGTTGGCCGTCCAGAAACCCATGCCTGAATAACGTCTGCGGTTTTGCCACCACAAAAATCCAATAACCACTGCGCAAATGGCATTGCTGATTGAATAACCTACGAAAATCGTTCTTATGTCAAGGCTGTTCATCAAGATCTCTCAAAATTCAGGAATTTTCTACCCAGGTTGGGTAATGGCTGCGGTTTTATCGCGGCTTAAGCCTGTTTCTGGCAAGGGCTCCAAATCATTAAACGTACTTTCCCCATAAACTTCGCGATCAATAAGCACGAACCTGGGCCCAAAAACAATTAATTTATGAACCTTTGCTGATTTCACTACGAATGGCAATCTGGTTGTTGGCTTTCCAGAAATCGCATAATTGCGAATTCCGCCAGCGCCAGCATCCAAATCGATATTGATGTTGATGTTTGTTGTCCGCAAGGACCGTCTGGGAAATTTATTCTTACCATGGGAGCGCTGCCGGCCCTGGCAGCAATTTAAGCGTGCAGCCACGATTGCGGCTGACAGGAGTATTTTGCGATTGATTGGTACCACAAGCCAACAATCCCGGGGTTTGGTATTCAGTCGCAGGGAGTGGAATTGAAGCAGACAACGAGTATTACTATTACTACCTAGGGCGTAAAAACATCCCCTATATTCAGCCTGTCTTATCTGAATATATGACTTTCATAACCTACTCTTGTGCTTAAATACACTATTAATAGAAGATTAATTTTGTAAAATAAGATCATAGATTCTGGCATTAGGCTTTGCCTGAACTTGCTCTAATTGGAAATTTTTACCTAAAAAATAAATCACCCAAGGAGGCGCAGCACCTACCCAGAAGGCCTGAACATCCGGAACCAAAACCCACAAATATTCAAGGAGAATGCAAAAAAAATGTCAACAAAGAAAATTCTAGTTTTACTTGGCGCGTTGGTTCTCACCAGCAGCCTGCTCCTGGCAGCTTGCGCTGCCCAACCTGGCCCAGCGGGCCCTGCCGGCCCAGCCGGACCCGCTGGATCTGCCGGTCCTGCCGGCGCTGCCGGTGCCCCAGGTGCCGCCGCTGCCGTTTCTGCCTCCTCAAACGCCGTTCAATTTGAGACCTGCGCTGGTTGCCACAAGGATGCCGGAGCAGAACACCAGGCATCGTATGATGATTTATATCAAGATGGCGTCATCAAAGTTTCGAATGTGACCTACAAGTTCACCGCCAAGCCGGATACCACCGTGGTCTCCTTCAAGGTGACCAATGCTGGCAAACCGGTCAGCGGCGCATCTGTTGAAAACCTGAATATATACTTTGCAGCCTTCAACGGCAAAGCTTTCGAGATGGATGGCGGTGCACGACTTTCCATCAAAGGCAAGCTGAGCTACGATGCTGCTAGCGGCGTCTCCACCAGCACTCTGGTCGAGTTGGCTGCCACAGATAAAGCTTTTTTTGATTACACAGATGCCAGCAAGCTGGATGGCATGGTCGTTGTATACGGCTATGACAAACAAGTCGGCAGCCTGCCGGCCCGCATCAAACAGGTTAAATTCCCGTTTGCGGCCACCGGAAAGACCGGAAAAGGTGTCAGTTACGTCTCTGCCGCGAATAACGATGGCTGCCAGAATTGTCACTCCGATCCGTTCTTGAAGCATGGCAACATCTATGGCCAGGTTGGTCAGGATGCATCCACCGACTTCTTCGTCTGCAAAGCCTGTCACCTGGATAATGGCGAAGGCGGCCATTTCGAATGGCAAATGACAGCTGACGATCCCGAAGCTGGTGCTGCATACCTCAAAGCCGGAGAAGGCGCTGCGACCGATGCGGTCAAGGCCCAGTACGGCTACAAGACCACACTTATGAATGACGTGCATATGTCGCACGCGATGGAATTCCCCTATCCCCAGTCCATGTCCAACTGCGCGACCTGCCACGCGGGCAAACTGGATAAGATATTAACGGATGCCAACTTCAAAATTTCGACCTGCAAGAGCTGCCACCCAGTGACTGGCGCAGTAAAGAAAGATGGCGACACAGTCATCTTTGATACAACCAAGGTTGCGCTCAAGACCATCCTGCCCGCTCTCCATGCTTCGATGGATTTGGACAAGACCGACTGCACCACCTGCCACGGCGAGGGCAAAGCTGCCCCGGCCTTTAACAAGATCCACACCGGTTACGACAAGGCCATCTACACTGCCGATGGCAAGAAGATTTCGGAAGTCGTTACCGTCAGCATCGACAAAGCCTCCTTTGCCGAGAATAAACTGACCTTCTCATTCAGCGCAGCCTCATCCGAGGATATTGGTCTGGATGTTAAGACCATTGTGCCCACCGTCATGGTTGGTCTGTATGGCTGGGATACCAAAGATTACATCGTTGGCCCGCACGAAAGACTGAAGGACGATAATGCCGATGGAGTCATCGACTCCAAGGACAACCGAGCCCTGGAATATGTCGTCGGTGAGAAGAGCCCGCGCTTTACGACCGGAACAGCGGCCGATGGCAAGTGGGAAGTCACTGCCGACCTGACCGACTGGGCTGATTTGATCAAGGCCGGCACTGTCAAGCGCGTGGAAATTGCAGTCATGCCCGCTCTGACCAACGCCAACAAGGTGATGGTGGCCCTGAATGCCCCATCCAAGACCTTTGATCTGACCGCCAATAAATTCGATGCCAAATTCTTCAGCCAGATCGTCAAGGTTACAGATGGCTGCAATACCTGTCACGATGCGCTGGGTACCACCTTCCACACACCGGATAGAGGCGGAAATGTCACCGTCTGCCGCATGTGCCACATTGTGAAGAGCGGTGGTTCACATCTGGAAATGCAGTCGCGCTCGATCGACTCCTATATCCATGCGATCCATTCCTCCCAGCAGTTCGATATTGCCACAATCGATTTCGCCGACCCGGCGCAAGCCCAGAAATATGCGACAGAAATCGAAATGCCTTTCCCAAGGCATGGCATTACCAATTGTGAAGCCTGCCATGCTGCCGGCACGTATAACGTGCCCAATCAAGGCAAATCGCTGCCCGGTATTCTCTCCGCCTCCGCGGATAAACTCAAGGGCAAAGAACGACAGATCAGTGGCGTGCCTTCTTACATCACCGGTCCCGCTGCGAAAGCCTGCGGCGGCTGCCACCGAGCCAAACTGATCAACGAGGATTCCGCCGCCGGTCTTAAACTCTTCAATCAGCATATTACCAACTATGGTTTCCTGGTCGAAGCAGGTGAGAAACCCGTCGACACCCTCAACGGCGTGTTCGATCAGATCATGGGTCTGTTCAAGTAAAGATTATGATCCAGGTGGGTTTCGGCCCACAACAGTAAAAAAACAAGGGTCCTGCGGGACCCTTGTTTTTTTACTGTCTACTACGGTCGCTCTGATTTACTTTCCGCCGACTTGTTTATTGCTGCGCGGCGCCGGGCTGAACAATAGTTTGCCCTGCATGGGGGATGGCTTCATCCTTCAGCCCTCGGGGGTAGCCTGTGCCCAGATATTCAATCAGTGCCAGCCATTTACAGGCGCGCTCCGAGTGCTTGCGCTTATTAATATATACCCATCTGATTTCTAGTATTTTTTGGGAAGATAAGACACGAACGCCCGGATGGCCCTAACCAGTATTCCTAAATAAGGGTTAGTACACCCGCTCGACGACATATTGCTCAGAAGTACCATTCAGAACCAAAATGATGGCTCCCAGCACAGCCGCTCGAGATCCTAACTGTGAAGCTTCAATCTTCGGAAGATAAGGTATCGTTCCTCGAATACGCTGTCTAATCGGCTCAATCAACAAATCCGCCGATCGGATCACACCACCGCTTAGTATAACGATCTCCGGGTTGATCAGGGCACTGATGTTGGCGATTGCCATGCTCAGGAGATCAATCGTACCCTGAGCTATATTTTGCGCCCAGATTTTGCCATCGCGCGCGGCAATAAATACATCTTCGGCTGTCAATTCTCCATCCGGCAAGGGCAAATTGTTGGCAACAAAATACTCACGCGCTCGCCGCGCAATACCGGGACCAGAAGCCAGGTTCTCCATGGCACCAAACTCATCATAATCTATTCCCAGTGCGGCTACATCAGGCAGCAGATATCCGATTTCACCAGATGCCTGGTTAAAACCTCTATAAAGTGCTTGGTTGATAATAATACCAGCGCCAATACCAGTACCTACGGCGATACATACCAGGTTATGGACCCCTTTTCCGGCCCCGAAGTTAAGCTCACCTAAAGCAATTAAATTCACATCGTTTTCGGTGAAGACAGAATATCCAAAACGTTCCTTCAAAATATCTCTGATTGGCAAATCCCGCCAGCCCAGGCTCGGAACCCATGTCACAATCCCTTCGCGACTCAAAGTCACGCCTGGTAAACCGAGGCCTATGCCTCGTATAATCTGCCCGGCGGGGCGGGGAGCATCCAGAAGCTTTTCAATCAAGTCAATTAATAATTCAAGGCTGTGATCTACTCCAATAGAATTAGTGGGGATGCTGATTTCATATTGGATGTTGCCGGAAAGATCCGCAACAGCGCCATACATCTTGGAACCACCCAGATCGATCCCGACAACCGCATAAGCCTGCCCATTAAATTCCAGTAAAGAAGCTGGACGCCCCCCACTGGATTCGTTATTTCCAACATATCTGACTAAATCCTCATCAACAAGGATCTCAACGATGCGCATGACAGTCGGTAAACTGATATCCAGCTCTCTTGAAATTTGAGCCCGAGTAATTGGGCTATTGAGGCGGATGAGATTAAGAATCGCGGAGCGATTGATACTACGCATCAATGTCGAAGTTAGAGTTTGTTTCATTTAGGTTGTCTCGGTAACTGAATGGCTCGAATTAATGGCTTGATGTGTTTCCGGTGTAATGCCCAGACAAAAAAAATGGTGTCTAAATCAAGAGCGGCGCCAAAATATTCATCCTCTCGTTTCAAAAATCCTTTTCGAAACGAGACCAGCTGAATGGCAATTCACGTCAGCGCACTTCGGTAGAAGCGCAGAATGGTTCGGTAACTTCTGCGCCCTTCTCGGTCCAGCAGGAGAGACCCAACCTGGTGAGCCGTCCATTGGCTGCCTATTCCCAAAATGCAGTGGCTCATCTGGCGCAAATTCGTTTTATCTAAAGGAGGTGCAGTGTATTGTAAAAGTGCTATGGTCACTGGCGCGGGCTTCTCGGGTAAGGTTGGATTGCTGAAGACTTTAACTTTGCTCGAAAAGCCCGATTTCATCCAAATAATTTTGGCGAAAGCATTCATCACTGTAAATATTAAGGTCTTCATTGCAGGACGGGCTGGCTAGAGATGGCTCTCCAAAAAAGCAAAAGATGTTTTTTGTGGATTTTTGGAGCGGAAAATCACGCTCCAAAAATCCACCTGCTCAAAGCAAAATTATTTCGTCTTTAATACACACACAGGGTTGCCCCTATGTGTGTCGTCCCAAAATGCCCCGAAAATTCAAATACACAAGGATTGATGCTTCACTATTTTCTAATGGGTTTCCAAATCAATTGCGACCACTTCACGATCCAGAATCGACGGAACGCTCACTATGATATAACCTGGCGCAACTTCGAAATGCGGGGTCTGTTCACTCACCAGCAGCTGCACAGACTTCACGCGAGTGCCAACAGGAAGGCGCACCTTTACCTTCTGCTCGGATATTGGAAAGTATTCGCGAAAGGGACCCTTCATCATCATCGGGTTAGTTAGATTTACCAGGTGGACCGTTAGAGAGTCTTTTTGCTGCCAGATAGTTAAGTCCATCAACCCCTGTCCAGTTACTGCTACCGGCTGCTCTTCATTCATCGCCCATCTAATCGCATTACCCAACAGTGTACCATGATCCTCATTCATAACTTCCCAGAATGTACGCTCAATATCCCAGGGAAAATACACAATTCGGCTACTGCCCATTTCGCGTAAATACACTGCAGAAATATCAGTTTTTTTTATACGTGGATAAACCATTTCCATTGGCAAATCTGGATAAGGAGGAATCAACGTCAACTGTGGTTGAAGTGTTGGATCATCTGGTGATACATCCAGCCAGAATAGCCCATTAATAATACGCTCAGTATCATCAAATCCGACCAATATGGGATGCTGAGCCGCAGCGGCTGTATCCCGTTCCAAATGCAGATAAGAGTTTTTCATTGGGCCTGGTAATCGCCCCTTGAAGTGCGCGCCAAAGACATCAGCCAGGCCAAAATCCTTGCGTTCACTTCCTTCTTCATCGAAGAGTGAAGTCTCATGCGTTGCCAGGATACTTCCGCCCATATTGATAAACTGGCGCACCTGGTCACACTGCCGGTCAGACAGTGCTGCTATATTTGCGAAGATAAGCAGTTTGAACTGGCTGATGTGGTCCATGTCTAAAAACTTGTCGTGAACCATTTCGAATGGAATGCGAGCCTCGATCAAGGCCTGGTACATTCCAAGGGTATGATCCTCCACCTTTTTTTCTGCTTCGGCACCGCCGTAAAAGGTAGCGGTCTGCTGGGAATAAACCATGCCCACTCGGGCCAGAGGTTTTTCATTCCGCAAATAGCGTTCCCAACGGTAATGCCAATTGTAAATGTCACTGACTGGCTTCAACCAGCGTTTATCGTAGACTGTCCCGGCGAATTTTGTATACCAGGGTCGCAGACCATTCGCAATCCCTTCCGCTACCCAAATGCCGGTTTCCGCTGTGCTCTGAACCGAATCTTTCCAACGATAAGGGCCTTCCAACCCAACACTGAAAATACCAACGATCGGTTTACTTCCGAGGGCGGCCCGGTATTCCTTGGCATCCTTACCGCTGGTCCAGGGCGGCATGATGCCACTCCGACCTTGCCTGTCGGCAAACAAGGTATCCGCCATCTCACCAACCGTCTTCATGTCCAGCAGGCTCAAGGCTCCGCCGCCCCCATTCGGAATAAAACGGGCGGCTGGATTGATCTTGCGGATTTCGGCGTCCCACAAACGCCAGACTGCAAACAATCGTTCTTGATACCACTTTGTATAATTGCGCCAGCTTATATCCTTCGGATCGACCTTTCGTGGAAGTTCCATCCCATATGCTGCGGCGAAATTCGCCTGGCAGTGCTGGCAGAAGCACATCCCTGAACCGTCCCAGCGATTGGTAAAAATACCATCCACCATGTAACGGGTCATAATTTCCCGATGGATTTCGGTCATAAACTCCAGGCTGTACGGACCCAACGCACAGGCCACCCACATATCAGGAGAAGCCCAATGCCGCCGGGGCTGACCATTAGCTTCAACCGCCACCCAATCCGGGTGAGCGTCAAAAACATCCTGATGAACTGCATGCGAATCGGTTCGGGCGACAACAATCATGCCGTGTTTTCGACAGCCATCGACGAGTTCCCCAAACAGGTCTCGATCACCAAGCCAGACACTGCGATGATGCAGCGGGACATCGGTCGGGTAATAGGCAACAACGCCGCCGGCACTCAGACAGACAGCATCGGAATGTGTCTGCGCAAAGTAATCCAACCAGAACTGTTGGTCATAAGCCTGGACATCATTTTCTGCCAGTGTCAACTGCGACCAACGCATGGGTCGATCAAACCAACCGGCGCCGCCTTGAGCAGACTCACCAGCACCTGTAGATCCGGGTAATTCTTCAGATATGGCTGTCATATTTAACCTCAGTCGCCGGCTGGGGCATCTGGCTTACCAATAACTACTCCGCCAATTTCCTGGTAAAAAGTTGCGATAACCGCAAAATCATCATCACCGCGGCCCATATTCTTCACCATATCAAAGACTTGTCCGGCAGTCACACCCACAAGACTGGGGATACCGAGCTGCCTGGCAGCCGCCAGGGCCAGGTTCATGTCCTTGGCCATAAGTTTCAGCCGGAAGCCTGGCTTGTATTGATTTTTAGCGATGGTCTTGGGGAAATAGCGTTCGATGACTGCGCTGCCGCCGGAACTCGCCTGGACGATCTCTGCCAGAACGGAAGCATCCACGCCAGCTTTGACGCCCATGGCAAATGCTTCGCAAACTCCTACCAGATTGATCCCTAACATCAAATTATTGCAAAGTTTGACCACCTGACCATTTCCGGGTCCGCCTGCCATATATGTTTTCTGTCCCATGGCCATAAATACATCCTCGCAAGCTACAATGGCATCCTTATCACCACCAACCATGAAAGTGAGTTTGCCAGCTATCGCGCCAACTTCACCCCCACTCATGGGTGCATCGAGCAAAACGCAACCTTTTTCCGCAGCCTGGCTGGCCAAAACCTGGGCAACCTGTGGGTTAATGGTGCTGGTATCAATAATAATTAAACCTGGTTTGCTGCCGGCCAATAAACCGTCCACCCCAGTCACCACCTGATCCACCTGAGGTGAGTCTGGCAAGCAGGTAATGACCACTTCCGAGTTTTCCGCCACTTCACGCGGCGTTCCAACAACACTGGCCCCGACTGCTTCCAGTTCTTTAACAGGAGCCATGTTCTGATGTGCACAAATCGTAACCTGAAATCCGGCTTTCAGTAAATTGAGGGCCATCGGCTTGCCCATTGTTCCCAGACCAACAAAACCAATTTTTTTCGACATAGCGTAATATCTCCTTATATGAATTTCAGGTTCAATCCCATTTTGGGGTTGTTTTTTCGAACACAATGTTGCCAGCTCTGAGGCAACTATTCAAATTTAGCCGTACTCCAACCAACTAAATATTTTCAGCCTTTCGTGCCAGTTAGTGCGATTCCTTCCACGAAGTATCGCTGACCAACGACAAAAATTATAAGCAACGGCAAGACCGTAATCACAGTACCTGCCATAAGCGGTCCCCATTCAGTCAAGGTCTGATCTTGGAATGTCTGCAAACCTAATTGTAAGGTGCGGGAATGTGCGGTCGTAGAAACAATTAGTGGCCAGGTAAAATCGTTCCAGGCATCTTGAAAAGCAAAGATTCCTAAAGTCACCAGCGCCGGCTTGGTAAGCGGCAGCATGATCTTTGAAAAGATCTGGAATTCATTCGCCCCGTCGATGCGAGCGGCATCTGCCAGTTCGCTGGGCAATGACAATGTAAACTGGCGCATCATGAATATGCCGAAAGGCGTCACCAGATTAGGCATGATCAACCCGGGCAGGCTGTCAATCAGGCCTTTGCCACCTGCTCCAAAAAGGTCATTCCCGCCAGACAACGGCCAATGCCTGAGCATGACAAACAAGGGCACAAGCAGCATTTGGAAAGGGATCATCATGGTGATCAGCACCAGGATAAACAAGATGTCGCTCCCGCGAAATTTCAAGCGGGCAAAAGCATAACCAGCCATTGCGCCAAAAAATACCTGCGCTATGGTGCAGACTGTCGCGTAAACAGCGGTGTTTACGGTATATTCTGAGAAATTTGCCCGCTGCCAGGCTACGACATAATTATTCCAGTTGAGATTGGCCAGAAACGGGTTTGATGAAACATTGCCCAGTGAATAATCGGGTCTTAATGATGTAATGATCATCCATGCCAATGGCAGAACCATCAAAGTGGCAAGAATAATCAAGATCGTATAAAGCAAAGCCCTTGACAGCTTTTTTACTCTGCGCTCTGACCTGCCCGTTTTATCGGGTTGGCCCCATATCTGTTTGATATTAGTAGTCATCGGCCTGTTCCTGAAAAATTGATATGTCTTTTTGCGAGCGAATGTTTACCAATATTCCACATCGCTGCGCAGAAAACGCCAGTTGACCAAAGCGAGTGAAAAAATGACCACAAATAGAACCAGGGCCTCAGCTGAGGCGTATCCCATGCGTAGATATCTGAACGCATTAAGATAGATCTGGTGGACAATCGTTGTGGTTGCGTAGCCCGGCCCTCCATGCGTCATCACGTAAACACTGCCAAAGACCTGGAATGAAGAGATGATCGATGTGACAAAAATGAAGAAAGTTGCCGGGCGCAGGAGCGGAACCGTGATGACCCAAAACTTGTTCCAGCCGTTGGCCCCGTCGATTTCAGCGGCCTCGTACAGATGCGCCGGGACCCCCTGCAAAGCGGCCAGGAAGATGGTCATGGTATAGCCAAGGTTTTTCCAGATCGCAACGAACATGACTGCTGCCAGAGCTAATTTGGGGTCCAACAGCCAGCGTTGCCCGGGAATTCCAACAGCCTCCAGCATGCGGTTGACAATCCCGGTATCCGGCGCATACATCCATAGCCAGATCATACCGCTGGCCACAGTCGAAGTGACAACTGGCAGGTAGAAAGCAACCCGAAAGATGGTTATACCCCGAACTTTTTGGTTGAGAAGCACCGCCAGCAGCAAAGCCAGCACCATTCCGACCGGCACCACACCGAGAGCATAGATCAGGGTATTGGCAAATGCCGTGTGGAATACTTTGTCCGTAAAAAGGCGTTGGAAATTGGCAAGGCCGATAAATTTAGGCGCTTGCGTGAAGGAAAAACTCGTCAGGCTCAAGTACGCAGCATAGAGCATGGGGTACACTGAAAAGACAAGGAATAACAACATTGGGATGATCAGGAACATCCCCCCGGTCCGGCGTTGGTCCCGCGCTACCGGCCCAACTGCATTTTGATGTTCAAGAGTTGTCGTCACAATCCATCAGTCCTTTCCGGACAGGTTCGTCTATAGCCGTTGTCAGCAAGAAGGCATGCCAAAGGGCCTGTTTCTTAAAGCTGGATGAATGAACAAAATCGCGAAACTGCCGGCAAGCCTCATCTGCGATGAGGCTTGCCGCTGATTGAAAACATTCCCGAGATACAGCCGCCGCATGCAGCAGCTGTATCTCGTTTTATTCGGTTTTTACACTGTTCGCGCACTTTTGAGAGCGCCAGCGTAAAACAGCGGTTTATGTATTTAATACGGTGTCGAGTTGGGCTGCTGCATCATCCAATGCCTGGGCTGCGGTTTTCGTGCCAGTCAGCGCATTCAAGGCTTCGGCGGCCAGAGTATCGATCATCTCGGCCCAATGCCTGGTCTTGGGGGTGTCAGTGGTGTTCTTGAGTGTTTCAGTCAGCGCAGTGATTACCTTGCTATTAGCCAAAGCCGGATCAGCCTGGGAAGAGAGGGTGGTCGGCGCGCGCAGGATATCCAACGCCCAACGCAGCTCAACCTTGGTGTCGAGCCAGTATTCAATAACACGCCAGGCTTGGTCCGGATTCTTGGCGGACTTGGGGATCATCAAGGCTGGTGGGCGGGAAACCTCTTTGAAGCCCTTGGGGCCGGCGGGCAGGCTAACCACGCCCCAATTGACGAAATTGGGGGCGTTCTTAGCAAAGCGTTTGGCTGCGGCTGCCACATCAAACTTGAAGCCTTGTTTGCCGGCACAAAACGGTTCATCAGGTGTGCCTTCCAATTCACCGCCCCAGGCAACGTCACCCAGTTTATCTTTGACGATCATATCCACCAGGGTCTGCAGGGCTTCCTTGCCTTCCGGGCTATTGAAGGCGGACTTGGTGCCATCCGCAGAAAGCAGGGTTCCGCCCCAACTGTACAAAGCTGCCTGGAAGGTGCGGATGATGGTCCAGTCATCCTGGACCAGACCAGCAATCAGCAGTTTGCCGGCGCTGTCACGTTTGACTACTTTAGCGGCAGCATCCCGCAATGAGGCCCAATCTCGCGGAGGTTTCTCAGGATCAAGTCCAGCCGCCGCCATCACGTCTTTGTTGTAATACAACATTGTCGTTTCCTGCCAGATCGGGATGCCGTAGACCTTGCCATTGTAGGTGCACAGTTCCAGCGGGTGCGGATCGATATCGCTCTTCTTGATGCGTGTGGAAGCATCGAGGTAAGGGCCAAGATCGGTCAGAGCATCCATCTCGGCATAGCCGGGAATGTAATTGGCTTCGTTGTGGAATAGATCGGGGACTACGCCACCAGAAAGAGCAGTCAGGAATTTCTGATCAACCACGTCGGCTCCACCATAGCCTTCATGGTTTACGTTGATCTGGTCGTTAGCGGCATTGAAAGCTGCCAGCAGATAGGTTCGACCATCCTCTTTGGACCCGACCAATTCGTTCAGAAAGTGGATATCTGTTTTTGCAGTGCTCGCTGCTACTGCAGCTGGCGCCGTAGTGGCAGCTACTCCCGCAGTGGCAGCTGGTACATTCGCCGTAACAGGTGCTGCTGTCGCGACCGGCGCAGCTGCTGGAGTGCAGGCGGCCAATGCTGTCGCGCCGGCAGCCAGGAACGACGTCTTAATGAAATCTCTACGAGTTACCTTATTACTTGACATAGTTACTCCTCTCGTTCCTATATGGTTTGGTTGAAAAATTGATCATGATTGTTATTCAAAATTCATTGGCGATTGCGTATTTGTCAGGTTCCTCCTTGCAATTGAGCATTTGCAGCCGTTATTCAACGTCGTAAAGTGACATAGTATTTATCTACCGAAAGCACACGAATGGATGTCTTGCTCAATCGAATTACCCATATTCGTATTGCCTCGCGAGGAATAATTTATTTTGACAACTCTGAAATCGCATTATGCGCGATAGGTGATTTTCGGCATCCAGGTATAATTAACAAACATCTATGCAAACTACCATCTTTAGTTTGAACAGGACAAGCAAATTATTCAGTTAAACCAATCCGGAGGAGTTACTTTCTTTCTGTAATTAAGTTTAAATTAGTGTAGCACGAGAATTTTAAATGTCAATAACCATTTTCTATCAAAACAAGATGAATACACCGTAAATTGGTAAATTTAGCGTATTAGACCAAAATCTCATTGAAAACAGCGCAAACATGAATATCGAACTGGCAATCATTCTCGCCAGGTTTTCAATTGAACAAATCGGAGCCCTTATTTAAGAGCATATTTTGACATTACCTTTTTTCCTTGCGAGGGTCTGGTACAGGTTCCAGGCTGAATCATTTTTGGCATTTTTAACGGGTACACTCCAATCATCACCTGGATCACAAACCAAAGTTCAACAGCTGAAATCGCAAACCGGGTCGGTTAGCACACGTATTTAGAATTGATTTGAAAATAGTTATTAAGGAAAGCCACCTGTTCGCAGATCTGAACACATTGGTCAGCAAATAATCGCAGCAAACAGCCAGCCTATTTAGTGATTGCAATTAACCTGGTCAATGTTGAAGATCCGTGCTCAGAAGTTGTGGAAGGCGTTCGTTATTCATAAAGCGAACCCGGTAACCCTGAAAGAAATGACTCGCTTACCCCCACATTTACCACCCATCACTCTTTGCCATTGATCAGGGGACCTGGATTGACTAACGGGCCCGACCATCCATAAAATATTATGGATGGTCGGGCCCGTTAGTTCGGTATATTTAGATTAAAAAAAAAGTCAACGAGGGGTTTATAAATATTTCAGGTGATATGAGCGTTATTTTCTGCGATTAAATCAAAAAATACTGCTGCAATTGCGGGGTCAAAGTGGGTGCCCACTTGCGTTTTAATATATTCGATCACTTTTTCTGCGCTCCAGCTTTCCCGATAGGGTCGATCGGAACGCAGGGCGTCCCAGACGTCTACAATCGCAAAGATACGAGCCGCAAGTGGGATTTCTTCACCTTTCAGCCCTCGGGGATAGCCTGTGCCATCCCATTTTTCGTGATGAGCGTAAGGGATATCAATAGCACTGCGCAGATATTCAATCGATGCCAGCCATTTGTAGGCGTGCTCAGGGTGCTTGCGCATGATAACCCATTCATCAGCGGTCAATTTGCCCGGTTTGAGGAGGATAGAATCGGGAACACCCAATTTTCCGATATCGTGCAGTAAAGCCCCCATGCGAAGATCGTCTAACTGATCCTCGGGAACCCCAACCTTCCGAGCAAACTCAACCGTCAGCTGGGTGACACGTTGCGAATGGCCTTCGGTCTCCTTGTCGCGCAGATCAAGCGCATTCACCCAGCCTTCGATAGTCTGGGTATACGAGATCAATAACATCTGGTGCGCCTGCTTAAGCTGGCTACGCTGTTCAACCAGGTGACGGTAACGGTTCAGGCGTGTGATGGTTTGAAGCCGCGCAGAAAGTTCCAGGGTGTCCAGCGGCTTGGTCAGGAAATCGTCCACGCCAGCGCGCAAACCATGCAAGCGCGATTCGCGGTCATCCAGGGCTGTAATCATGATGACCGGGATCTCGGCCAGGAGCGGGTTGGCCCGGATCTGGCGGCAAACATCAAAACCATTCATGCGTGGCATCATCGCATCCAACAGGATGGCATCCGGCTGAACCTGTAAAGCCAACGCCAACCCTTCCACGCCGTTCTCGGCGAAGCTAAGCTGGTATTGGTCACCCAGCAACATGTCCAACGTATCGCGAACCACTTCTTCATCATCAACGATTAATACACGCGCTTGGGTATTCAAGGATGCCTCCGTAAATATTTTATCAGTGGGCCAAAAAAGGAATTGGCAATCGCCATTATTTTAGATTTTCCGCCAATAGCTGCCCAATCTTTCGCACCAATCTCTTCAGAACGATGGGTTTGCTTAGATACTCATTGGCGCCTGCTTCCAGGCAGCGCTCTTTGTCACCGCCCATAGCCAGGGCCGTAATGGCGATCAGTGGCGTGGATGCAATTTTCGCATCACTGTGCGCACGCAGGTGGCGAATTGTTTTGAAACCATCCATGCCGGGCATCTGAATATCCATCAGGATGATGTCTGGCTTGAGACTGGGTGCAGATTCGAGCACCTCAAATCCATTTCGGGCAGTCACTACTCGAAAACCAGCCGCGATCAAAAACTCTCCGATCGTCTCGAGAATAAGCTCGTTGTCGTCCGCCACCAAAACAAGTGGGGCGCGGCTGGTTTTCCCCAAGATCATCACTGGCCGGTCTGGGTCCAGAGTGGCACCCATTGCAAGTCCGACTCGCAGTTCTTCCTGGCTGAACGGCTTGAGCAGGAAATTGACAGCCCCTAATCTATCTGCTTCAACATGGCGATCATCGACTGAAGTGAAAATGATTGGAATGCTGTAAGTACGCTCGTCTGCCTTTATTTGGGCAAGCAAATCCATCCAGGGCTCATCCGCCGGGTCAAGCAGAATCGCGCTGGGGCGCAGGAAGGCTACTTTTTCCAGCGCGCCCTGGGTTTCAGAATATATAAAGTTTGCAATACCCATTTCAGTGAGGGAGCGCGAAGTCTGCCTGGCATCCAAATCATTGTCATCTACCAGCATACCGGTTTTTATTTGGATGAAATCGTTCTCACGATCGTCAGATAGTTGTTTCGCTTCATCGAATTTCCAGGGTAACACAATTGTAAAGCGGCTGCCTTCGCCATCTATACTTTCTACGTGGACACTACCACCATGTAATTCTGCCATACGCTGTACCAACGAAAGTCCCAGACCAGTGCCAGCGTACTGCCGTTCCAGGCTGCTATCCAACTGGACGAAGGGTTGAAACAATTTACCCATTTCATCCTCTCGAATTCCGATGCCTTTATCCCACACGCAGAAACGAATTATCTCATCATCCGGACGGGCTTCAACCTGCAGGCCGATCTTTCCACCTGCAGGCGTGAACTTGATGGCATTACTGAGTAAGTTGACCAGCATTTGTTTCAAACGGCGTACATCGGCACGCAGTGTAATTGGTGACCTGTTCATTTCAAAGTTGATATCGTGGTTTTTCTGTTGCGCCATACCCTTGACCAACTGCAAGCTAGCCTCACAGACCTCTGACGCAGAAAACGGCTCTAATTGCAACTCCAACTTACCGGCTTCGATCTTGGAAAGATCCAGAATATCGTTGATCAACTCAAGCAAATGGCGCCCGCTCTTTTCAATGTTCCGGAGAGCTTTCAACTGCCTTTCATTAAGTGCGCCATGGGTTTGCATTTGGAGCGCCTCTGAAAGCCCCAGGATGCCGGTCAACGGGGTGCGCAGTTCATGGCTCATACTGGCCAAAAATTCATCTTTCATACGCGAGGCTTTTTCGAGCGCGGAATTGGCAGCGCTTAATTTATCGCGGTTTTCGCGCAGAATTTCTTCGGCATCTTTTCGATATGTAATATCCTGCAGAATCCCGATTGAGCCGGTGGTCCGTCCGGAAACATTCAACACTTGTACAGATGCATCCAACAACCAACGTTGATCTCCAGCTTTGGTGATGATGCGAAAATCACTTCGCAAGATGCCATCTGGAGTTACCTCGCCCGAGCGCACCTTCTGGATGACATCCGGCGTGGATAGTCCTGCCATTTCGCCGTGATATTTGGATTCCAAAATGGACGCATTAAACAAGCTGGGCGTTACCTCATCCCGGCTGTATCCGGTCAACCGTTCGATGCCTTCGCCCATAAAAGTGTAATAATCCGAGCCATAATCCAGAGAGTACGGCACTGCATCCGCAGCGCTAATTGCCCGACGGTAGGCTTCTTCACTTACCCGCAAGGCATCTTCAGCCTTTTTGCGCTCGGTAATGTCGCGCACCACGCTCTGCACCAGTATCGTCTTTCCATTGGCATCGCGCACAGCCGCAAGGTTGATTTCGACATTGAGCTTCGTACCATCTTTACGAACGAAAACCCTTTCATAGAGCGGCAAATACTCGCCACCCAAGACTGCTTCAAAGCGTTGACTGGCATCCTGCTGCTCATCAGGGTCCACCACCTGGGCATTGGTAATGGAGTGCCATTCATGCTGGGAATATCCCAGCATGTCAAGAGCCCGCTGATTGGCGCTCAGTTCAACCCCTTCGGGTGACATGATAAAGATGCCATCATTTGAGTTTTCGAACAAGGCGCGATAGGTGGCTTCGCTCTGGCGGACATCTGCGGTGCGTTCTTCCACGCGCTTTTCCAGGCTGCGGTTCAAGTCTTGCAGGGCCTGTTGGGCAATTTTCAAATCAGTAATGTCAGTAGACACTCCGGCAATCCGCACCAAATTCCCGTTTTTATCGAAGATTGGGAAACTGCGATCCCAGACCCAACGTAAGCTTCCGTCAGGTCTACGAACTTGATATTCGGCTTCGGTGTTTTCGCCTTGGAGCACCTTTTCATTTACCGCAAGTATTAACGCCTGGTCTTCCGGCAGGATATTTTCAATATAATCATCCGGGTTCTGATAAATACCCTCAAGCGGGCGGCCCCAGATGGCATCGTAAGCCGGGCTGGCATAGATGATCTTCTCTTTTACAACGTCATACATCCAGAAAACTTCCTGGATATTCTCGGCCAGCTGGCTGAAACGTTCGTTACTCGCGCTCAGAGCTATTTCCGTCTGTCTGCGCTCAAGCCACAAGCCAAACATGCGCGCAAGGTTAGAGAACATGTCCTGCTCTTCAAGAATGGGAAGAACTTCAGCGTTGGTGTAATAACCGCTCAACCGCCCACGCATTTCACCCGCCACGATAATATCAGACGAGAGACAAACCGAAAGGGTCTCATCGTAACGCTCTGTACTGTAACGCACACCATTTAACTCAATCATAGCCGCTGCCAGCAACGGAAACTGCATGGCAGGTACCAGGGTATCCACAATTTGCTGGCAGACAAATTCGTCAGAACTGGGATCCTCTTCAAAAAGCCGGCTGACCGTGAATAGACAGGTTAGTTCCTTGACCCTTTCGTTGATTTCAATCTCCATTTCACGGCGCAGGCTGACGTCCATCATCGTACCTGACAAATTCAGCAAGCTTCCTTGTGCATCCACTATCGGCTGGATCCGGGATTCCATATAACGCAGCTTGCCTTGCTTCGGATTGGTACGGAAGATGGTAGTAACCGACTCACACAGATCGATAGCCAGCTGCTGGGTATCCATCAGGGTCTTCCGGTCATCGGGATGAACCATTTCCAAAAACTCGGAGAGCTCCGGCGAGCCAGCAGACAGGGGGCGCCTCATCAGTTGGTACATTTCCTTGGACCAGGCTCCCCGGCCGGACTTAATATCCAGATCCCAACTACCTATTTGCGCAACCTTCTGTGCCAGCTCCAGGCTGGCCTGGCTTTCAAGCAGGTTTGTCTCGTCCTGTTTGCGATCAATGGCAACAGCCACCTGCGATGAAACAAATTCTAAGATTCTCTGTTCGCGCGGAGTGTAAGCCAGTTGGTCGTGATAATTTTGGACTGCCATCACACCAATCGCCTTGCCACGCACAATCAGAGGCACACCCAACCATGTTGAGCTTGAATTACCTCTGGGAGTATATGCGCCTAGCATGATTAGTTTGGCCGACTCGAAATCATCACAAAGCAAAGGTTGTTGGGTTCGCAGAACATACTCTGTCAGGCCATGACCGGCCGGGAAAGGGGTTGAGTCATAATTACCATTGTCATCCCTGGAATACACGAAAGAAAGCATATCACTGGCTTCGTCATAAAGCGCAATATAAAAATTCCGGGCATACATAACGTTCGAAATCCGATTGTGGATTTGTGGGTACAACTCCTGCAGCGATTCGGAATTCTGGGCATCCTCGACAATGCGATAAACGGTTTCCTGCAGCAGCGCCGCCTGTTTGCGCTCACTGACATCACGAGAAACCGCCACGACCTGGATTTTGCCGGCATCTTTTGCCACATATGAGGTGACCACTTCGGCACTGACGATTAAACCATCTTTCCGGCGCTGGTCAACCGCATCCGTAAAATATGCGGGAGCCGTGCCCTTGAAAAAAGCTTCTATACGCTTGGGCAGATCTGCCAATACTTTCTGATATGATTCCGGTGTCAGCAACTCGTCCAAGCCATGGCCAAGTAAGTCCTGAGGGCTAAACCCGAGCAGCTTTTCCACCATCGGACTGATATAAGTTAATACCTGAGTCTCGAGATCGACGATGAAGATCATATCCCCGGTATGCTCGGAAATCAGGCGATATTCGGCATTTCGCTGGCGCAAAGTATCTTCGGCTTGCTTACGCTCGGTGATATCCATTGCCAACCCATGGAGCACGATTTCGCCCTCGCTGACGTCACGACCAATCGAACGATCCGCCAGCCAGCGCAATTCTCCGCTCCGGGTCCAAACACGGTATTCGATATTGAGTTCGCCCCCTTGCATAAAATCGCGAACAGCCTGCTCCTTAGCCGCGATGTCATCAGCATGAATGGCAGCATGCCAGATCATGGGATTAGTTACCATCTCTTCCGGTGTATAGCCAAAGATCGCTTCAACGCCTGGGGAATAAAAAATGCCACCGCGCCGGTCAGAAAACGAGTAGACCACCCCCGGTATGCCATCCACCAGCTGGCGATAGCGTTTTTCACTGGCGGTTAATTTTTCCTGGGCCAGTTCACGCTCAGTAATATCTACAACCGTGGCACTGACCACGCCTTGATTGAGAGATGCCGAACATAGTACACGCAAAATCTGACCCTGCAGGCCGCGGATGGCGATTTCTTGATCCCGAATCTGCGTGGAAACCTGAAACATTTCAGGCAGGGCAGCAAACTGCGCCGGGCTGATCATAAAATCCTGTACGTTGGCATGCAGAAGCTCGTTGGGTGAATCATTCCCAACCATCCGCGCCAGGGCCTGGTTGGCATATAAAATTTCGCCGGAAAACCTCATCCGTAATACACCGGTCAGCGCATAGTCTGAAAGACCACGAAATTCGGCCTCGGATTGTGCCAGGCTAATTTCCGTTTTCTGGCGGGTTATGACATAAAACAGGAAGCCGCCCACCACCCCAAAACCAGTCAGGAAAATTGTCAAATACATCCACTCGTCTGCGTAGGAAGTATCCGCAGGGCCCGGACGGGCTACCAGCAGCCAGTTGCGGTCAGCTGCCTGGATTTTCGCCGTTTGGAAAATACCCGTTTGCAACGCCGCGAGGCTCGGAACGCCACCACCCGGCAGGGTCTGCGGACCTGAAAAAGAGGGGGAGAAGGACAGGAACTGCGCCTGGCTCGGATCTTCCAGATCAAAAAGATAAAGCTCAAAATCGTAACGGTTGATTCCTTTGAGAGAAGCAGCTACCAGGGTATCGAAAGGATAAATCCCGCACACAAAACCAGACAGGTTGGCACGACGCTCAGCAAGCGTGCCAATTGGCGCTGCTTTGTGGTAAACCGGCACAAGCACCATAATACGCTTGGCGTCACTGGTCTGCTGATTGAAGCCTGCGAAAATGGTTGCAACCGGCAAACCGCTGTCACGCGCACTTTGGATGGCAGCCAGCTGCTCAGGCTCGGAACCAAGATCATAGCCAAGGACCGTCCGGTTGGGTTCAAAGGGTTGCATGAAATCGGCAGGAAAAAACTCGGCACGTTCGATGGCAGGGACGTTGTTTCCGTTCAGGTCTTTTTCGAAAATGGTAAAATCGACAAAACCCTGCTCGCGTAAACTTTGCTGATAAGCCTCGCGCTCAGCAAAAGACACACGTGGCAGCCAATACAGCCCAAGTACAGCCGGAGATTTTGATAAAAGTGCGTTGGTAAAGTTCCCAAAATCATCGCGTCGAATCTGGGTCGAAGTGCTGAAATATGCAACGATTGCGTTGAGATTTTGAACATCATGATCGAGGCTATTTTGAATGATGCTCGCAATTCCAGCGGTACCGCGATCCAGTACTTCGCGCTCATTTTGACGTTCGAAATTGCTGAGCACCAAAACGGATGACAGCGTCACCCCTATCACGAGTGAGGTCAGCATCCAGATCAAGGTTTCTTTTGTTTGCTTGTTGCGCCAACGTATTGATAAATACACCAGTCCGGGAGTAAACAACAAAATTCCAACCATGCCGCTGAGCCACCATAACCAGGCCTGGCTCGCAAAGTCACTCCACGGCAGCACACCAGAATAGCATCTACCTGCCACTGCCAGCAGGGGAGCCAGTAAAGCCGCCGTGGCCGAGATCCCCAATGTCAATAAGGTGCTTCGGATCGTCTCGGGCGGCATTGGGTGCACATA
>JAPLGT010000286.1:0-5606 GCA_026390035.1 Chloroflexota bacterium
CTGCAGAATCATCCAGAAATCGAGTCTTGCTTGCTTTTGCGCCAAGGACTTTCTTCCGGTAATCAGCTACTGAAATAAAAGCGCCCTTATCACGCTGCTCGATAAGCCAGGTAAGATCCTTGATATGATTTGGATTTTTCTCTTGAACTTTTTTGAGCAGATTTTCCAGCTTGCGTGCTTCCAGGTGTTTTCGATTGATTTCTTCTGGTGTGCCATACTTGGCGACGACGGCCAGAAAATCATTGATGACTCTGGTTTCCGGATCTAATAAAACTGCATTGATGTCATCCAGACGTGATGATGGGATCTTGAGCATCTGCCGGTACTTTTCGTCCATTTTTTCTCCTGGGTCATACATTGGCTTCAAAGATGAATAGCGCTTATATGATGGTGTTAGCTTCCATCAAAACCAGTATAGATCGAAAACGAAACGCGTGCAATTGACAAAAATCATATTTAGAGAAACACATTTATGGGCGGAATATTATCGACATATTCAGGTAAAAAAAGTATTGAATATGGGCTATGAATTGCAAACAATTATTCTATGGAAAAATATAACTGCTCGAACATTTTTTGTTCGGGCAGTTATATTTTCAAACCTGTTTATTTATTTTGATCGTACATATCGTTACAGTCTGTCCATTTTCCAGGGCCAGATAACACATTCACCAATCTCAGGGAACACAACCAGGTCAGCCTTCCCCTTGAGTACAAATGTGACCACTTCAAAATCCAATAATAACTTTTTTGCGGCATCAAGCGTTTGGCCCGACACGCAAACATCATCCACCAACAAGATGCGTTTTATGCCTGCAGGTACTGTGTAGGGCTCCAGCACCTGCGGAACAGGTCGTTGGGGGTTATTGTTTTCGGCCCGGTAGTTAATTCTGATCAGGCTTAGTGAACAACCCAGACGGTAAGCCAGCAAGCTGGCTGGAATAATTCCACCGGTAGCGATTCCAACGACATGGTCAGTTTCAGGTAGCGCTATCTGGTTCATTCGGCGGGTAATTGTTAAAAAATCAAGTTCAACTTTATCCATTTATTTATATTCCTTATGGATGACCTGTTTGTGCCATCTTAAGTGTGAGCATCCAGGCAGATCATCCACGATCAATAGAAAAAAAGATTTGGCTCCGCAATTAAGCCGACATGATATGACTGCGTGCGCGGTTAGGCCTGGGCAGTGAAGTGGGATTGAATCAAGTGAAGATCAATTTTTGAGATCAAGTTGTAAATGGTTAACGGGCAGGATTATAATCTACACTGGCTTTATCAATATTTCGAAGATCGTTAAAAAAAATGTGCATATTAAATAATAAATATTGAAGGGGGTGATATGCTCAAGGAAAATGGAACATTCTAAATTTAAATTATAAACCTATGAAATATCTCATCCGAATTCGCGTCTTTCTTCAGCCGTATAACTGGCAGATACTAGCCAATCTTCTTATTCTATTAACCATGACCGGGTTATCGCTGGTCGTGCCTCGCATTATTCAGGGTGTGATCGATGATGGACTGATTAAAGGGCAGACTGCTTTTGTTTTGCAATCTGCCTTGTTACTGCTTGGCCTGGGGTTGTTTTCGGCTGCTCTGGGGCTTGTGCAGCGTTACCTGGCCCAATGGATCGCATCGCATATTGGTTATGACCTGCGCAACCGGCTGTATGACCATATTCAATTTATGACCTTCAGCTTTCATGACCACGCTCAAACTGGTCAATTAATCTCTCGCTGCATCGAGGATGTGCGCGCCATCCAGGATTTTGCCGGCTCAAGCATTATTGAATGGATTCAGTTAACCCTGCTTGGCCTTGGAATTGCCATATTAATGTTCCTTGATAATTGGAGGCTGGCCTTAATCGCGCTTTCCCCCATGATTCCCTTGCTATGGGTGGCAGCGGATTTCGGTAACCGGATTACCGTTTTGTTCTACAAGGTTGACGATGCTCTGGGCGATCTTTCTGCCCGGCTGCAGGAGAATGTCAGTGGGGCCCAGGTTGTGCGGGCATTTGCGCGCGAACCCTACGAAATTGAACGTTTTGATGAAATCAACAAAACCTATTTTAAAGCGCGCCTGACGGTCGTTAGCAATTGGGCTACGATCATGCCGACTACTTCCTGGTTGGTGACCGCCGGTACTATCCTGATTTTATGGTTTGGCGGGCAAATGGTCATGGCTGGGACGATGACGGTTGGTGAGGTGGTGGCGTTTAATGCATATCTGTTAATGCTTGCCGCACCTGCCCAGCAGCTTACCTGGCTTGTAAATGCCGCTGGCGAAGCCTCGGCTGGGGCGCAGCGCGCCTGGGAAATCCTTGACCGTAAGCCGGAAATTGAGTCTCCTGCGGAAGCGGTTATCCTGCCAATCCTAACCGGGGAAGTTGAATTTAAACATGTTGCCCTGAAATATCAGGATGAGAAAAAGGAATCACTGGTTGATATCGAAGTCAGGGTCGAAAGAAACCAGATTGTTGCGCTGATTGGTGCGACAGGTTCGGGGAAGACATCCTTGGTAAACCTGATCCCGCGGTTTTATGATGTGTCTGATGGGGCGCTGCTGGTTGACGGGTACGATGTCCGCAGTCTCGATCTGGTCAGTTTGCGCAGGCAGATTGGGATTGTTTTACAAACATCGCTTTTGTTTTCAGATTCCATTCGAGAGAATATCCGTTATGGCCGGCCGGAGGCGAGTGATGATGAGATCATCGCTGCTGCTCGTGCAGCCCAAGCACATGAGTTTATCAGCTCTTTTACGCACGGATATGACACGGTGGTTGGTGAGCGCGGGGTAACGCTTTCTGGTGGACAGCGGCAGCGAGTTGCGATCGCCCGGGCGCTTTTGATGAATCCGAGGATCTTGATCCTGGATGATTCGCTGTCATCGGTTGATACCCAAACCGAGAAGCTTATCCAGGAGGCGCTTGACAGCCTGATGGAAGAGCGGACAACTTTTGTGATTGCTCATCGTTTGAGTACGGTTCGTCGAGCAGACTTGATCCTGGTTATGGAGGATGGGCGCATTGTTCAGCGTGGAAAGCACAATGAGCTGCTGGCCCAGGGTGGTTTGTATAAAGAGATCCACGATCTGCAATTGAGTGCTACCCAGGAATTTATTAACGATCTTGACGAACCTGATCCAGCCACTGAACCACCGGCGCTTGGAAAATACCCTCATGACGAGCAATCCTGATGACTACTATAACCCCTCCCGCATATGTTACCCAATCTGAAGAACAATACGATAAATCCTTTGATCCACGTATTGCTCGCCGGCTTATGGATTTCATTCGCCCGTATTCATGGCGAGTGCTAATTGCCCTACTCTTTATGGCTGGCGCTTCAGCAGCCTCGGTGGCAGGACCTTATTTCGTCAAAATTGCGCTGGATGATGGTTTGACAGCCAACAATCTGGCTGTTTTACGTCAGACGGTACTTGCTTTTGTTGTTGTATCACTTGTGCAATGGATATGTACATATTATCGTGTGCGGCACATGGCTGTTGTAGGGCAATCCGTAATTTATGATTTACGAAAAGCGCTTTTTGAGCATTTACAAAAACTATCGCTCAGCTTCTTTAGCCGTTATAGTGTTGGGCGCGTCATTACTCGTGTGATCAACGATGTGGAAGTCCTGCGTGACTTCCTCACCTGGGGCATGCTTGCGATTGTGCGCGATGTGTTTGTGTTGGTTGGCATTATTATCGCCATGTTAGGCATGAACCTGCGTTTGTCGTTAATTACTTTCACAGTTTTGCCACTTATGGCTCTGGCTACATATATCTTTCGTCGCGCTGCAAGGCGTAATTATCGTAAAGTGCGTGCTGCCATTTCATGGGTAAACTCGGTGTTGGCTGAAAACATCAATGCCGTGCGTGTAGTTCAGGCCTTTTCACGTCAACAAACGAACTATGAGCATTTCAGCGGTCACACCAATCGATATCACCTTCAGATGAGTCTGAACGCTGCCAAAATCTCATCACTTTATTACCCGGTTGTGGATGTACTGGGTGCCATTGCGACTGCCATGGTAGTTTGGTTAGGCGGGACTGCTGTCTTGGGCGAGCAAATTTCGGCGGGGGTCCTGGTCGCTTTCGTTTTGTATATTGATCGTTTTTTTGAGCCTATTCGTGATCTTTTTCGCCGTATTGACGCTCTCCAAACCACTATGGCAGGTGGAGAGCGCATCCTGAGTTTGCTCGATAGTCCCGTGGATGTGCAGGATGCCCAAGATGCGGGCGTTCTCCCGCTCATCCATGGTGATGTCGAGTTTGATCGGGTTTCATTCCATTATTCCGATGATCCGGCGCTTGTGCTTAGCCAAATTAGCCTGAAGGTTCCGGCGGGTTCGAGTGTCGCGCTGGTTGGCGAGACCGGCGCTGGGAAAACTACATTGGTTAAGCTTCTTTCACGTTTCCATGACCCAACCGAAGGCGTGCTGCGTGTCGATGGGCACGATTTGCGCACGATTACCCAGGGCTCTTTGCGATCTCAGATGGGCACCGTGCTTCAAGACCCCTTCCTTTTCAATGGAACTGTGCGCGAGAATATAAAATTTGGCCGCCTGGATGCTCAGGATGCTGAAATTATCTCAGCCGCCCAGGCTGTAGGTGCGCACGATTTTATTGTCAGGTTGAAAGATGGGTACGATACGGTAGTTCAGGAGGGTGGAGTCCTCTTGAGCGTTGGGCAGCGGCAGTTAATCTCATTCGCGCGCGCTTTACTGGCCGATCCGCGGATTTTGATTTTGGATGAGGCAACCTCGTCCGTTGACACGCAGACAGAGCAAGTCATCCAAAAAGCTCTGGCGCGCCTGCTTCTGGGGCGTACGTCATTTGTGATTGCGCATCGTTTGTCCACAATCACCAGCGCGAATATGATCGTTGTCGTGCATGATGGCCGGATCATTGAGCAGGGTACTCACCAGGAATTGTTGGAAAAGAAAGGCTATTACTTCCAGTTATACCGTACAGGTTTTCAGGACTAAACAATCATTTTTCAAACACTGGATGTCTATCGCTTTCTATACGAAGGGTTTGTAAAAGAATAACTCCGTAGATTAAAAAGACACGATTGGAGCTGGACGCGGTTTGATGGGGTAATTCCATCGAGGGCAAACCTCATGCCATTCGATGCATAAGGTTTCCATAATTTCCTTTGCAACTTTGAGGCCTTTCTCGTAAGCGTTCTCAACGGAAAAAGGCTTCGACTTGCAAATCAGTGTCCGCATCTGTGCCACGGATGCATGCCAGCATAAAGTCAAAAGTTTCCAAGGGTTTGCCTGCCCAATTCATGCTGATTGGGCCAAACAAACGATGTTCGATCTGATTCCACTTCGATGCACCCGTTGGATAATGGCATATGGTCACTTCAAGTCCAAGCTGATCTGCCAATAACTCTTGTAATTGTTGTTTCCATAAATGTGGACGGCAACCATTGCTACCACCTGCATCAGCAAGGATAAGGATTTTGTCTGCATTGGGGTACAGATTTTTCCCAAATTCTTGCCACCAACGCATAATCACTTCAATCGCAAACTGTGGTGTATTAGCAGATTGTCCAACAAACACATAGCCGCGATTGTGTTTCAAATCATAAATAC
>JAPLGT010000153.1:0-5286 GCA_026390035.1 Chloroflexota bacterium
AAAGCGATTAAAACTTTTAGTACATTGTTTGGCCCCTATCCGCATAAGTCTCTGGCGATTGTTCAGGGTGATTTCAAAGATGGGATGGAATTTGATGGTCTTTTTTACCTCAGTAAAACATTTTATAACCTGTATGATGGCACTCAGAATAATATTCTGGTGATGCTTGCTGCGCATGAGACCAGCCATCAGTGGTGGTTTGGCAGGGTGGCGAGTGATCAGGCCAACCAGCCCTGGTTGGATGAAGCCCTGGCTACTTATTGCGAAGTTTTATTTTATGAGAAGAACTACCCGGCTTCGGTTGGTTGGTGGTGGGCCTACCGTATCGACTATCATAAACCGTGGGGCAAGATCGATGGCGATGTGCCCAGTTATGCTGGTTTTACTCCCTATACAAATGCTACCTACCGGCAGGGAGCGCGTTTTTTAGAGGAGCTGCGCCAATTAATGGGTGATGAAGCTTTTTTTGTTTTTCTAAAAGACTATTCAACTCGCATGGATGGAGAAATTGCCACTCCTGATGACTTTTTTCGAATCTTACGCCTGCACAGCCCGGCAGATATTAGCAGTTTGGTGCGTAGATATTTTGCCAGGCCTCCTGCCCAGGCTCTAAAATAATCTGGTAATCGGTTTGCTGGTTGAACATTCAACGTTGAGGAAAAAATGATTACTCCTGATGCTTTTCTGACCCGCAGTCTATTGAGGCATTCGCATGGAAAGGCGATCACCCGTATCCTGGCTTCAGCCATCAATGCTGTTGCCCCAGATGGCGCGGTGCGCCGTTTTGCACACCGCGCAGGAAATCAACTTTTGATCAGTCTGGAACCGGAGAATGCTGCTGCGGGACAATTCTACGATCTGGAAAAAATCGGACAGGTAACCATCCTTGGATTAGGTAAAGCGGCCGGGTCAATGACCAGGGTCATGGCAGAGATGCTTTCGGATAAATCTCCGCGTGGTTTGCTGGTCGTCAAACACCCTGAAGCTGATTTGCCAGATGGTTTTGAGCAGATTGTCGCTGGGCATCCCGTTCCAAACGCTGGCAGCCTGATCGCTGTCCAAAAAATAAAAGAATTTCTGGCTGGCAGCCAACCTGCTGACTTACTGATCTGCCTGATCTCCGGGGGAGGTTCGGCACTGATGAGCCTGCCAAAATCGGGGATCACGTTGGAAAATATGCAAAGCCTTACATCGACTCTTTTGGCTTGTGGTGCGCGCATCGATGAGATCAACACCTTGCGCCGTCATCTCGATGAAGTTAAAGGTGGAGGCCTGGCCAGCATGGCGGCACCAGCCCAAATCATCAGCCTGATCCTTTCGGATGTGGTCGGCAGCCCCCTTGAGGCAATCGCATCCGGGCCAACAGCTCCGGATCCAAGTAGTCTCCAGGATGCTTGGAGTATTCTGGAAAAATATCAGCTTTTGGAAAAAGTTCCACCAGTTATTCTGACTGCCTTGCAGTCTGGTGCTGAAACTCCAAAACCGGGCAATAACCTGTTCGATTCGGTCCAAAATGTGGTGGTTGGCAACAATCTTCTGGCAGCACAGGCTGCACTTCAGCAAGCCAGGTTGGAAGGGTTTAACCCCATTTACTTACGTGGTGACCTGCAAGGTGAGGCCCGCAGCGTTGCAGTTGATCTTTGCCTGAGTTTGCGTTCTGGCACGCAAACCGGTCAGCCACTTGTGCGGCCATTTTGCATGCTGGCGGGTGGCGAAACGACTGTAACTTTGCAGGGCGCCAACTTGGGGCGGGGTGGCCGAAACCAGGAGCTTGCGCTTGCGGCGGTGAGTGAACTGATTGATATCCCTAACAGCCTGTTGGTCAGCCTGGCGACGGATGGCGAAGATGGCCCAACAGACGCTGCCGGGGCGGTAGTCAGCTCAGAAACTTACAAGCATGGAGAGCAGTCCGGGCTGTATCCATTAGATCACCTGGTCAACCATGATGCCTACGCATATTTTGATGCGCTTGGCGATCTGTTGAAGCCTGGCCCGACTGGTACCAATGTGAACGACCTGACTTTTTTATTCGGATTTTAAAGGTGAGACTATGAGCACAAACATTGAACACATGACTGTTCGAACGAACGGAATTAACCTGCACGTTGTGCTTTCCGGACCGGTAGATGGTCCGGCTATTATTTTGCTGCATGGCTTCCCAGAGTTCTGGCGGGGTTGGATAAAGCAGATCCAGCCCCTGACAGATAGGGGCTATCGGGTTATTGTCCCAGACCAGCGCGGCTACAATTTGAGCGAGGTGCCTGGACTGGTGGCAGATTATGGCCTCGACAAACTCAGCGCAGATGTCATTGGTTTGATGGACCATTTCGGGATAAAACAGGCAAACCTGGCCGGGCATGATTGGGGTGCGGCCGTCGCCTGGAATACAGGCATGCAATATCCTGAACGGATTCGTAAGCTGGCGATCCTGAATGTTCCGCATCCGGCGGTCATGCTGCGTTTTATTTCCAGATCTCCCAGCCAGATGCTGAAAAGCTGGTATATCGGTTTTTTCCAGATCCCTGGGCTGGCAGACTGGTTGTTGAGCCGTCGTAATTTTTCGGCTGTGGTGCAAATGCTGAGGTCAAGCGGGCTGCCGACCAGTTTCAGCAGCGTTGATCTGGATGAATATCGACAGGCTTACACCAATTCCGGTGGTCTCACCGGAATGATCAACTGGTATCGTGCTTTGCTGCGATATCGCCCGGCTGCGCCCCAAAACATGCGCCTTTCGATGCCAGTGCGAATTCTATGGGGCCGCAAAGATGTCGCATTAAGTGCAGAAATGGCGGAAGAAAGTCTTAAGCTGTGTGATCAGGGCGAATTATTCTTTTTTGAAAATGCCACTCATTGGGTGCAACATGATCAGCCCCAAGCCGTTGCCGACCACTTGCTTGAGTTTTTTATATAACCTGGATTTCAGCTTCTATGGCCAATCCATAAGTACCCGAACAGTACACCCGGCATATTGTTTAGAAGTCAATATCTAACGTCGGGAAAATTTTACCGATATTGAGCAAATCTGCTTCAAGCCACCTTAACAATGGGTTTTTTTTGATCAACATTAAGAATTAAACCGGTGCTCTGGCAGTCAGCTCTGCCACTGCGTTAGAATGATCATGCTTACTGGATTCTGCGACTTGGCGCCTGTGAATAGTTTGACAATGCCAAACTATCGTATAGCTGTGATGCCTAGCCCGGGTACCTTCCAACCTGGTGGGTTTGACGACGGGTTGTTAAACAAAGTCAGCCAGGCATTTTACCTGGCTGACTTTGTTTGCGAGCTATTATTTGCTTTTCTTTTTTGTGGGGGTCGGTTTGGAAACTGCTGCTTTGGGGCCAGCCGCTTGATAGGCCTGGTGCAGTTCAACAGGTTTACTGGTGCCGCGCACTCGCAGATTTAACATTTCAACAAACACCGAAAAGGCCATCGCAAAGTAGATGTAACCTTTTGGTATTTCCTGGTGCAAACCTTCTACCAGTAATGATGTGCCAATCAACAGCAGAAAACTTAGGGCCAGGATCTTGACTGTAGGATGCCCATTGACGAAATTGCTGATTGATTCTGATGCAAAGAGCATGATTATGACAGCGATAATAACTGCCATGATCATAATGAGGATTTCTTTGGCCATCCCTACGGCCGTGATAACCGAATCCAGGGAGAATACGATATCGAGCAGGCCAATTTGGAGCACAACCGATGTCAGCGTTACAGATGATTTGGATGAGCCAGATTGTTCTTCTTCCTTGCCCTCCAACTTGTCGTGAATTTCAAGAGTGCTTTTTCCGATCAGGAAAATGCCACCGGCCAGTAAAATCAGATCCCGTCCAGTGATCCCGATGTTAAGAATTGAGAAAAGAGGTTCTTCCAGGCGAATAATCCAGCTCAGCGAGAGCAGAAGTAATATGCGCGTAACCATCGCGAGCGCCAGCCCAATTTGTCTACCACGGTTTTGCTGGTCTTTGGGCAGCTTATCGGCCAGAATGGAAATAAATACGATGTTATCGATTCCAAGTACGATTTCAAGAACCGTGAGAGTTAAAAGTGCGATTGCGTTTTCTACCGTGAATAACTGTGTCATGCTGGGCTCCTAAATACGATGAAGGAATTTTACTCGAAACTGCTGAAATCTTGGACACAAAATTTCCGGTTCCGAGGTTCTGCCCATCTGGAGTCCCAGGTCAGAAGAATTGTTTACGGAGACCAACCTGGGTTGAAACTGGGTTCAACAATTCTTGACAATTACTACTAACTCGTTTACTATTTAATTCTACTTTTATCCTGTTTATCAATTTTGATTGAAGCTAAAAAGGATCTATGACTGTACGCCATGCCATCCTTGGACTACTTGCCCAGCGTCCTCGCCACGGATATGAACTTCGCGCGGCTTTTTCTGCTGTCATCGGTGGTGATGAAAACTGGGATGTAAAACCTGCTCAAATTTATACTACCCTGGAGCGATTGGAAGAGGCTGGTTTGGTCGAGCGCCGGTCAGATATGGGCGAAGGGAATGAACCTGCTCGCCGGATTTACGCAATAACTACCCAGGGCGACCAGGTGCTGCGAGAATGGTTCGCAACCGGTGTAAGACCGGAACATCAGCATGATGAATTCTTTGTAAAATTGATGACTGCCCTTGCATCTGGTGAAGCCAACATCACACATCTTGTCCAGATCCAGCGTGTTACCCTGTTTCAGGAATTGCATTCAGCCACAACTATGCGGGCTGGCTATGATCCTCGGACTGAAATGGCCCAAATCCTATTGCTTGACAAGGCTATCATGCATCTTGAAGCAGACCTGCACTGGCTCGATTTTGCCGAGCAGCGTCTGGACGAGGTCAAGCGCCAGCCGATGGCAGAACCGGAAATCCGTCCGCGTGGACGGCCCCGGAAAATTCCAAATGAGCCTGTCCAGGCGTAAGCGCCTGTCGGATTACTATTTTGTCATAAATCACTAGCCACCGTACAGTTTGATAAAGGCGAAGGTTGATCGGCAGACAAATCTGGTAAAGTAGTTTTTGCGAGAAAACATTTAGCCAGGAGAAGTCATGCCGATCAACCACCTATATGATACCTTTTTTCGAAAAATTAGCGAACTGCGACCAGGGCAAAGAATTACCCAAATTCGCAATTTTGCCTTGCTCGTCTATGGAATCTACGAGAGCCGTTCGGTGTACTTGAGTCGCATTGCCGGGAAAATCCCAGGCAATGCAAAGCTACAAAGTACCATCAAACGCCTTGATCGTTTTCTCGATAATCCGGCCATTCCCGGTCGTGAGT
>JAPLGT010000276.1:0-24112 GCA_026390035.1 Chloroflexota bacterium
CACGCTTTACATACCAGGTGCTCATTCCATTTATTTTAATCTTGCTGCTTTCTACCTGGCGTGACCGCCCACAACGCTGGCCGTGGGTGATGGTGGCCGCCGGCTTAATGGCTTTTATCCACCCGGTTAGTACGCCTGCCTGGGCATTCGCCTTATGGTTGGGACTCTGGCCATGCATGCCACCCACTTTTGATGTACGCAGTAAGCTGCGAGAAATGATTAAAAACGGATTTGTTCTAGCGTTAGCGCTACTCCCTTACGTGAGTATTTATCTTTACTATCATAAAGGGGGGCGGTCCAACACGAACTACGATCTCGTCTATTTCATCTTGACCAATTACTTCCCTTACGATCTTCTGAACATACCGGCTGCGGTGAACACTCTCCTCCGCGCGACAAGTGAACATGGTTTACTCTGGCTTGGACTATTTGGACTTATTTCCACATTTTTATTTTTTCGATCCGAAAGAGGTCGTATTAAACAAATGCTCACCTGGATGGCTGGGATTAGTTTTGTAACTATCATATTCCCCTTTTTTGAACAAAACATCGAACGAGCCTTACGAATCATACCGCTTCAGACCGAGTTAATGCGCGGAATGCGATACTTAGTCCCATTCCTCTTTATTTTCTGGTTTTACCCGCTCGCCGAATTAACCAATAGAGCACGAAGAACACAGTTGATCCGTATTGTACTTGTAATTGGAACACTGATAACAATCGCTTGGCTCACTGTTAATCCACCATCTCCATTCGTTTCAACCCCCCAAGTCCTGCGCTGTTGGATACAGGGAAAACTCATTTGCCCAATCGCGACTGAATATGCGGATGTATTAACACATATTCGTGAGGACACACCAGAAAAAGCAAAATTCGTCGTATTCCTAACCAATCGCTGGAGCGGCATAGAAGTTCGTTATCTCGGGTTACGTCCAATGGCTTATGCCTATAAAGACCGCGGCCAACTGGCTTTTACCAATCTCGAAGCACTTCAAACCTGGTTTTATTTTCTTCGGCGAGAAAATGCAATTTTCAGTCGCCATAATTCTCCAGCCCTGGCGGACCAACAGAAACGCATGGTCGATTTCGCCCGCGACGCTGAAGCCAACTACATACTAACCGATTTTTCATTTCCACCTGAAGTATGCAAAGATCTTGATATTAGCATTGCTTATCAGAATACCACTTACACCATCTTGAAAATTTATGATATGCGCCGATAAAGTTCGGGGCCGAACTAAGTTGTTCCGCCCCGAACTTTACAAATAGTTGCGCTTACTTTTTCCTCGCATCAGAAGGATTCCGCCTGGTAGGCAGAGCCAGATCACGAGCTTCCAGCATTCCCCAACGCGAAGCTCCCAAGTATAGGATATCGAGAATCAAATCCACGTACTCAATCCCCTCCGCTGCAGCTTCCAAGCATAAATCACTATAGCCAGGAGTTAAGCCGGGCAACGAATTTAATTCTATCAAAACCGGTTCCCCTTCCGCATTCAAGCGAATATCGGTTCGCGAAACGTCTATGGCCTTGATAGCCATGTGCGCTCTAACTGCCAGGTTTTGTAGTTTGCGATTTAATTCAGGTTCAATGTTTGCCGGACAAACATAACCTGGAGCACCCTGTTCGCCTATTTCCTTTGATTTAGCAGCCTGACTATATACACCAGGGGTCACAGAGCGACTGCTGTCCAATTCCAAGACAGGGAAAACGTGATAACCGTGTTTCTCATCATACCACTCAGGATGTCGGGAATATTTCTTTGAATCCCAACGGCCAATCACCCCAACTGTAAATTCACGCCCAGAAAGATATGTCTCGACCAAAGCCGGTTGTTTATAAACACCCAGAATATATTTAACCCGTTCGCGTAATTCGACTTCATTCGTAACAATTGCTTTGAGATCCACTCCCATGCCCGTACCTTCCCGAGCAGGTTTTACAAAAAGTGGAAACCGTAATTCTGAGCGCAAGGCTTCATCACCAATAATGAATTCCTGAAACGGAGCTACGGGTAAGCGCCTATCACGCCAAATGCGTTTTGTAAGGGTTTTGTCCAGAGAAATAGCATTTGCCATCACCCTAGACCCAGTATATGGAATTTGCATTAATTCTAATAAAGCAGGTACTTGCGCTTCGCGAGCATCGCCGCCAAGCCCTTCCGAAATATTAAAACAAATATCAGGGTTTATTTCTTTTAGTCTAAAAGGGAGGTCGCGATCTGCAGGAATAAAAACAGTTTTATGACCGTCGGTTTCGATGGCTGCCTGAATAGATTGAATAGTTTCAATATGGTCATAGTCAGCCAACGCATCAGCAGGGACGTTCACCGGAAGCGCATCTACCCCGTCCTTGATATTGGCCAAAATTGCAACAAACCAGGGCTTTTTGGGAGCCTGGGCGCTAGGAGGCTTATCACCTTCCTTTTCATCCAAATCGATCATGATCATCTCCTTGCATAGTATTGTTGATTCGGTTGCGTAGTATAAAACAATACGTGAAAATAACAAGAGTAGATTTACGAAAATATTTACCGGTGATCTTTGTAACTGTGATATTTGTAACTAGACATTTGAATTTGTTTCAGGTATGATATGACCGCTCTGCAGGTCGCCAGATTAATTTTTTTTATTTAAGCGGCTTTTGGAATAATTTAACAAATTGATTTCCCGATTCGATGACTGCTTCATGGAAATCCCGGTCACAACACCGTGTTTAGACACAGCCGAACCGGCTGGCGAAAAAATCTAAAAATAAACAAAGGCAGGAAAAACTGGCGTGGAGGCGAAATGACAGACCTGATTAATCAAATCACCAGCGATTTTCAAAAGCAAATCGATGTATTTGAGCCCGAGATAAGTGTCAGCGATATTGGCACAGTAATTGAGGCCGGTGATGGTATCGCTCGGGTGCAAGGCTTGGCCAATATTAAGTCACAAGAACTGGTTCAGTTTGCGAATGGCGTAATTGGCATTGCTTTCAATCTGGAGAGATCCAGTGTTGGCATCATCATCATGGGTGAATATTCCGATATTGCTGAGGGTATGACTGTTCGTGGCACCGGGCGCATCGCGTCTGTGCCCGTCGGAGACGGTCTCATCGGACGTGTAGTAAACGCGCTTGGTGAACCAATCGACGGAAAGGGACCAGTCCAATTCAGCGGTTATCGCCCCATCGAGCGTATTGCGCCCGGTGTGGTTGGCCGACAAGATGTAGATACTCCGGTCCAAACTGGTATCAAAGCCATTGATGCGATGATTCCGATCGGCCGTGGTCAACGAGAACTAATCATCGGTGACCGCCAAACCGGTAAGACTGCCATTGCTATCGATACAATCATTAATCAAAAAGGCAAGGACCTTGTCTGCATTTATGTAGCTATTGGACAAAAGAAAGCTGCCGTTGCCCGTACTGTTGCCCTGCTCGAAAAGCAAGGGGCTATGGATCACACCATAGTCGTGGTTGCTTCAGCCGACGAATCAGCTGCTTTACAATATATTGTCCCGTACACCGGCTGTGCAATTGGTGAAGAATTCATGGAAACCGGGCGCGACGCCCTGGTGGTTTACGATGATCTTTCCAAGCACGCCTGGGCCTATCGTCAGGTCTCCTTACTTCTGCGCCGCCCACCTGGACGCGAAGCTTACCCAGGTGACTTGTTCTATCTGCATTCTCGCCTTCTGGAACGCGCAGCTCGTATGTCTGTTAATTTCACTATCGTAAACAGCGCATTCGATGGCACCACGGCACTGAGTGGCGATTCTGTTGATGGCAAAATTTTTGCCGGGCCCATGGCCAAGCATGACGCCGAAGAAGTTGTTAAAACAAAAGGCGAAGATTTCAAAGTCGTCAAAGTTGCCAAAACTGGTGGGTCGCTGACCGCTTTGCCAATTATTGAAACTTTGCTTGGAGATGTATCAGCTTACGTTCCGACCAACGTTATCTCAATCACTGATGGCCAGATCTATCTTGAATCCAACCTCTTCAATGCAGGTATTCGTCCAGCAGTTAATGTAGGCATCTCGGTTTCACGCGTTGGTGGCGCTGCCCAAACAAAGGCCATGCGACAGGTGGCAGGTCGTCTCAAACTCGACATGGCATCGTACCGCGAGCTGGCTGCATTCGCCCAATTCGGATCGGATCTCGATAAAGCTACTCAAAATCAATTAAATCGTGGTCGCCGAATGCAAGAGATCCTGAAACAACCGCAATATGAGCCAGTTTCGCTTGCTCATCAGGTCTTAACAATTTTCGCTGGAACAAACGGTTTTGCCGATGAAGTCCCCGTCGAAAAAATGCGTCAGTGGGAAATCGACCTGGTCAAATTTATGGATCAGTCATATCCCGAACTCGGTAAGGACATCGTCGAGAAGAAACAGATCACGGTGGACTCTGAGAAGAAACTGCGCGATGCCATGGCTACATTTAAGGCCACGTGGCAGGCATAAAAAACGGAATACGCAACGCCAAACGCCCGACGATCTGCATGCGTAGCGTTTATTGCGTAAACGGAGACAATTATGGCCTCAGCTCGTGAAATGCGGCTCCGAATCCGGAGCGTAAAAAATATCTCGCAAGTAACCCGTGCGCTGCAGGCTGTGAGCGCCAGTAAAGTGCGCAAAGCAATTGCTGCCCTCATGGGCACGCGCCCCTACGCCACGAAAGCCTGGCAGGTTCTCACCCACGTTGCGGCGCAACCTGGTCGTGATACCCTTCACCCACTTCTCACAGCCCGAACAGCAGTCAAAAAGACCCTGGTCTTGGTTGTCAGTGGAGACCGGGGCTTGGCTGGTGCATACAATACCAACTTGATCCGCTTCGTCCTGCGAAAATTTAGTAACTACCCCACTCCTGTGAGTTACATCGCTGTCGGTCGCAAAGGACGCGATTTGCTTATTCGGCGACATCTCAATGTAATTGCAGATTTTAGCAATTTGCCGGCAGCCCCAGCTTTTGCAGATGTATCAGCCATTGGTCGTCTGGCGGTTGATGAATATCTAAGCGGAAATGCCGATGAAGTCTTCCTGGTATATACCGATTTTATCAACATGGTACGCCAGGATCCAACTGCAAAGAAGCTGCTTCCTTTAGAATTGGACGCTGGCCAAGACCGCGTGGAGAATTTCGATAACGTCAGGCACGTTGCTGCCGCGTATCAATATGAACCCGCGGAGCGCGAAATTCTCGATGAAATAGTCCCGCGGTTCACAGCGCTGCAGGTTTACCAGGCTATCCTTGAGTCACTGGCATCTGAGCACGCCGCCCGAATGGTGGCTATGCGCAACGCGACTGACAATGCCAATGAACTGGTATCCGGTCTACAGCTGCAGTACAACAAAGTACGTCAGCAATCCATCACGAGCGATATGCTCGACATCGCGGGCGGCGCAGAAGCGCTCGCCCAGGCTAATATTCATGCTGGAGGCGAAAATGGCTAATGCAAATGGCCGTGTGGTACAAATTTTAGGTGGTGTGGTGGATGTTGCCTTCCCGGAAGGCGAACTGCCAAAGGTTTACGAAGCAATCGAAGTTCCAAGAGAAAATAAAGAACCTCTCGTGCTTGAAGTTCAGAAACACGTGGGGAACAATTGGGTCCGTACTGTCGCCATGGATACAACTGATGGTCTACAGCGAGGCGCTCTGGCGATTTCGACTGATAACCCAATTCTTGTCCCGGTAGGTCTCTCAACGTTGGGACGCATTTTTAACGTACTGGGCAAACCAGTCGATGAAAAGGGTGCCGTCGAAGCAGATGCTTATTATCCCATTCACCGGCTTGCGCCTTCGTTTGCAGAACAAGCCACTGGGGTGCAGATCTTCGAAACCGGCATCAAGGTCATCGACCTGATCGCACCATTCACCAAAGGTGGTAAAACCGGTATTTTCGGTGGAGCTGGCGTCGGTAAAACCGTGGTCATCACAGAACTCATCTCTTCAATCGCTCGCGTCCACAAAGGCAACTCAGTTTTCGCCGGTGTAGGTGAACGCACCCGCGAAGGCACATCCTTGTTTCGCGAAATGATTGAATCTGGCGTTATGAAAGACACCGTGATGGTTTTTGGCCAAATGAACGAACCTGCAGGTGTGCGTTTACGCGTTGCACTATCAGCGCTGGCGATGGCCGAGTACTTCCGCGACCAGGGCAGAGACGTGCTCCTATTTATTGATAATATTTTCCGTTTTACCATGTCTGGGTCAGAAGTTTCCGCCCTTCTTGGACGCATGCCTTCCGCAGTGGGCTACCAGCCTACGCTTGCCACTGAGATGGGAGAATTGCAAGAACGTATTACATCCACCCGCACCGGCTCGATCACATCGATGCAGGCAGTTTACGTACCCGCAGATGACTACTCCGATCCGGCCCCAGTGGCCACTTTTACCCATCTGGATGCAACCATCGCACTCGAACGCGCCATATCGGAAAAAGGCATTTACCCGGCAGTTGATCCGCTTACTTCCACAAGTCGAATTCTGGATCCAAACATCGTTGGGGCCGAACACTACAGCACGGCACGCGAAGTTCAGCGGGTTCTCCAGCGCTACAAAGATTTACAGGACATCATTGCCATCCTGGGTGTGGATGAACTTTCGGAAGATGATAAACTCTTGGTTTCGCGAGCTCGCAAAATCGAACGTTTCTTTAGCCAACCCTTTGTTACTGCGGAACAATTCACCGGTATTAAGGGTGAATATGTGCCTTTGAAAGAAACTATTCGCTCATTCCGCGAAATCCTGGATGGCAAGTGTGACGATCTTCCCGAACAGGCTTTCATGATGGTCGGCACGATCGACGACGTCCGCGAAAAAGCCGCAAAACTGGCTCAGTCTGCCTAAATAAATATATACGGTGTACGCATTATTGAAATTTACAATAATGCGTACACCGTAAGGACTTAGGACCCATGCCTATCCGTTGTGAGATTGTCTCCCAAGACCGAATGGTCTACGAAGGAGATGTGGATATCGTTGTCCTACCCGGGACCGACGGCGAAATGGGGATTTTGCCACACCATGCGCCCCTTTTAACCACACTCAAATTTGGTTTAATTAAAGTCCGTACTCACGGTGAAGAACAAGTTTTCACTGTAGCAGGCGGTGTCGCCGAGATTCAGCCCTCGATCGTTACCGTACTGGCTGACGCAGCAGAAAATGTCGAAGAAATTGATGTAGCCCGTGCCGAAACAGCCCGACAACGCGCAGCTGAAGCGCTTTCGTCTGTAAAAACCGAAGATATCGATGCATACCTGGCTTTGGAAGCCGCTCTTCGCCGCTCGAATCTACGACTGGATGCCGCTAAACGTTTCCGAACTGGCAAACGTTCTGGTTACAAGGAAGAGTAAACCGTCCAAATGGCTGGATTTTCTAAGGACCTGGGAATTGACCTGGGAACTATCTACACCCGTATCGCTGAAGGTACTCACATCATCGTGGAAGAACCCACAGTGGTGGCTATTGATGTTGCAGATCAAAAAATCGTCGAGGTAGGTCGCCAGGCACGTGACATGGAAGGCCGTGTACCCGACACAATTGAGGTTGCGCGCCCGCTTCATAATGGGGTCATCGCAGATTATGAGATTACAGAAAGTCTCTTACGCGTATTATTACAGCGTGTAAGTGGCCCAATACGTATATTCAAACCGAATGTGATGATCTCCGTACCATTTGGTGTTACAAGCGTTGAAAGCCGCGCTGTACACGAGGCTGTGTTACAAGCCGGGGCAAGGGATGCATTTCTCATCCAGCAACCACTTGCCGCTGCACTTGGCGTGGATTTACCCATCAATTCGCCTTCGGGAAACATGGTAGTCTGCCTCGGTGGTGGCGCAACTCAATGTGCAGTCTTAGCCATGTACGGGATAGTCTCCGCTGAAACCATGCGATCCGGTGGCCAGGCCATGGATGATTACATCGTCACATACATTCGCCGAAAATATGGAGTTATCATTTCCCCCATTACGGCTGAACAGCTGAAAGTTAAAATCGGAGCAGCTGTCCCTCAGGATACAGACCAGAGTATGGAAGTTCAGGGTCAAGACCAGGTTAGTGGACTGCCAAGACCCGTAACGCTGACAACTGGTGAAATGGTCGAGGCATTGCAAGAACCACTCCGGCAATTGACAGAAACATGCCGTCGCGTTCTTGAAAAGACACCACCTGAACTGGTTTCTGATATTATCGATCGTGGTATGGCATTGACCGGCGGGGGAGCCTTGTTACGTGGAATTGATAAATTACTCACGAAAGCCCTTGGTATTCCAGCCTATCTGGTAGACAACCCACTTACCTGTGTTGCAGAAGGCACCGCACGCGGACTTGGAATGTATTCTGTTCTTCGGCGCAATTTACCACCAGTATAAATATTTTGTCCAGCAGGCTAGCCTGCTGGACAAAATATTTATCAAGGCAACCAGATGGCATACCCTAACCAATCAACGCAAGTCCCAGAGAAGTTGTCCGGTTTTTTTAAGTTGGGATCAGTTCAAAGAGTCTTCCAGATCAACCCACTCCACCGATGGTGGAGCTTGATTGCGGGGACCTTATTGACCTGTGGGGCCTGTCTGGCTGTTATTTACGCTGCTTTCGATACTTCAGTCCAAGTCGCCAGATTCGGGCCAATAATGGCCGGAAATACGCTGTCCTTGCCCTTTATAGTTACGATAATGCTCCTCATTCCAGGTATATTTGCATTAACCAATGCATACAAAAATTGGAATAAATCAGTCGTTGTTTACGAAAGCGGGCTGGTTTATAGTGATAATAGAGGTACTCATATCTGCTATTGGCAGGATGTTGAATGGTTTTATGCTGCTATCACTAAACCATACCATGCACTCACTTTCTCCAGTTCAGCACACAAATACACCTTGCAAAAGTTTGATGGAACAAAATTCAAGCTCGACAATAAATTTGAAAATATTGAATTGCTGGGTAAAATAATCAGCCAAAAAGTGACTCCTCACCAATACCGAAAATTGGTGCGCAGCTTATCGGACAGGCAAGCAGTAAAATTTGGACGTGTTGTCTTTGACAAAGAAACTCTGATATTCAACAATATCACCTATACTTGGAATGAGATCGACTCTTTAGAAATCAGGAACGGGTATGCGACAATTAATAAAATCGGCAACCGTTTATTTAATAGAGCCCGCATACCCTTATCTTCCATACCAAATTTAGACACTTTCTGTACCGCAGTGAAACAAATAGTGCAAGTTAATATCGCTGATTGATGTAAATCATGAAATCAAAAGCGGCATTCCCTTAAAGGGTCTGCCGCTTTTGATTTCATAAAAATTACTTCTCGCTCAGATAATATGCCATACGTTGAAGACCGATAACGGGGTCAATATATTGCACACGCACGTCACCAGGAACAGAAAGGCTCACAGGTGCATAATTCAGGATACCCTTAATCCCAGCTTCTATCAACTTATCTGTCACACTCTGTGCTGCAAAAGCAGGCACACATAACATTGCCATCTTAATTTCTGTTTTTCTTAGATTAACGACCAGGTTATCTACATTTTCAATTGTAAAAACTTCCACCTGAGTACCAATCTTGGATGGGTCACTGTCAAAACATGCAACGATTCGAAAACCACGATTGACAAATCCTTGATAGCGTAAAATAGCATGACCCAATTCACCCATTCCAACCAGGGCGACATCCCAAACCCGTTCAACCTTTAATATTTGCAGTAATCGATCAATTAAAAAAGGGATGTGATATCCAGTGCCCTGCTTTCCAAATTCCCCAAATTGCGACAGGTCTTTGCGTATTTGGGCTGCGGAAATACCTACTTTTTCACCTAACTCTTGCGAAGATGTCGTGGTATTACCATTTGCAGCCATAAATTGAAGCGCCCTTAAATACACGGGCAGGCGACTTACGATTATATCGGGTACTTTATTACTGTTCATGGTTATCTCCTCAAAGGTTGCTCTTAATCTACCATAATATTTTGTTTTGTGCAATTCACCACAAATAAATTCGGATATTTTCTACTCGAGATCGAAATTAATAATGGTCTGAATACCTGAAACGGCAAGATTAATAAATAAAACCGAAATAACTTTCTGATGTAAAAAGGACGGGCTAGTAAGCAACAGGATCATCGATTGAGATTGAGGAGCTTTGTATTGCCCACAAAACTTCCAAGCTCGCAGAGTGGCTTTGAATGGCGATTTACACGAAAAGCAGCAAAACAAGATTTCATGCGCATGGTATTCAAATACTAAATTTACCCCTAAATTATTTAGGGATGAGCGTACCTTCATTGTTAAAAAAAGGAATTTGTTGCATATCGCCAAATACGCGCAAGTATTGGGATGCCACCCAGCCAAATCCATCCGAGCTTCCAGAATACGAAATTCGATACCAGAAATTATTGATCGTCACCCCAAAAATAAAAACCTTATCCTTTGGATTAAGCAGGCCATAAGTGCGGAAGGCTTGCGCCGGACCGGAGCGAACGTTGATCTGATTAGTTACCTCGGCTTCTGTGCCAGGTTGCCCAAGTGGCGTCGGGGTGGATATTTCAGTACTTGCCGATGCGGGTTCCGCGGCAACAGGACCAGCAGTTTCAGAACCAGAAGCGGGTAGCAAACCTTCGGAATCCTGTACTGGTGTACCAAGAACATCATAATATGTTAGACCGCCAAACCCGTCATTTGCCTGAATCAGAGAAGATTGCACCCAACCTCGTTCGCCTGGGCCAGAAGGATAATCAATTTGCACCCAGGTATTTTCAGCAACCCTACCTGTGAAAATAACCTGGTCACCTGGGTCTAAAATTCCAATCGCGATAAAACCAACGCTTGGCCCAATCCGCACGTTCGCTTTTTGTATTAGGGTTCCATATTTGCCCCAGCCACTAGCAGGTGTTGATGGTGGCAATGGAGTTCCATTGACCTTGAACATGAAAGGGGGAAGCATAACAGGATCTGCCTCTAATCCATTCGGATATATCAAAATAGGTAATACCCCCATTTCCGAGCTCAATGTGACTGCGCTTTCTGTTACCCAACCCGTCCCAGTAGCTGATTCGGCATATAGGATATATAGCCAGGTAGCAGCATCATTTCGTCCAAGTACCTTGATAGATTGTCCCAAGAGCAGGCCCCCGATATCATGCTGTTTGCTCTTCATGGGCACGCTCCGTACATTCGCATTCGCTCTCATCACGCCTGGGAATGGTTCGATGGTCGAAATACTGGTTGGAATAACAATGAGTGTAGAAGCCGGGATTAGGGTTTCTGTTGCTGTTGGTGTGGGATGTAAAACGACTTCGCTTAGTCGAAAAAAAGCTGTTGCGGCTGCGGCAGTAATAATACTTGCATCGACGCTCGCGGGCAAAGCAGTTTTTTTCGGTAAGGCACAGCCTACCAAAATGTAAGTTAGCAAAATAAACATCGAGCATTTCTTAATAAAGCTCAAACTTGCTCTCCAAGTTTCAATGGCTCAACGTAGAGACTTGATATTTAGAGTGTAATGCACATAGCGAAGCGGGCCACCCGAACCATCTGCGCGCAAAACCAGAAAGTATTTGGCACCGCCTAATACTTTTATGGCTACATCATAATTTCCGCACAATACTGGTTTCACTTCTAGCACAGGTAGTCCATCTTTTTCCAGCGTAGCTGTAATACCCCCATTACCACTACAATCCAACCGGAAATAGAGAAAGGTAGATTGGTTGGTTGGCTCATAAGGAGAGATTGCTACCCAATCAGCATCGTCTCCACCCGGAGACGATAAATCGCTGATAAAAGTGAATTCACGGGCTCCATCAGGCGAAAAATTCAAACTAACAGCAGGGTTTTGTCGTGAATCTCCATCTGCAGCGGCGGGAGAAAAAGCTGTGGGCGTCAGCGTTTGCTGTCCTGGATTGACGTTGGGAGTGCCTTCAAAAATCAAGCTCCCCTCGTTATCAAAAAATGGTAAACCATTCAATACAGCTCCATCCAAATAGGCCGCTGCCACCCAGCCTTTGCCATCTGTCCCAGTCTCAAATTGAACTTGCACCCAAACATTATTCTGGTTACGACCAGTCAGATTGACAACCATGCCAGAATTTACGGTTCCTATGGATGCAAAAGTCTGTCCAGGACCAACCCGAACAAAAATCTGTTTCGTCACGGTGGCCGTATGAGCCGGAACGGTTGGAGTAGTTTCAGGCGTGGTTGCTAGTACAGTGCTGTCATCTTGCAGAGAGACAGGCGTGGATGTATTGGTATCAAGTTGAATAACGGGTATCTTTTTGGCATCATCAGAGGAGAGCTGAACGTATGTGGCAGACACCCAACCAGTTGTACTCGAATTCTCAGGGTACACTATCTGCCACCATGATGCGGTGAGATCTTTACCGACAACCTGTACGCGAGTGCCGTAGTTTGCCAAACCCAGAGATTTAGCATTTTTATCTGGTTGTGCACGCACATTAACCTGCGAAGTCAGAACGGCACTCACCGGATCGATTGTGGCAACGATCGTTGGAGGGGCCTGAGTCGCTGACGGTCTTGGAGTAAACGTCGGCACAAGTGTAGCTGTTGCAAATGCCAATGGCACGCTCGTCGAAGTGGGAAGCGACGCGATGTTAGAATTAGCAGAACAGGCGGTTAGAAACAATAATATGATGAAAAGTATCTTGCGCATATATTGATTGTAACAAAAAACGCCCGGACGTAAAGTCGAGCGTTTCTCACTCCTTAATAACTACACTGTTTTTTTGGATAAAGCCAGCCTGCAATCCCATAAATCAAACCGAAAATGAGCAAGCCAAATTTAATACTGGCACACAAGGCTGCTGTTTGGGGATAGGGTGGAACAATATTTCCCTGTAGAATCGAAAATAGAGCCATATTTTCGATGGAATCGAACACAATTGCAACATAGGCGCCCCACCCCAAAACCATTCCAATTTTCGGCCATATTCCCCTGCGTCGATTTGAAGCAAGCAAGATTCCGAGGCTCAGTCCGGTAGCGTAAAGCGGCATAAAAAGAAAATCAAAGCCCAATCCAAAAGCATTGTTGAGGCGGGCGCCATCATCCCAAGAATCCATCATTGCGCGAGAATTATCTACTGTTCCGGCCAACTCAAAGGATACGACACCTGACGGAGCAGCAAGTGTCCTCAATGGTTGATCCAAATACATAAAAATTAGAAAACCTAGCACCGTAAGGACTGTAAAAACAAAGAACAAATACCTACGTAAATGGGGAGGCGTAAATTCGAGTGGGTGCCGGGTAGTCACAGATACCTCTGATTAAATATTTTTATGGTAAACACGATGATTTTTGTATTCGATCCCATTTAGATTTTTCAAATCAGCCCGCATCTGCTCGGTTGTTTCAGCCACCTGGGTCATTTCCACATGCGTGAATTGCTTAAAACTAAGCAATGTTTGACCCATTTCGTAATATAAAATGGCATTTCCACCGTGCCCTTGAAATTCCGGTAATATACCAATACCATTTACTGAAACTGTATCAGTTTTTCGCATTTCGAGCAGTAGATCCGGAAGACCAAACGGAAGCAGCTTACCATGAGCACGTTGTAACGCCGCAGAAACATCATGGAATGCAAATAAAAATCCAACCACATCATTTCCGTGGATAATTATTTTGATCAAACGATAGTCAGCTACGGTCATGATATTATCAACGACAAATTGAATCTCACGCGGGGTAAAGGGGAAATATTCCCAATTATGGATAAAAGCCTTGTTATAGGCTTCGCCAATACGCGGAGCCCATTCCAATAATTCTTTCTTATTCTTAAACTTTTTAACTTGCAAACCACCCCGTTCCAACGCCCGCAAAGCAATTCGTTCAACACGTTCTGGGATTCGAAACTGGTCTGCAGGTAAAAAGCAGGAAACAAAGTCAACTTCCTTTTCAAAACCCTGCGCTTCAACAAGCTGCTGATAATAAGGATAATTATAGTTAAGCATCGTCATCGTCTGACGATGTTCATGCCCAAGGACAAGCACACCGTACCCATCCAATGGTCCAAGACCTTTGGGGCCAATTACCCGATTTAAACCTCGCTTTTTTGCCCACACAATAACCGTGTCAAACAAAGCAGTAGCGGTTTCAAGATTATTTTCACAATCGAAAAAGTAAAAATCAGCTTCCGTGGTGCCATGATATTTATTAAAAGGTTTGTTCTCGATCGCAGCGATACGCCCCACATCACGCCCATCCCGAACCGCTAGAAAAAACTCAATCTCAGAATGCTCATAGAAAGGATGCTTTTTGGGGTTTAGCTGGGCATAAGAATCGATATCAAGAGGCGGCACCCACTGCGGACAATCTTTGTATAGTCTATGCGGAAATTGAACAAAACGCTTAACCTGAGATTTATTAGCAGTATCGACGTTTTCGATTGTAAGCATGTGAGCTCCTAAAACAAGATTATTATGACGGATATAACCCGAAAGTTCCTAAAAAGAAACAATACTTTTCCATTATAGTAATGAAATGCAGGAAGCAAATTATATATCCATACTCTTCACTCCACTTATATCAGACCTGCCAATCGATTAGGGCCGTAGTTGGGTTCGGTTGTGCTCACCTACCGCTCTCGCGAATGGTTTATCCTGAAGATGTCTATTTTTAGCGCACCCAAAAAAACGTGTCAGAAAAGTAACCAAAAATAAACAGACTGGCTGTTTTTACGAGGATTTTCTTATCCATAATTGATGGTCAGGCTGTTGAGTCGGCAATCTATTATTTGAGTTTCAAGCCGAATGAAGAAACCTTTTCATGATGATTCCCGTATATACCTACTGGAGGATCACACACATGTCAGAAACAAAATTTCATACTGAGGAATTTTCAGTTAATGGCGAGGAAATTCTCGCCAAGGTAAAACAACTTATCCGCGAAGGGAATATTCGACGGGTTATCATAAAGAGAAATCCGGCCATATACTAGCTGAGTTTCCACTCACTGTTGGGGTGGTTGGAGCCGCTCTGGCACCCATGCTGGTCGCAATCGGAGCCGTAGCAGCACTAATCAGCGAAGCGACTATCGTTGTTGAAAAGAATGACATTTAATCAATCAAATGTAAAAAGTATCGGTTATTGCTAACCGATACTTTGGTCCATCAACAAATTGTTTATTATTGAAGGTGAGAATAATTGATTTTCATCCCTTATTCTCAGTTTTTCAATTACCGGTTTCGTATTGAACATCAACACTCATACCAGCCAGCAACCCATCGGTATCTGTGTCAAATTCAATTTTGGTTTGATAAACAACATCTCCACCAAGCGTATCAGCCACAGGTGAAATACTGGTAACGTGCCCCGGAATGTTTTTGTTCAAGGCCTTGACAGAGATCAAAACTTTTTGCCCGACCGTTACACTCGGTACATCGCGTTCGCTCAAGTCGGTTGTTTCCACACGTAAGTGAGTCACATCGCTGATAAAAAAGAGCAATTCACCCGGGGAAACAGTTTCACCAGCGATTCCAGTAATCTTCACAACCACACCCGGTATCGGTGAAATAAGGCGGGTGTGATCCAGACGATCTTGGGCGGTGGCCAGCACTGTCCTTGCGGACTGCAGGCGAGCCAGATTAGCCCCAGTCGCATTAGAAGAGACATTCTCCCCTTTCAACACTGCCAAATACCATTCCGCCTCTTGAACAGCCGCTTTTGCAACATCCAATTTCGCATTCGCAAGCGCAGCATCAATTTCAGATGGCTTACCAGCATACCAGTTGTACTTGGCAATCAGCTCATTTAATCGCAATTGAGCATTGGACATTGCCACCAATGCAGCTGCCTTTCTGTTGTCGCCATCTTCCAATCTCGCAACTGTGCGATATGAATCGGAAGCCCTGGCCAGCGAATCCTTGGCAAGGTCAATCTCTCCTTGGGTTTTGTCGATCAAAGTATCTGATGCACGCCGGTAAAATTGTGAATTTACCTTATCTTGCTGGTCCTTTAAGTTTTGCTGTGCAACTGCCAAAGCCTGTTCCGCAGCGGCTTGCGCAGCTGGTGAAGTCAACTCGTTAACACTACTTTGTGCCTGGTCAATTTCAAGTTGGATCGCAGCGCTATCCAATTCAGCCAGTATCTGACCAGCTTTAATTTGGTCGCCAACCGCAACGTTGACAATTTTCAGGCTGCCACCCAATGTAAAGGCCATCTGGGCTTCTTGTTCAGGAACGATAGTCCCAGATGCCGCAACATTGCCACGACTTGTAGAGAGAATCGGGCTGGCGGTTCCAGAAGGACTGCTAAGCACGACAGTAGGCAGGGCAGTTGCGGTGGCCTTCGGTGAGCAAGAAGAGAGAACTAAGGCACCCATAATAAGAACTAATATCTTCAATTTCATTTCCACTCCATATTCAATCAATTACTATAGAAAATCATTCTGCAACAATCAGTCCATCGCGCAAGGTTACAACTCTTTTAGCATATTTTATTACACGTGGGTCATGTGTGGCAAATACGAATGTAACACCGGTTTCTTGATTAAGGCGGGTCATAATTTCCATTACTTGCTCACCATTCGCAGTATCAAGGTTAGCAGTTGGTTCATCAGCCAGGATTAGTGATGGTTCAGTTGCCAGGGCACGAGCAATCGCAACTCGCTGTTGTTGGCCGCCGCTCAATTGATCAGGGCGATTGTTGGCGCGATCCGAAAGGCCAACAGCCTCTAGCAATTTTGTCACACGATCGTGACGGTTAGCAGCACTTTGCCCAGCAAGCAGCAGGGGCAATTCGACATTTTCGTAAGCGCTCAAAGTCGGTATCAGGGCAAAAAACTGAAAAACAAAGCCGATCGTGCCACGCCGCATGTCGGCACGCTGGTTACGGTTTAGATTACTGACGTCCTTCCCATTTATAAATATTTTTCCCGTACTGGGCTGATCAAGACAACCTATCAATTGTAAAAGGGTTGTCTTTCCAGAACCGGATGGTCCCACCAATGCGGTAAATTCTCCACTCTCTATGGAAAGATTGACACCTCGCAAGGCTTGAGTCTCCACCTTGCCAATCTTGAATTTGCGCGTAACGTTATCAATTTTTGCGACTTCCATTTTAATTCTCCTCGGCCATGATTGCAAGTCATACTGAAAACGGGCCGTTTTATAATCTAAATTGGTTACTTCCCGCCGTGCAAAGCTTCGATAGGTTCCATTCTGGCGGCAATAATAGCTGGATAAATACCCGCCAACAGGGTGATCACAAAAGCAGTAATAGTCAAGCTTATAGTACTGTCCAAGGTCGCAGCGGGGTAGATCGTGTTTCCTATCAATAGGCCGGTCAGACCCATTTTTCCAATGAAGAAACCAGTCTGAGCGAAGTAATACACCGCCAACTGGCCAAGTGCCAACCCCATAATAATGCCCCCCACAGCCAAAAAGCTCGATTCTGCCAGGAACATCGCCAGGATACGCCAGCCCTTCATCCCAATGGCTGAAAGGATACCAATCTCACGTGTACGCTCAAACACAGCCATGATAAGTGTATTTGTAATCACAGTAGCAGTGATGCCCAAAACAATCATATATAGGATCACTATATAGGCGTTGGCCATTTGTTCAGTTTGAATGATCAATTCATTCATTTGTGTCCAGGTCAACACTTCGTAATTCCCAGGCTGCAAAGCAGCAGCAACCGCATCAGTCTGCGCCTTATCCTTTAGCAACACAAAAATACTGCTGGCGTGCTTCTCAACCTGAGCAATACTCTGGGCTTTCGCCAATGGCATAAAAACCGTAACACTGTCAAAGCCATTCGTTTCGGTAGAGTAAATACCCCTAATTGAGAAAGCCTGTTCAGCCACATCGCCATTTGATGTGTTAACCGAAAGGTTTAGTTGGTCACCAACTTTTAACCCAAGCTTTTTAGCAAGAGGCTCTCCAATCAGGATGCCTTCACGGTCATCGGCAGACAAGAATTCCCCACTCAGCAGCCCCTCTTTATAAGGCAAATTTGCTTCGGAATTTGGATCGATACCCATGATCCGAACACCGGCGGTTTCGTCACGCAATGCTAAAATTCCACTGGCAAACAATCTGGGTGTGGCAACCTTCACCTGCGAAAGTGCAGAAATTTGCGCTGCTACTTGTTCGGGATCTTCAACCAGGTCAGCCCACTTAAGGCTGGTCTTGGTCTCATCATACGTTTTCGCACGCACTTGCAAATGTCCACTCTGCAATCGGATCGTTGAGTCCATGGCACCACCCATCTCTCCGTTGATAAAAGCAGCCATTAATAATAGCATAGCCAGGCCCATGGCCAGGGCCAAAGATGAGAAAAATGAGCGGCGACGGTTACGGCCCAGGTCGCGAAAAGCCATTCTAAATAATTGGATCATAGGGATGACCTCATACAAAATGTAACGCTTCGGCAGGTTCGCGTTGAGACGCTTCTCGCGCGGGATAGAAAGAAGCCAGGGTAGAAATAATAACCACAGTCAACGCCCGACCTAATAGTTTATCCGTACCCCAACCGGGGTAAATACGCCCACTAATCAACGCCATATAGCTGGTAATGCTGGAATATTTGCTGTAATCCATCCCAACTTGCATCAGAATACCATTGAGCGATAAACCGAGCGCAATCCCAACCAACACGCCTAAAAACCCCATCAGAGTACCTTCAAGGACGAATAAAACGGAAATCTGCGCAGGCCTTAGTCCAAGGGCACCCAGCAAACCAATCTCCTTTGTCCGTTCATAAACAGCCATCAGCAATAAGTTCATAATCCCTATTCCAGCGATCATTAGGATTACTACACTGAAAATATTCATGACACCGCCTTTAGAATTGAGGGCTTGTGCCAATTCGGGGAAATTCTGATCAAAAGAATCGATCTCGTATCCCGGCAATCCGGGCACAAGCGCAGCAATCACTACCGCCTCTTGGCCAAGCTGCTTAAGCGAGATAGCCACCTCGGTCGATTTACCTGTTAGACCGTATAAAGCCTGGGCCTCGGTTAACGAAATATAAATAGTACGCTTCTCAATATCAGGCATACCCAAATCATAAATACCGGATACTGTCATACTGCGTTGACGCATTTGCTCATGGGTGGCACGACCGGTGAGAGTAATCCGATCGCCAACCCCAACCCCCATTGCTACCGCCAACCCTTTTCCAATAAATATCTGATCGGCATCACTTCCAATCAGGTAGCGTCCACTCACAACGTGCTGGGCTGCCAGATTGACGGGTGCTTCCTGCTCGGGCTCGATTCCAATAATACTGACTGGAAATGCACCTTCGCGACTGCTCGCCAAACCACCAGTCTTGATCCGCCGACTGGCGACCACCACCTGAGGCAATCGCTTCGATGCTGTAATTACCGATTGGTCATCAATAAGCGATAATAGTGGCAATTGATCTGCCTTGGAACGAAACCCGTTCGCGTGGACTTGGATGTTACCACCCAGGACTTTGATTGCGTTACCATAAATTGCCTGATTAAAACCTACCACCAATCCATCGTATAACATCATCAAAGCCAACCCAAAAGCCATAGATAGCACAACGATAACGGTACGTCGCCGGTGTCTCCAAATGTTGCGCCATGCCAGGCGCAGATATAATTGCATATTCACACTCCTTTAAAAAAGGTATAAACCTCTTTTGTAAACCTGTGCAGTTGCGCGATGCCAGCAACAGGATTGTAACATTTTTCAAATTGCGAATAAATAATATACAAGTTACTATTTTTTGTCAAAGTAGTAATCTGTATCGGCTGATAGTGGCAAATCGGAGAATGATCAGATAAACAGGAAACCTATTCAAGCCTGGTCACCCATAGTTACGATCACGCCTTATCAGCCAAGATAAACCACCCGCGCAGAAAGAAGTAGCAAAATCTCCGACGCTTCCGATAAATGAGTAGGATTTTTATGGAAACATCAAGCTTGAATGAATAACACCACTAAAGATAATCTAATCTCCAGAACATTCCAAAGGGCATCAACTTTTGTCCGATTCGTGAGACAAGAAGGAGACGAGGCGCACATGAAATCCTATCGCAAAGAACTCTGGTTCAACCTGCCCACCCGGCGCGGATTTATCAACATCACCCCTGAAATCGATGCCTGCCTGCACGAGAGTGCCATCCAGGAAGGGCTCGTTCTGATAAACGCAATGCACATTACTGCGTCAATTTTCATCAACGATGACGAAAATGGGCTTCTCAATGATTACGAAAACTGGTTGGAGAGGTTAGCACCTCACGAACCCACTGGGCAGTACTACCATAACCGCACAGGCGAAGATAACGCTGATGCTCATTTGAAACGCCAGGTGATGGGCCGGGAGGTCGTGGTAGCAATCACAAAAGGCAATCTGGATTTTGGTCCGTGGGAACAAATCTTCTACGGAGAATTCGATGGGCACCGCGCGAAGCGGGTCTTGGTTAAAATTATCGGTGAATGACAAATATCATCATCGGGTTTCCTGCGCTAATATTTGCTTACACAACTAATTATTTGTTTGGCCGTCGGCCTATGTATTCTTCAGCCTTTTCTACCAATGAACGGCTTCCAATAAACACAGGTGTGCGCTGGTGTAACGTTTCTGGCTTAATATCCAACAACGATTTGGTGCCATCTGAGCCATAACCGCCAGCATGTTCAGCCAAAAAAGCCAGCGGTCCAGCTTCGTATAACACTCTAATTTTTCCAAAAGGTGCATTAACCTCGGCCGGATACCCATAAATTCCACCATACAAAAGATTACGATGAAAATCCGCGACCAGCGAACCAATATATCGCTGTGAAAGCCTGGGCTCCTGAATGGTCTGGAGCCAATCACCATATTCCTGAACACCCTGATCCCAATTACGATAAGCACCATAATTCATGCTGTAGTAAGCAGGGTTTTCTGGAAAGCGCATATTTTCATGGGTCAATAAAAATTCTCCAATCTCCGGATCAAGAGTGAACCCATGGACACCCTGCCCAGCGCTATAAACAAACATCGTACTCGTTCCGTAGATGATATATCCTGCTGCGATCAGGTCGCGTCCACTCCGCAAACAATCTTCCAACTGGCCGCGCTTGGCAAAATCGAGAGTACGGAAGATACCAAAAATGGTGCCAATCGTCACATTCGTATCAATATTACTTGATCCATCTAACGGATCATATACCAATACATAATTACCCTTGGAATAATTGTCAGGGATTTGAATCCAATCCTCGCGCTCTTCTGAGACCATGGCGCACAAACGGCCGGTATGATCGTTTAGTTTGAATATCACATCGTCAGCATACACATCCAATTTCCGCTGGCGTTCTCCCTGAATGTTAGTGGTACCTTCATAACCCAGTGTATCAAGCAAAGCTGCACGCCGGGTTTGGGTCGCAATTATCTTCGCTGCCAGGGCAATATCATAAAATAATGTCGTCAAATCCCCTTTGGCATATTCGGGCTGCTGACTCAATAAAAATCGTTCAATAGTTATCAGTGGACTGCTCATATAAGCCCTTTCAATTGAATATAGTATGGAAAAGTTAACAACTAAATAAATTATAGTGTAATTGGGCTTAAAATAATGAAACAATTCCAGATTGGTTACCTTAACAGGTAACACGAAGAAAAAATAGGGCTAAAATAGATGAAATAACACTGGCAGGAAAATAAATATTAATTGGCAAAAAATACTGGAGATATCATGTCGCTCAGCCCTCTGGCAGGTCAGCCTGCTCCCCGTCAATTATTCACCAACATTCCATTACTGGTTTCAAAATATTATACTGAACATCCCGATGCTGCAAATTTGGCACAGCAAATTTCTTTTGGTACGTCAGGGCATCGGGGCACTTCCACGGATGGCAGCTTTAATGAGGACCATATTCTGGCGGTTTGTCAGGCGCTATGCGAGTACCGCCAGCAGCAAGGCATCACAGGACCGCTGTTCATCGGCAAAGATACACATGCCTTGTCCGAACCCGCCGAAGCCACTGCCATTGAGGTATTTGCCGCCAATGGACTTGAAATATTCATCCCATCTGGGCAAATTTACACACCCACACCTGTAGTTTCGCACGCCATTCTGACTTGGAACAAAGGCCGGAAAAATAATTTAGCCGATGGGATCGTAATCACCCCGTCGCACAATCCGCCTGCAGATGGCGGTTTCAAGTACAACCCTCCCAATGGTGGACCTGCTGGCCCAGAAATCACCAATTCGATCCAATCCCGGGCAAACGAAATCCTTCGTTCTGGATTGAAATTGGTTAAACGAATTCCACTATCGCAGGCTATGCGAGCCAGCACCACACACCTTCACGACTTCGCAAATCCTTATATTCACGATTTAAAAAATGTGATCGACATCGAAAAAATAGCTTCATCCGGCATTCGCATCGGCGTGGATCCAATGGGTGGTGCAGCAGTCGGTTACTGGGATATCATCGCAGATTTTTACAAACTCAACATTACCGTCGTCAACGAAGCCGTCGACCCAGCATTCACATTTATGAGTGTTGATCATGATGGCAAAATCCGCATGGACTGTTCATCACCATACGCAATGGCTGGACTAATTCGCATTAAAGATGATTATGACATTGCCTTTGGTAATGACCCAGACACAGACCGGCATGGGATCGTAACTCCAACAGCCGGACTTATGAATCCGAATCATTACTTGGCAGTTGCAATTTCATATCTTTTCCAGAATCGTTCCGAATGGTCGAGGCATGCCAGGATCGGCAAAACACTGGTATCCAGCTCAATGATTGATCGCGTTGCCCGCTCACTAAACCGCGAATTGGCCGAAGTCCCGGTTGGGTTTAAATGGTTTGTCGATGGACTGGTAGACGGATCTTTTGGTTTTGGTGGTGAAGAGAGCGCTGGAGCATCCTTTTTACGAAAAGACGGAACAGTCTGGACAACTGATAAAGATGGTATTTTGCTAAACCTGCTTGCAGCCGAAATCACAGCCGTGACCGGCCGTGACCCTGGACAACATTACAATGATTTAGTGCATCAATTCGGCAGCCCCGTTTACAAACGGATCGATGCAACAGCCAATTCAGCTCAGAAAAATGTCCTAAAAAACCTTTCGCCGGACGATGTCAACGCACAGACTCTCGCCGGAGAAAAAATTATCGCCAGGCTTACAAAAGCACCTTTCAATGGCGCATCGATCGGCGGGCTAAAAGTTGTCACCGAAAACGGTTGGTTTGCTGCACGCCCATCTGGTACTGAAGAAATCTACAAAATATATGCAGAAAGCTTCATAGACAACGCGCATCTACTCCGTGTCATTGATGAAGCCCAAAACATCGTAAGCGCCGCTTTTAAAGCGGCAGGCGCATAAAGATGCAAACCCGGCGCTTTGGACGAACGAACCATATGAGTACAGTCGCTATTTTCGGCGCAGCAGCATTTTGGGAAATCTCACAACCCGATGCCGATAAAGTTATGGAACAGATTATCAATGCAGGCATAAATCATATCGACGTGGCGCCTTCATATGGCCAGGCCGAGATACGGATTGGCCCATGGATGCAGCGAGAAAGACAACGCTTCTTTCTCGGATGCAAAACCCAGGAACGTACCAAAACCGCAGCATGGAAAGAACTGCAAGAGTCTATTAAACTACTTCAAACCGAGTCTTTTGACCTCTACCAATTACATGCAGTGACAAGCTTTAAAGAGTTGGATCAGGTCACGATGCCAGGTGGAGCCCTGGAAGCTGCAATTCAAGCCCAAAAAGCCGGATTAACCAGGTTTATCGGCATAACAGGGCATGGAGTGCAGGCTCCGGCAATCTACCTGGAGGCTTTAAAGCGCTTCGATTTTGACACAATTCTTTTCCCGCTAAATTTCATACAGATGGCCAATCCGCAATATCGAAAAGATGTTGAAAAATTAATTTCCGAATGCATAAAAAAAGATGTAGGCACGATGGTAATCAAATCAATCACAAAAGGTCCGTGGGGCGAAAAAGAACATACTGCCACAACCTGGTATGAACCGTTCGAACAATTACATGAAATTCAAACAGCGATTAATTTTGCGCTTTCGCACCCGATAACCGGAATCTGTACTGCCGGTGATACCCGTATTTTACCTTTGGTAATTCAAGCTTGTGAGAATTTCGAGCATCTTTCCAAAACA
>JAPLGT010000236.1:0-1821 GCA_026390035.1 Chloroflexota bacterium
AGATCCGGGTCCGGATTACCTGTCTGGATGGCCAGCCGGATGTAAAGCTGACTTTTACGCCTGAGACCATTCCTGCCGTATTGAGTTGGGATCGCAAGTGCGGCCAGGGCCAGTTTGCCACTGTGGGTGATCACCCCGTCACGCTGGCAGCCTGCGACAAGTTTGGAAACTGCGCCGAAGCTACCGGCCTGATCAAGGTCCCGTTTATCGCGCCGCCCGTTCCAACCTGGACGCCAACTTTTGAGCCCACGGCAACTTCCACCCCGGCATCGACAAGGGTGATTCAAAAGCCGCAGCCAACCGCGACCCTGGTGGTCATCATACCTGTTGTACATCCAGCGCCCACACCTGCTCCTAAATCAGAAAAACTTCCCACCTGGTTCTGGGCCGCGCTTGCCCTGGTTGGTTTTCTGGCTGCCCTGACTGCTGCCTCCCTGACTGACCCGCGCCCGCGCGCCTTGCGCCGGCTGGGAAAAACAATGGACAAGGTGCGCAATGGACAGGCATAACCTGCTGAACTTTTTTGAACGGCGTGATATCGATACAAAACACGTCCCACTGGATGTTCTGGAGCGCGCGCATAAGGTTGTGGAGCGCCTGGAGCGCGGTGAACCTTATATGACCTTCCGAGGGAAACGCCTGCGCCGCAACCGTAAACGGATTTCCATTCCGCTTGGTCTGAGATGGCGCATCCTCGCGGACGATGTTGATGGCCAAATGTTGGTGCGCCGGATTATGTCCCACCAGACTTACAACACCCTGCTTACAATTAATTAAAAGGAGAAACTCATTATGGAAATTTTGATCGGCACTTCAGTATTGATCGCAATCGTTCTGCTCGGCGCGCTGCTCTCGGCAGCCAATGAGCGCCAGCGCAAGGCTTTGGATGGCATCCGTGAACAAGTCGAGGCCTGGGCAGAAGAAGACATCCTGATCAAGCGTGAAAAGGTTGCCCGTTCGATCCAGATCGAAAGCCCGTTGGACTGGCTCGAGAAAACTGCTGCGAATGCGCTGGGACTCGTCCCAGGCATTTTGAGCACCAGCCTGTGGGAAAAAGATGGCCTGACGGCCCTGATCGCGATCCGTAAGGATGGCGGCCGGTTAATTTTTACCCCGGCCCCGCGCGATCGTTTCCTCGCTACCGTGAAGTTGAAGAAACGCGGAGCGCTGGCCCAGGCCGAAACGGGCCTGGTTTTTTGACATTGAAGCCGGCCATATCTGGCAGGCCCTTTCCGGGCAAAGCCTGCCGGCGAAACGCCTGACTATGTTCGAAGTGCCACCTCGCACAGGTTCAAAGTAACTGTGATCCTGGCAGTTGCTGTTGGCATCTGGCTATTGGCCTGTACTGTCTACGATCTTAAGTGGCGCGAGGTTCCAGCTGCGCTTACCCTGCCGCCGCTCTTTGGGGCAATTCTTTGGTCAGCATGGACTGGCAAGTTTGCCATGGCGTTGTTTGTACTGCTTCTCTTTATCCTGGCCGACATCCCGGTCCGCTCGCGCGGTTTTGCCAACGGTCTGCAGGCGCTCATCTTCGTCCTGGGTCTGTCCACCAGCCCGGATCCAATGCTGGCAGGTATCAGCATGCTGGCGATGTTCGTGATCTGGATGACCTGGCAGCTCGAAAAGATGGGCGGGGCCGATGCGCAGGTGTTGCTGGCACTGCTGCTTTTGCTGGGACCAACCATCCTGCTGCCGGCCGCGCTGACAGGTGGCTTGCAGGGCATCATCACCCTGCTGGCCCGCAAGAAAACCATGCCATTTATGGTCTCCGTTTTTACCGGCACATGCGTTTTTTTCCTGGCGCAGCTGCCCACATCTTGA
>JAPLGT010000236.1:1872-2287 GCA_026390035.1 Chloroflexota bacterium
TTGCTGTTCTGGCCGCAGCCATTATTGTGGTGGTCTACGGCGCTTTCAAACTGCTGGGCGCCAATGTTGCCGACATCATAAACCAGGTCGCCAGTTTTATCTGAGTCCCAATCGCCTGTCTCCGCCAGGAAACGGAGACAGGCATCTTACACAGGAGGTCCCTATGAAGTTTTTGAAAGATCGCAAGGCGATCGAAACTGTGGAAGCGGCCATCACTTTTCCGGTTGCGATCCTGATCATGCTGGCCCTGACCAATCTCGGCCTGGTGGTCTTTGGCCAGCAGGCCGTCCAGGCCGCAGCCAGGCATGGCGCTCGAATGGGCAGCGTGGCCCAGAACTGTTCCGCCTGCTGGGCGGTGCGCGAAGCGCGGGGTTCAATTGAAGGCCTGAGCCTGATCCAGAACCCAGCTGTGACA
>JAPLGT010000213.1:0-2247 GCA_026390035.1 Chloroflexota bacterium
CATAAGTTTCCATGCAGGTCCTCAAAAACAGCCACCAATCCATAAGTTTCTTCCTTTGGCTTTCTAACAAACTTGATGCCTTCAGAAACCATCTGGTTGTAATCTCTCCAGAAATCATCCGTATTGAGAAACAGGAATACTCTGCCACCTGCTTGATTTCCTACAAAAGGTTGTTGTTCTGGCTTGGATGCTTTTGCCAGAAGCAGTGTGGTTCCAATAGAACCAGGGGGAGAAACAACAACCCAGCGTTTACCTTGTTCTGGCTGATATGTATCTTCTATTAGCGTAAAATGAAGTTTCTCCGTATAAAAAGCAATGGCTTCATCGTAATCTCTGACAACTAATGCAATATGTACGATTGATTGTTTCACAATAACCTCTATCGTCATGATTTCCTGAAATGTATTTTTCCCAAATGAGAGCGATCCACTTGATTCTGAAGCCAATTTCAAAGCGATCTAAGAAACACGCTAAAAAGGAGAGCTAATCGCTCCCTCTCAGGTCAAAACAGGATTATCGTGGCCTGATTTGCTCACTCACCGCATCCAGTGCAGCCTGCCAGATAATATCAACATCTTCGCGAGTAGTGCGCCAGTTGCTGAAGGCCGCCCGGAACCCTGGAGTTTTATTATAAGTGGTGGCGGTGATGAAGGTTTTTCCATTCTCACCCAGGCGGTTCAAAAATGCTGCCACTTGTGCGCTAGAGGCGGATGGCTGGTGGAAGGTGAAGGGCACAACATTCATGCGCACCGGCGCCAGCAGCCGGAATTCCGTGGAGGCTTCTATCCGTTTCCCCAGTTGGGCGGCGCAGTCACAGCATGTTTCAACAATCTCGCGGAAACCTTCTTTTCCATAAGCCACCAGGCTGAACCAGGCCGGTAGAGCACGTAGGCGGCGCGAATTTTCTGGAGTAAGGTGAAAAGAATCGGTGGTATTTGGTTCGCCCAGATAAGCAGCGCCCACATTCTGAAAAACTTCGGCTTGCAGTTCGGTGTGCCGGGAAAATTGGACGGCGCTGTCGTAGGGCACATTCAGCCATTTGTGCGCATCCACGGCGATCGAATCAGCCTGCTCCCAGCCAGAAACTAATTGTTGGTAGCGGGGTGAGCAGGCCGCAAAACCACCGAAAGCCGCATCGACATGTAAATAGAAATTGAAATCGCGCTTCAATGCGACGATGGCGGTAATCTCATCAAAATCCACCGTGTTGACCACCCCGGCATTGGCAACAACAATGCAAGGCTGTTCATTCAGCCTCTGGATGGCCTGTCTTAGCGCGTCGACATCCACCGCCTCGCGGTTTGGAAGGGTGGTCACTTGCTGCAAGTTTTGCCGGCCCAGGCCCAGCATCGAGATCGACTTATGGATGCAGGCATGCGGGGAGCCGCTCAAAACCGTCAGCGGGGGCAAGCCAGCCAGCCCTTGTTGAGCCACATTCACCCCCAGCCGATGCCCCCACCACTGCCGCCCGATAGCAAGACCGACAAAATTGCTCATGGTCGCGCCAGTCACAAAACGTCCATCGAAGGCTTCGGGCAGGCCGAACAATTCGCGCAGCATAGAGATGGCGCTGGTTTCAATCTGGGCGGCCGCCGCGCTGGATGTGTCGGCGGCATTTTGGTCAAAGACCCCGGTCAACCAATCACCCATCAGCGCAGCCGGGGTGGAACCACCGGTAACGAAGCCCAGATAACGCGGCCCGGCGCTGCCAGTCATGGCAGGGATGTAGGTTTCTTTGAATACTTCCAACGCCTGCCTGGCGCCTAATCCGCTGGGTGACAAACCGACTGGCGCTGGCAGTTGTCTTCTGTGATTGACCGGGTGAGTGCTGAGCCCCTCTAAAAATTGCACGGCTTCATCACGGGTTCGCTGCAAAAGATCTGCGATATCATCCTTGTCATTCAAAATAAGATTCTGCATCGGTCGCTCTCCAGAAGTATTTCCCAAACGGTTGAACTTTTGACAATATCAAGGATCGAATTATCCTACATAAATCAATTGCGAGCACAGATTGACCCTGGTAAGTGAATGGTGCTCTTACTGAGTCTCTCATAAGGCTGCACGTTATATATGTGTGTTTGGGCGAGGAGAGGGTCTATTCAAAATTCATCGGTCAAATCACATTACAGACCAGGGGGTACTCGACTTAACCCGCCATTGGATCCTTGTTTAGAAAACAAGCGTGAAAAGCCTATACTAATTTTCCTTTTAGATCAAGAACACGGGATGGTTCAATGAGTTGTGAAC
>JAPLGT010000009.1:0-24292 GCA_026390035.1 Chloroflexota bacterium
CGACATAAGGCTTTCTTCACGGGCTACCGCCCACAGTTCTACATCCGGACCATGGATGTGACCGGCGACATTACCCTGCCTGAGGGCGTGGAAATGGTTATGCCAGGTGACAACGTGAATCTGACGGTTGAACTGATTGTGCCAGTTGGTCTTGAGCAGGGCCTGAAGTTCGCCATCCGTGAAGGTGGCTTGACCGTGGGCGCGGGCGTCATCACCAAGATCCTACAGTAAGCTGAAGGTTAGGTAGTAAGATGGCTTCCAAGAAAAAAGAAGTTCGCCCGGTAATTACGCTTCAATGCGGTGATTGCAAGGAACGAAATTACACCACCGAGAAGAATCGGCGTAATGATCCAGGTCGCATGGAACTGAGCAAGTACTGCCCGCGCTGCCGCAAGCACACCTCGCACCGCGAAACGAAGTAATTCGTAGGGACGCAGTGATTTGCGTCCCTACTTTTCCTAGGCCAGTGGCTCAATTGGTAGAGCTCTCGTCTCCAACACGAGTGGTTGTGGGTTCAAGTCCTGCCTGGCCTGCCAGAATAACAAGCGAAACGCCGTCTCCCCCGCATCGGGGAATTCGTGAGGCGGCGTTTTAGCCGTCAGAACAAGGAGCGTATCTTGACCGAGAAAAAAAACAATCCAATCGTTCATTTTTATCGTGAAACGGTTGGCGAGCTTCGCAAGGTAAGCTGGCCATCTCGCGATGAAGCTATGAACCTGACCATGATCGTTCTTGTGGTGCTGGTTGGCATGGCGGTGTTCCTCGGACTAATCGATCTCATCGGTGAGCAGTTACTGCAACTGGCGCTTGGCGTTTAATTATCGAAAGCTGAGGCTCCTATGAGTGCGAAAAACACTGAAGAACCCGCTCGCAAGAAATCTGAGGCCAAATCGCCTCGCCCGGACCTCTCGAGAATCCCCGAGTCGTCTGAGGTTCCTGTTGAAGCCACCGATGGACCAGCCTGGTATGTAATTCATTGCTACTCAGGCTATGAAAACAAAGTCCGGCACAACCTGGAACAACGCATCGAAACGATGGGCATGAAGAATATGATCTTCGATGTGGTTGTGCCTACCCAGGAAGAAGTTGAAGTCCGCGATGGCAAACGCCGCGTGGTGGAACGCCATATCTTCCCAGGCTATGTGTTGGTTAACATGGCCCTGACGGAAGAATCATGGTTCGTCGTGCGCAATACTCCCGGTGTAACTGGCTTTGTGGGTATGGGCAATCAGCCCACCCCCCTGCGACCTGAAGAGGTCAACCAGATCATCAAACGCATGGAAGCCGAAGTGCCGACGGTGAAAGTCAACTTCAAGGTTGGCGAGCGCGTTCGGATTGTCGATGGACCTTTCAATGACTTCCGCGGCACCGTCGCAGAAATTGACACGGAACGCACCAAAGTGCGTGTCATGGTTAATTTCTTCGGCCGTGAGACACCCGTCGAACTGGATTTCCTACAAGTAGAGAAAGCGTAACCAGGCTTAACCGCCCGGTTACTTGGGAGGGTGCTCCCCAATCACCCGCTAAAACCATAACGCACCGGGGTAATACCCCCCGGCACAAGGAGTAAGCATGGCAAAGAAATTAAAAGCAGTTGTTCGCCTCCAGCTGGTAGCTGGAAAAGCCAATCCGGCGCCCCCCGTTGGCCCGGCCTTGGCTGGTCACGGCCTTAACATTATGGCCTTTTGCAAGGAATACAATGCACGCACATCCAATCGTCCTGGCGAATTGATCCCAGCCGAAATCAATGTGTACAGCGATGGTTCCTTCACCTTCATTCTCAAGACCTCGCCTGCGGCTTTCTTAATCCGCAAAGCGGCTGGTGTTGATAAAGGTTCCGGCGTGCCCAACAAAGACAAGGTGGGCAAGTTGAACCGCAGCCAGGTGAAGCTGATCGCCGAGGCAAAAATGAAAGATCTGAACGCCATCGATATCGAAGGCGCAATGAAACAGATCGAAGGCACTGCCCGCTCCATGGGCATCGCGATCGTAGAATAAATTCTGGTGGGAGGGCCGCATTGACGGTCCGTTTGCACCACGGAGGTTCAAATGGCGAAACACGGAAAGAAGTACATGGCCGCACTGGCCAAAGTAAATATTGATGAGCTCTACGCGCCGAAGGAAGCAATGGATCTGGCCAAGGCTACTGCCTTCACCAAATTCGATTCGACTATAGAAGTTCATATGCGCATGGGTCTTGACCCACGCCAGGCTGACCAACAGGTCCGCGATGTGGTTGTACTCCCCAACGGTTTGGGCAAGAGTGTGCGTGTGGCTGTCTTCGCTCAAGGCGAAGGCGCTATCGCAGCTCGTGCTGCAGGCGCGGAAGTGGTTGTGGATGACGACGAGACTTTTAGCAAGATCCAGGGTGGTTGGCTTGAATTTGACGTTGCCATCGCCACTCCTGACCTGATGGGCAAGGTTGGTCGTTTGGGTCGTGTACTCGGCCCACGAGGTTTGATGCCGAACCCCAAGGCTGGTACCGTTGTGCCTGCTGCTGATCTGCCCCGCGCCATCAACGAAGCCAAGGCCGGCCGTGTTGAGTTCCGTCTTGACAAAACTGCCAATATTCACGTGCAGGTTGGCAAGGCCTCCTTCCCGGTTGAAAAACTGATCGAAAACTTTGCGACACTGATGGAAGCCATTAAAAAGGCCCGTCCTTCTGGCGCAAAGGGCATTTACATTCGCCGCATCACACTGGCTACCACGATGGGACCTGGCATCAAAGTCGAGCCCAACGCAGCCCAATCAATGCAAGACGTCGAGTAAATTCTTACTCGTTGATCTGAACTGACAATCGACTTCGCCAAAGACGGTAGGTGTCATCGGGGTTTCGCCCCGAGACTTAATTCCCTGCCCAGGTGAAGACTGAGAGAAATCTCCCCTCTCCGCTCTGGAGAGTAAAAGTCTTTGCCTGGCGATTGTCAGGCAAAGACTTTTAATGAAAGGAGGTAAAAACTTTGGCTCTCTCACGACAGAAAAAAGAAAAAGTATTGGCCCAGTATCAGAAATGGGTTGATGACAGTCAGTCTGTAGTGCTGGTGGAATACACCGGTATTAAAATGGCGGATCTGGATATCATTCGTGCTAAGCTGCGCGATACTGGTGGTGAGTTCCACATCATCAAAAATACATTCGCCCGCAAAATTTTGGAAGCGAATGGTATGTCAGTACCCGATGGGTACCTGGAAAAAAGCACAGCGATGGCGTTTGCATTCAAGGATGCAGCTGCTACCACCAAAGCCTTGACCGATGCGACCGTTAAAATGGAAGCAATCAAGGTGAAGGGCGGTTTCCTGGGTAAACAGTCTCTCAGTACTGTACAAGTTAAAGCACTGGCTGAACTTCCCCCGCTGCCCGTCGTTCGTGCAATGCTGCTCGGCACCTTGCAGGCTCCTGCCAGCAAGCTCGTCCGCACACTGGCCGAACCGGCCCGCTCGTTGGCCTATGTCATCCGGGCTTATTCTGAACCGACCCCGGCTGCTGCGTAACCTTTACGCTGCAAATATTTTCACTCAAATCCAAAATTTTCTCTTAACGTAAGGAGTTTTTACGCAATGGCTGCTAACTTAGAAAAGATCGTCGAAGAACTGAGCGCGCTTTCCGTCCTGGAAGCTGCTGAACTTGTCAAGGCTCTGGAAGCCAAGTGGGGCGTTTCTGCCGCCGCTCCGGTTGCCGCTGCCGCCTCCGCTGGCCCCGCTGCCGCTGCTGAACCCGTCGAAGAAAAGACCGAATTCGATGTGGTCATCAAGGATTGTGGCCCCAAGAAGATCGAGACCATTAAGGTCATCCGCCAATTAACCAGCCTGGGCCTGGGCGAAGCCAAAGCCATGGCTGAAACCGTTGGTGGCAAAGTTCTGGTTGGTGTCGGCAAGGAAGCCGCCATGGATGCCAAGAAGAAGCTTGAAGAAGCTGGCGCTGTCATCGAGATTGCCTAGTTTTTTTTGAAACACAAACAAAAAAGCGCTCCTTTTGGGGGGCGCTTTTTTGTTTGCTTTTATGTGAATGAACCGCCAGGGCTGCGCTTCCGCGCTTACATGGCCAGCCCACCGACTTTGCGGATGACCATGACGACCTTGCCTTTGATTTCCAGCCTTTCGGTACTTTTGATCAAAATGGGATCCATGGTGGGGTTGGCTGGTTGCAGGCGATAGCCGTCTTTTTCTTTGTAAAAATACTTAAGGGTGGTCTCATCGCGTTCCGGCAGCCAGACGGCAACCATCTCGCCATTATTTGCTTCAGAATTGTTCTCGACCCTGCGCATGATGACGATGTCGCCATCGTTGACCATCGCGTCGATCATTGATTCGCCCTGGACTTCGAGCGCAAACAGACCGTCGACTTTTTTGGCGGGCAGCAGCGAGCGTGCAATATCAACACCGCTTTCTGCATCGTAGTAGTTAAAGTCTGAAGCCGGGACGGGCATGGGCAGGCTTGCGCCGATTCGCCCGATGACAGGGATGTGCAGGAAGTCGCTGACTGCGGTCGCGGCGGAATGCAGCATACCGCCCAACTCTGCCAGTTTTTCGGGCACCACCCGCAGCCCGCGTGAAATGTGCCGGTCACGTTCAATGTAACCCCATTTTTCGAGCTGTTCAAGATAGTAGTTGACGACAGATGTGGATGAAATATCTGTACGCTCTCCAATCTCACGGATTGAAGGGGGGTAACCCTCTTTTTCGGCATATTCCTGGAGTAACGCCATGATTTTCATATGGCGTTCGCTCAGACCTTTGGATTTTCGCACCATCATCATAGTTCACTCCTGACTTTATTAATCGCCACTCATGCCGGTCCTGGATTATCGTATTCCAGGACCGTTTCTCATGCCATCCGATTGAAGCAAGCCACTCTTTATGATCAACCAGCTGTATAACAGATGCTTGCTTTTCACTGAGAGCCTGTGGAGCTGGTTGGCAAAGAAATGCACGAGTAGAGTTATTTTAATAACCGCTCATTCGTTCTAAATATAAATATACTCGAATGCCTGTTCTATGTCAAGAGGGTATTTAATCAAAAGTTCTTCGTTTTGGCACTTAACCATCCTGGTGCTGCTGCTCTGGCGATTAAAAATCGATGGTTTGCCCGGCAGGCCAGGTTTTGCAAACCGGGATGGAAGTTGTAGATACATTCTGAGCAGCGTTTGTTTAGACCCAGGTACGGCGTTTCATCCAGATGAACATGCCAATCGGCACACAGATGAAGACTGTTAGCGCCAGGCCGAAAGCGAGACGACTGGTCCAGGCTGTCAGCCCGGCGACCGGTTCAAAGAAGTTCATCCCAAAGAAGCCTGTTAGAAAAGATATAGGCATGAAGAGCGTGGTAATGATGGTCAGGGTCTTCATGACGTCATTCATCCGGTTGTTGATGACGGAGAGATAGGTATCGAGCGAGCCGCTGATCAGATCACGCATACCTTCGTTGACATCGTGCAGGCGCACAAGATGGTCATAGATATCGCGGAAGAATATGCGGTCATGCGGGTCGATCACCTCAAAGTCGTCGCGGGCCAACTTATTCAGTACCTCGCGCTGCGGTCCGAGAATACGGCGCATCGATAGGATAATGCGCTTGAGGGTAAAGATGCGTTCAAGCGTATCAGGTTCGGCTCTGGTCAAAACTTCGTCCTCGACGCGATCGATCTGATCGTCGATAGCTTCGACCATTGGCATATATTCTGAGACCAGGTCGTCGATTATCTTGTAGAGCAGGTGATCGGAACCGTGCGAGGTGTAGCGCCGGTCGCGAAAGAAGAGCGTACGGGCTTTCTCGATGAAGCCAAGCGGCTGGTCGTGATGTGTGACCATGAAGTTCTTTCCCAGGAAGATATCCAGCTCATGGGTGGTAAGTTCCAGACCATCGTTGCTGCTGAAGGCCATGGCATTCAGCACGAGATAGATGTAATCACCCCAGTCGTCCACCTTGGGAGTGTGGGTTTCCTGGAGCGCATCATCGACTGCCAGGGGATGAAAACGGAAGATACCGGTCATGATCGGTTCAGTGCTGGCGTCAGGTTCGCCGTCGAAATCGATCCATAGCAGGGCTTTAGGGTTGCTGAGCAGATCGGCGTATTCCGTGATGGCAATCTCGGTGCGTGGTTCCTGGTCGGGTAAAAAGCACAGCGAACGGATCATGTTGTCTCCATACTGAATAATTTCAATGTTGAAGTTGATTATATTTAATAAAAATGCAAGTTCAATTCAATATATCAATAAATAACTTGACAATACTTTAATATTCTGTATAATGAATACAGAAAAGGAAAGCAGCTGCCGGGTGGCTAAAACCTTGCGCTGCTTTTGCCAGAAAATGATCTGCCCAGCTTATTATCAATTTTACTCGCTTTGCTGGGTGGCTGCGCCTGCCGGTTACCTTCCAGGAGTTTATATGAATAATGCTCTTACCCGTTGCCCTGTTTGCCAGAATGAATTAACCATTACGCGTCTGCGCTGCGAAGCCTGTGATACTGCGCTGGAAGGCCGCTTTTCCGGTGGCCCATTTGCCCATCTAACCCGTGAACAGATGGATTTTATTATGACATTTATCCGCTGCGAGGGCAAGCTTAACCGCGTGGAAGTTGAGCTGGGGTTGTCTTATCCCACCCTGCGTAACCGTTTACATGAAATCATCCGCGTATTGGGCTATGAGCCTGGCAAGGAAGAATCACCTGATGTTTCAGAAGACCGCCGCCGGCAGGTGCTCGAAGATCTGGATAACGGCAAGCTGACTGCGGATGCGGCCATGCGTATTTTGCGCGGGGAGGAAGCATGAGACAGAGCGTTTTGCCAATGAGCGGCAACGTCACGGTTCAAGTCGATGAAGTTGGCGGAGATCTGCAAGTTGTTGGCTGGGAACGGCCTGAGATCATCGCTAAAACAGATGACGATGAATTGAGCCTGACCACGGATGGGCAGACGATCCATGCCCATAGCGCTGGCGACCTGATCCTTTATCTGGCTCGCGATGTTAATTTGCGAATTGTGGACGTGGGCGGCGATGCTGATCTGCGCGCCTTATCTGGTGTTGTAGATATTCTCAACATCGGCGGCGATCTGCAGATGCGTAATGTGGGCAGTGTCACACTCAAAAATGTCGGTGGCGATATGTCGCTGCGCGGCAGTACTGGCGATTTGCTGGCAGATTCAATCGGCGGAGATGCTTCATTGCACGATATCGCGGGCGACGTAAAGATCACTGTTGGTGCAGATCTTTACCTGCGTGGCTCCGAAAAAAATGTCTATGCGCGGGTTGGAGCTGATGCGGCGCTTTATCTGCGCCCACTGCCCGGCTCAAATGTAAACGTCCTGGCTGGCAGCGATATCTTGCTGCGTCTGCCTGCCAGGGTGAATGTGGAACTGAATCTGCAGGGTTGTGATGATGAGTCCATCCGGGTTGATTTGCCGGGCGTCAAGCCTGTTGAAGTAGGCCTGTTCCGCTCGCTGGTGGTTGGTGAAGGTGGTGCCCAGGTGATGCTGCAATCTGGTGCAGAAGTGATTGTCACCAGCCGGGATGAAGAATGGGATAACGTCGCTGAATTTGATCCGCTTGGGCGTGATGGCCCTTTTGCTGCGGGCGAATTTCCCGGGCTTTCATCCGATCTGCATGAGCGCATTTCGCGCAAGGTGGAAGAAGCCACCCGCCGGGCCTTGGAAGCATCCATGCGTGCCCAGGAGCAAAGTGGGCGTGTGCAGCAGCGGGTGGAAACTGCCATGCGCCGCGCCGAAGATAAAATGCGCACTGCCGAGCGCCGTTCCATGCACATGGGTGTCAAGATCGGCCGGTTTGGAGCCGCAGTCGACAGCCCGCGCCCACCCATGCCGCCTATCCCACCGGCAGCTCAACGCCCGGCGGCTGAACCAGTATCTGATGCCGAGCGTCTGGCTATCTTGAAGATGCTGCAAGAAAAGAAAATTACCATCCAGGATGCTGAGAAGCTGCTTGCCGCATTGGATGGGAAATAAGGTGCCGAGATGACTGACAGCGAACGCCAACAAATCCTTAAGATGATCGATGATGGTAAAATCTCTGCCGAGCAGGGCTTAATTTTGATGCAGGCTTTGGATGAAGCCCCAGAAGATGAAGCTGATCTGACCGATCTGCCGGCTGATGAGCTCATTCCAGCGGTCGGACAGCCGCAGATCGCGGCCAATCCGGCCGGGCCGAAGACAGATCCGGAATTCGATCGCAAGGTCAACCGCTTTCGGAGCCTGTGGACCATTCCGCTCTGGTTGGGAGTTGCCATCACGGTCATGGGGGCGTACTGGATGTATGCCGCGCTCCAGGTTTCAGGGCTGGGTTTCTGGTTCTTTTTTGCATGGCTGCCGTTTTTATTTGGCGTCCTGCTATCGGGTTTGGCCTTTTCCAGCCGGACTTCGCGCTGGATCTACATTAACGTAAAACAGAAGCCAGGCCAGTCTCCGCAGCGCATTGTGCTGATTTTCCCGCTTTCACTGGTCAGTTGGGTTCTGCAGTTTGTCAAATCCAGCGTGCCAGATGGAGATCGTGGACCGGTCAATGAAATCATGGATGCTTTATTTGCAAGCACCCTGTCGAGTGAGCCACTCATGGTGGATGTGGACGATGAGGATGGCCAGCATGTGCAGGTTTATATCGGATAAGGAGCCCAAATATGGCGACGGCTGAAGAACGAATGCGAATCTTGAAAATGATCGATGAAGGCAAGATCAGCGCCGAGGAAGGCGCTAAATTGCTTTCTGCCCTGAGCGAACCCCGGCGCGGACCGAACGCGCCCATGCCGCCGCGTATGCCAGGGGCGGCACGTTGGCTGCGCGTGCGCGTCACGGATGTGGCGAGTGGGCGTTCCAAGGCCACTGTTCAAATTCCGCTGGCGCTGTTGGAATCTGGAATGAAGATTGGCGCGCATTTCGCCCCTGAGGTGGAAGGTGTTGATATGGCCACCATCATGGAAGCGCTGCGTTCTGGTATGACCGGTAAGATTGTGGATGTTTTTGACGAAAAAGATGGCGAGCATGTCGAGATTTTTGTTGAATAGTTTTGCCCTGGCCTGAAGGCGCGTGGTTTGCCATGCTGCCGTATTAATTTCTTGACTCCGGATGGGCTGGATGAATAAGGTTGGAAGAAATGCGTCGCAGATCCCTGAATAAATATATCTAATTAAGCCTTGGTGTGTTAGAAGTCTTGGCACAAATTCTGGGAGAATTCGATTGAAAAATAAGTGCGGAATGCTGGTCAAAGTGTGTGACTATGTCTTGATTTCCCTTGGCCTGGTCATGTTTTTCAACCTACCGCATCGCATCGATTCGGATGGCCTGGAGCGATACATGGCCCTGGCCGAATTATTGACGGGTGGCAAAGTTTCGAATACCAAGTTTTCGCTGATCGGGCCAATTTTTTCCACACCCTTGTTTTTCCTGGGGAATTTTTACCAGTCTGCCAGGTGGTGGTGCGAACGCTACAATTTTGTATTGTTTGTATTGGGCCTGGTTTGCATCCACATGCTCCTTTTCCGCAAGGTGGACAACGCATTCCTGAGACAATTCATTATTATCCTGATATTTGGCTCTATGTTTTCGCAGCATCAGATGGACTATTTTGGAGAGGTTTTTACAGCTATCCTGGTCGGAGTTGGGATGCTCGCGGTAACACAGGGTTATGTATTCAGCGGATGGGCCAGTATAATATTGGGGGTTGCAAACACTCCAGCGACCCTCGTGGGGCTTGGTTTTGTCGTTTTAGCACTGGTTCTGAAATATAAAAAAGGAAGATATATTCTGATCCTGGGTTTGACATTGGCAGTGATTCTGCTAGAATCATGGTTCCGGAGTGGGGGGATTTTTAGTTATTCTGGTAACGGCGGGTATGCCACTTTTATGCCTTATTCCGGCCGCGCCGGTTTTAGCTATCCGTTATTCTTTGGCTTGCTATCCATCCTATTTTCATTCGGCAAGGGGATCTTCTGGTTCGCTCCCGGTTTGCTCTTGCGCGTAAAAAAAGGACTGCCAGGTCTTAGCGCAGCGTTCCGCGAAACCTATCAACTTTGGATTCTATTCCTGGTTGGCCTGGTGTTGGTTTACTCAAAGTGGTGGAGTTGGTATGGCGGTTGGTACTGGGGTCCCCGTTTTTTTCTGTTCGCATCCATCCCTGCTTCCTTTGCACTGGCTGCCAATCTGCATGATCAAGAGAGGTCGGCCAAATTAAACCTGGCGATCCTGGCGATACTATCCTGGTCTTTGTGGGTTGGTCTGGATGGTGCTGTGTTTGGACAAAATAATATGTCTGTATGTATCGCGAATGATTACAAATTGGAAGCGCTCTGCTGGTATGTGCCGGAATTTGGGGCTCTATTCAGACCATTCGTGGACATGGGTGACAAAATATTGTCTATAAAAACCATCTCATTCTGTTTGCTCTATCTTATTGTTTTTTTCCGATTGGCGCTTCCTGTGTTTGCTCAACTCTGGCGCGTAGGCATAGCCAGATTGATGGAATTGAAACAGGGTTTTCGGTTGCAATTTTAGTCACGCGTGCGGCACCCACCTTTCTGTCAACTTGTTCCAAACAATAATCTTTCGGATGGTGAGACCATCCGAAAGATTATTGTTATTGGCGAGCTCAGTGTTGCTTATCACCATCCTAATCTTGGCAGTGCGAACCGCTTTACGCACAAATCTTTGGAAAATTTATTTTGTGCTCCTAGCGATTGATAAACCCCTGGCCAATTAGTTCAGGTTGTAAATGATAGTGCTCAAAGAACCATTGTATCGCGTCGTGGATGCTTTCCAGCAGTGGGCGTGATGTGTAGCCCAGTTCGCGGCTGGCCTTGGCGTGGCTGATAAAAGAATTGCTTTGCAATACTTCCAGTGAATATGGTGTGAAGCGCGGACTGGCCTGGCTAAGCCGGTAATACAATGGGGTGAAGCGTGCCGCGAATTCTGCCAGGGGCAAAGGCACCTTGAAGCGCGCAAATCCATTGCCGGTAACCTCGTGGACAGTATCCAGCAGATAGCGCACCGAGATGCGCTGTCCTGAAAGAATGTAACTTGACCCGCTCAGACCTTTTTGCGCGGCAGCGATCAGCCCATCGGCCACGTCGCGCACATCCACAAAATCATAGGCGCCATCTACATACGGGGTCAGCCTGCGCAAGGCGGCCGAACGGATGACCTCGCCCATCATCGAACTTCGAAAGTCGAATGGACCGATCACTCCGGTTGGGCAGGCAATTACAGCGTCCAGCCCGGCCTGGACGGCCCGCTGAACTTGCAGGGTAGCCTGCGCTTTGGACTGATCATAGACACCATACGTGTTTTCAGGATCATAGGGCACAGCTTCATCCACGGTTGTGCCATGTGGGATGCGTGCCAGGGCATGGATGGAACTGGTGTAAACCAGGCGTTCGACCCCGGCCCGCACGGCGGCTTTGAGCACATTGACGGTGCCCTCGACGTTGACGCGCCGGATGAGCATGTTCTCGCCCGGCATGATCGAGATAATCCCGGCCAGGTGAAAAACCTGCCGCACGCCTTTCAAACTTGCATCCAGCGAAGCATTATCGAGCACATCCCCGTGGATCAGCTCCACGTCCACGCCATGCAGTGAGTTAGTATTTTCACCTGGCAGGGTTAGGGCGCGCACCTTTTCGCCCTGTTCAACCAGCTTGCGGACCAGCACGTTGCCGATATGACCGGTGGCACCTGTGACCAGGATGGTATTTTTTGACATGTTGATTTGACGCTTCCTTTTCATTTATCTTCTGCGGCAGGCTGCGGATAAGAGATTGGTTTTCCTGAATGCATGCCTGAGCGGAATTATTTTGATCTGCTGCGGAAAATAATTTCTGTAAAAAATGCGACTTATAGGCAGGAAAATTAAACACTGCTAGAGCGTTTGGGTGTGTGCCGGGCTGAAAATAGGATTTTTTTGCGGGGCAGTCGTTGGGGGTTCCCCGAAGTTCTTCAGCTGCCCGGCTGTGGTATATGCAGGGCCGCCCACCGATCCTGGTTCATTTGCAGGCAGTCGGTGATGGGTAATATCTTAAATTGGATGCCGCTCAGCAAATACGTCTATACATTCATTATATCTCATCTGGCAAGTCAGCTGGTTTGCTCTGTTTCCACGCTTGTTAGCGGACCAGCGGCGATGTGTTGGCCGCAGGCACCAATCATTCCTCGCTCATATCCAGAACGCGCAGCCAGATTTGACGATCGTGGGACTGGGAGCGATGTTCAAACAGGTAGACTCCCTGCCATGTTCCCAGGCTCAGCCGGCCATCGTCGATTGGGATGCTCAGGCTGGTATCCGTCAGCATGGCGCGGATGTGAGAGCTGGCATCATCCGGGCCTTCTGTATCGTGGGTATACCAGCGATCGCTTTCGGGAACGAGTCTTTCCAGTGAAGTTTCCAGGTCGGCCTGGGCACTTGGGTCAAAGTTTTCGTTGATGGTCAGGGAAGCAGAGGTGTGCGGGCAATACAGGAAGCACATGCCCTGGCGTACTTTCCAACTACGCAGCTGCAGATTGACCTGGTCGCTGAAGGCGTACAGACCCTTGCCGCGCGTGGGCAGGTCCAGACTGATTTTTTGCCATTTCATACGGAGAGTTCCTTTTGTCAGTTCTCGAGATGCATACTGCCTGAATATAGTGACAAAACTATCAACGGTGTTTTTTGCCCTGCAGGATCATGATTTCATAGAGCGCCGGGCCGTGGATTTCTTCCTGTATTTGGCCCAATTGGATGCTGAGATCCAGGCGGGCATTGAACCGGAAGTAATATGGGTTGGCGAATAGCCGTAAAAGGTGACGCTGCCAGGCGGGAAAGCTGGTTAGCAGGCTGATGCCTTCGATCAGTTCAGGGTCGCGCAGTTTGAGCTGGATCGTATCTGCGCCTTGCTGCCATGTGAAATCCACCTTGCGGGGGTAAGCCCGCCCGCTGGGGTGGCGTGCCAGCTCGCTGGTTTGCATGCTGAGTGGCAGCCCGTCACCAATCAGGATCTGACTGCCTTTGGCGAGCATAAAGACCGGCATACGCGTGTAGCCGTACTGTTTGGCGCCGACCTGTTCGACATAAATAAGTGTATATTCGCCGAGATGGGCGCGGCCCCAATACCAGTGATCCATGACCTGGTCCAGCCCGACATTACCCCAGTTGTGGTCGTGATAACCGCTGCCCTTGACGCTATAGGTTTGACCGTCAAAGCTGATGGTGCCTTCCACGCTGCCATAAGGGATGGCCGGCAGCCAGGCAAAAAAATGTTCAAGATCGCCAAAATAGGATTTCCCTGCACCCGGACGCCAGGCTGGCACCAGCCCGGTAAAGGTCAGGTTGGCGGCGATGCCGTCCAGGCTGGCCCGCAGCCGGTAAGTGTGCAGGTCACCTGAGCACCAGTTTTCTCCGATGTGCACCGCGCAGGTTACTTTGGATGCAGCGAACTGATCTGGACCGAGAAAGGGAAATTGGGCAATTTTGGTGCCATCGGGGCGGGTGATGGTTATTGATACGCCGGGTTTGAGCGGGCCATTGCGTTCCAGCAGGGGCTTGGTGGCAAATACGATCACGGCGGTACTGCCTTGCACGCCAGGGTCGTTGGTGGGGTCATCAAAATGTGCGTCAAAATACCACCATTCAAAGCTGCCGCGATCGGTTGAGGCACGCTGGCCATCCTCCCAGGGCTGGATCGTCTCGCTTAAACCCTCGCGGGCTAGAAATTCTGGTGTGGTGCCAAAAATAACGGGTTTTGTCATTCAGTCCTCCAGCTCCCAGGGGGCGTGATGCTTGTTCAGGCCAGCGCCTGAAAGTGAAGCGCGCAGGGGTTCTGCCAGTTTTGGAAACAAATCGGCAGCGGCGGAAAGCAGCCCAAAGTTGCCTGCCAGCATCATATCACCGAAGGGGGTGGCGAAATAGGGCTTCAGCGGGCTGCTGGATTGGGGCATTGGGTCTTGATATGTGGCGAAGAGCGAGCGGCGCGGACCGCTGACAACCAGATCCCAGGTTTCCAGCCCCAGTTCAAGCGGGTCTGTTCCGTAAACCAGGGCACCGTGGCCCATGTCAGCGAAAACATCGGCGTGTTTGAGCGAACCATCGGCCAGGGCGCGCAGGTAGTGCTCAAGCTTGGGGCGGTCGATCTCGCCGGTGTGGTGTTCAAAGATTCCTTCGATGCCGGCCGGCCCCAGACGAAAGGCGATGGTGTGGAAGTTGCCGATGTTGACAATTAACTTGCGTTTGCGTGCAGCGCAGGTGGGGTCGAGGCTGGCACCCAGTATAGCGGCTGGGGCGGTATCCATGACCAGCAGCGGACAGGGCAGGTCGCTGGCGCTCGAGGCCACCGCCTGCAGGCGGGTCATGGCTGCCGGGATGGCTTCAGCGCTGAAGGCAAAGGTTGAAAGTGCGTTTTTAACGCGGATGCGTTCGTCCAGGTAATCGAAGCGGAACTGCCGGTCGGAGATGCCGGGTGGGGAATTGCCATGGTCAAAAACGGCCACGCAGACCGCGGCCAGGTCGTTGAGTGAAACCTGGAAGCGCGCGAAGGTTTCGGCGATCAGCGCAAAATCGAAATCTTTCAAATCGAGGCGCAGCACGCTGGCGGAAAGGCGCCGGGCTTCATCATCAGAGATGATCCGGATACCCAGGCGTTCGACTTTTTCGAGCTCGTCGTTGAAGGTGCGACCGGCGGAAGCTGTGGCATAGATGGGCAGCCCGGCGCGCGCATGTGCCTCGGCGGCCCAGCTTGAAGGCCCTCCGCCCATGGTTGTGCCGGTCAGCAGGATGGCTTCGCCCCGGGCTGTGGCGGCTTTGATCTGGCGATACACCAGCATGGTGGGGGATGGCAGCACCAGTTTGAAGCCGTTTTCAAGGTCAAGATTCGAATCATACAGAAAGATATCCTGGGTGCCGGTGCCAATATCCACGGTTAGTATTTTCATGGTTTATCCTGGTAGCGAGTCTGGTTGCACATTAAAAGTATACCAGAGTGATGTTTCAGAATCTATAACCGACCGGACGATGCTTACGCTTCAACGCTTGTTGGCTGCGCCAGGCAAAAAATCTTTCAGGCGGGCTCGGTTGGCAGAACATTTTGCCGTTGCCAATGCATTCCCGATCCTTTTAGACGGACTTCCAATACCAAATTATTGGCACTTTCCGCGATATTACTGGCGATTGGCCAACCATTTTGTTGAAAAACAGGATATTGCATTTGCGATTCACGCTTTTTCAGATATGCCAGATTTTTCTGCAGGATTTCCGACTCATTCCTAACATTTCATTCATGAACTCTGTATCTCGCCTAAAAGGCATCCATGCATTCATGGCTTTAATCCCCCCAGGCTATGATGCACCTCCGTTTCTTCTCTTCTACTATCTTACAGCGCTTTGCGAAAAAATGAAACACACCCCTTTGAATGAAATACCGTGCTCCTTTATGATTCTGAGCTAAAATGATCTAAATATTAATCATTGCCACCTGCCGCGCAAGCAGCCAAACTGCTGTGCTCGGTTGAAACCCACGTTTCAAAAAAAGAAACACTATCCAGTAAACCAGTGCAGGTGAGCCTAGTGAACCAGCTTGAAACCTTAAAAGCCGAAATCGAAAACATCAACCCCTTATCCAGCCGGATCGACGCACTCAACGAGCTGGCCTGGCGCTGGCGCTACCGCGAAAAAGAACAGGCCCTGCAGATTTGCCTGCACACCCGCCAGCTATCTCAAACTGCCGAATTTGAAGAACATCCTTATCAGATTGGGCTTGCAACCGGCCTGGCAACCTCCAGCTTCATTCACCAAATCCGCTACGACCTCGACGAGGCCATGACCGAAGCCATCCAGGCCCTGACCATCCTGGAAGGCTTTCCTCTACTGCCCGCTGCCAGCGATGCCCGCATCTCCATCGGCTGGATTAACATGACAGTCGGTGATTTCTCCACTGCCCTGGAATACGCTCTGCCCGCCCTGCAGATCGCTCGGGAAATTCACGACCTGGAACGCCAGGCGTACGCCCTGGATGTGCTTGGCAATATTTATTGCAAATCCAGCGATTACGACCACGCGCTCGAAAACCACCACGAAGCCTTGCAACTTGCTGAAAAAATCGCCATTCCTGAAATCAGCATGATCCTCTTTAACAACCTGGCCAACACACTCTACGAAATGAAACGCTTTAGCGAAGCCCTGCCATACAGCCTGAAAGCTATCGATCTGGCGCGTAACCTGGGCTTGTTGTCCGAAGAATTAATTGTAATCTCAACCATATCAGAAATCCTGGTCGGAATGAAATCATATGAAGAAGCTGGTATGTACCTGCAAGACGCATTGACCAAATATCAAAATAGCAATCTGGCCCATCCCTACGTTTTCATGCTAATCATGTTCGGCCTGGCGGGCCTAAATATGGATCAAGAAAAATACCCGATCGCCGAACCTTTCCTGTTCCAGGCGCTTGAGACTGCTCGCCAATACGATTTTAAGACCACCCAGATGTTATGCCACCAGCAGTTGTGCACTATTTACGAAAACACCGACCAGTACCGCCTGGTTCTGGAGCACTTCAAACAATTCCATGCGCTGCAAGTCAGCATCAGTGGCAAAGACATGGCCCGTAAAATCGCCCTGCTCAAAGCCGAATACCGGATCGAGCTTTCCCGGCGTGAAGCCGAAGGTTTCCGCACCCAAAATCGCGAGCTGAAGCACGAAATTGAAGAGCGCAAACTGGTCGAAGCCCTGCTGGAAAGCCTGGCCGTCCGTGATTCGCTCACTAACCTGTTCAACCGCCGGCAGTTCTCATTTCTGGCAGCTACAGAGTTCGAGCGATCCATCCGCTACAACCATCCGTTCTGCGTGCTGATGCTGGATATTGACCACTTCAAGCAGGTCAACGATCATTTTGGGCATCAGGTCGGCGATCAGGTGCTGATCAACTGCGCAAAAACAATTCAGACCACTCTACGCGATTCATCCGATATTATCGGTCGCTATGGTGGCGAAGAGTTTATCGCCATCCTGCCGGAAATCACCGCGGCCCAGGCTTTCCTGGTGGGCGAACGCCTCAGAAAAAACATCAGCGACCTGCAGCATACCTATAAAGATAGTCAGGTTACTGTCAATATCAGCATTGGCATCTCTGAATTTACGGGTAAGGGCGCCCTGGTCCCCTGCCTGACCTTGGATGAGCTGATCCACCAGGCTGATCAGGCGCTTTACACCGCCAAAAAGAACGGTCGTAACTGTGTGGAAGTCTTCGTGGCTTAGCCTGGGCTGATTTCTTCGCGTAACCTGCAAGCCCAGACCTGGTGTGGAGATCTTTTTTCGTTAGGAAACCCGGATTGACGCTGGCTTGTTGCGCGAGATTATTCTCGTAGGATGCTGTATTTACCCAGGTATCCCCTTGGAGCGCCAGGGATAACCACCGGAATAGCGAGATTAAGCGCTGTTCCGGTTTTCACAATTGCTGGAACAGATAGGGTTTGGCTGACTGTGCAACGATTTCGTCAGTATGCCCCACTGGCGTGTGAAATACCGTTTTTGTAAAGTGATTGTAGGGGCACAGGGCTGCAAAAGTTATTACAATAACATGGACCATAATTTCCAAAACCTGAATAATGGATAAGGGTCAAGCGGGTTTGGGATTACCTTGATGCGATCCTGGCTGGGGTCTTCTCCCGCAAAAACCTTTTTCATCCTTTTGATTAGAATTTGCGTAAACAATATTGGTGTTGCTCGTGCGCGGATATTTTCTGGCTGAGAGGTATATTGGTATGAAGCATGCTCCAGAGCTTAGTAGCCCGATATTGGTAGATGAAAAAGGTCAGAATGAACAGGTGTTTGCTTTTCAAAAACTGATCGATTTACTTCCTGGTCTGGTCTGGTCATCTTATCCGGATGGACAGCTTGAATATACCAACCAGGCCTGGCTGGATTTTTGCGGGAAAACCCGTCAGCAGGCTGCCGGAGCTGGCTGGTTGCTGGTTTTGCATCCGGATGATGTGCAACCCGGCCGGCAGAAGTGGGCAGAAGCCAGCCAGAATGGCGTAGCTTTTGAAATGGAGCAGCGCCTGCGCCGGTTTGACGGAACCTATCGCTGGTTCCTGATCCAAGCCCGCCCACTGTTTGACACCTGGGGCAAACAGCTGCGCTGGTATGCGATGGGCACGGATATCACCGATCGCAAATGTGTCGAGGCTGGTTTGCGAGACCAGGTAAATATCTTTACCCAGGCCCAGAAAATTGCCCACATCGGCAGCTGGGAATATGATCATGCCACAACCCTCGAGAAATGGTCTGATGAAACCTACCGCATCTTTGGGTTGGAACCGCAGAGTCTTTTTGGCCAATCGGGGGCTTTACTGGATTTTATTCATCCAGAGGAGCTTGAATCTGTCAGGCAGAACTTTCAGGCTGCGGTTGAAAACCACACATCCTTTTATTCCATTAATCGCGTTTTGTTGAAAGACGGCTCCCTCAGGTTTGTCGAAATCCTGGGCGAGACGGAATATGACCTGCAAGCTTTGCCTGTGCGTTCCCTGGGCTCGCTGCAGGATGTTACTGCGCGCCGTCAGCTGGAGATGAGTGTTGGGGAGCGGATAAAGGACCTGACTTGCCTGCAGAATGTGGGGCGGTTGTTGGAAAACTTGGCCATCCCGGATAGCGAATTGTGCCGGCAGGTGATTGAATATCTGATTGCAGCCATGCAATACCCGCAGATTGCAGCCGTGCGCATCGAGTTGGATGGTAAACGTTACCAAAGCAATCAATATGATGATGAGTTCGCCACACATGGTTTGAAGGCCGTCATCATGATCAATGCCCGGGAATGCGGGCAGCTGCTGGTGTGCTACATCCAGAATGAGACTGTGTTGGTCCCCGAAGAGCAAACACTGCTGGATAATGTCGCCAGAATGTTGGGTTTGTGGTTTGAACGGAAAAAATCGGAAGCGGCTGTGCGAAAACTTTCTCAGGCAGTTGAGCAAAGCCCTGTTTCGATTGTCATATCGAATATTGATGGGAGTATTGAATATGTCAATCCGCGCTTTACCGGTTTGACTGGCTATACACAGGCAGAGGCGCTTGGTCAGAATCCGCGCATTCTAAAAACAGGGCATACCACCAGAACAGAATATGAAACCCTCTGGAAGACTATCCTGTCTGGCCAGGTCTGGCACGGTGAATTTCAAAACCGTAAAAAAAATGGAGAAATATACTGGGAGACTGCCTCCATTTCGCCTATTTTGGATGAAGCCGGCGGTGTAACCCATTTTGTGGCTGTCAAGGAAGATATCACCGGTCGCAAGCTTGATCAGGCGCGCATCACTGAAGCCCTGGAGTTTACCCAGACCATTTTACAGACTTCACCAATTGGCATCACGATTTACAAAACCTCCGGGCCTTGTATTTCGGCCAATGCAGCTGCGGGGAAAATCATTGGGATTGATCCAGAAAGCTTGTTGGAACAGGATTTCCATACGCTGGAGACCTGGAAGAAGTCTGGTCTGTATGATAGTGCCTTGCGCGCCATGAATACTGGTTTGCCTGTCTTCGGCCAGATCCATACCATCAATTCGGTTGGTAAGGAATTATGGCTGAATACCACCTGTGCCCCCTTTAATTCTGCTGGAGAACCTCACCTGCTGCTCATGTTTGAGGATAACTCAGAACGCCAGAAGGCCGAAGAGCTGTTGAGACTCTCCAACGAAAAACTGGAAAGCCTGGTAGTCCATCTTGAGCAAAGCCGGCGTAATTCGGATCTTCTGCGCCAGATGGGCGAACTCCTGCAGGTTTGCAAGGATGTGGAAGAAGCCTTTACCGTGATTGAGCAATTTGCCGTGCAGTTATTTCCGGGCGCTTCAGGGGCGGTCTTCATGGCATCGCACCAGATAAGCAAGGTGGAGTCTGTGGTCACCTGGGGCGTAAGCCTGGCAAGTAAGTCTGAGTTTGCGGTGGAAGACTGTTGGTCTTTGCGTCGCAGCCAGGTCCACATGGTTAAATTTGCGGATCATGGTCTGATGTGTCGTCACATGCCCAAAGCCTTTGCGGGTAGTTACCTGGATATCTGGAGAAATCCTGGGGCTGCTGCATCTTGAATACCCGCCTGCCGCAGAGCAGGACGAGCAGACCCAGGACCTGGCCCGCATCATGGCGGAAAATCTGTCCCTGTCGCTTTCTAACATCAAGCTGCGCCAGACGCTCCATTTTCAATCGGTGCGTGATCCATTGACGGGTACTTTCAACCGCCGGTACATGGAAGAAACCCTCACTCGGGAACTTCCCCGGGCGAACCGCAAAAAAACTCAGGTCAGCATTATCATGCTGGATATCGATCACTTCAAGACTTTTAATGATACCTATGGGCACGCGGCCGGAGATCTAGTTCTGACCAGGTTGGGAAGTTTGTTGCAGACGCAAATCCGTGGGGAAGATGTGGTTTGCCGGTTGGGTGGCGAGGAATTTGTGATGATCTTGCCAGACGCCAACTGCGAAATTGCCTTGCAGCGGGCCGAGGCAATTCGGGCGGCGGTCACGGCTCAAAATCTTGAATATAATGCACACTTCCTGGGAGCCATTACGGTCTCATTGGGTGTGGCTGTTTATCCGCTGCATGGATCAAATGCAACTGAAATCTTGGAAAAGGCCGATAAGGCCCTGTATCTGGCCAAGCACAATGGCCGGAATCGCACAAATATCGCCAGGGAGTAGTGCGCTGTGATAGCAGTTTGCTGGGGGGGGGAATCCAACCTGAATACCCGGCCAGGTCTGGCAGATTGAGCTATTTATCCACAAAAACCTTTTTCTACTGTGTTGCAGCTACTTTGGCAATGTCAGATTGAACAGCTGTTTTGTGATCTGGCGGTATTTGCTTACAAGCTCTTCGTTTTGGCACTTACCAGCCTGGTTCTGCTGCTCGGGCGATTAAAAATCGATGGCTTACCCCGCAAAAAATATTTCTTCTTGCAGCAGGTGCTTTACACATGATTGGCGTTATTTATTATCCGGTGCCACGAAATCAGGGTCGAGCGGTGGCAGCTGCCTGGTTTTTCGGCTTCGTTTTTCGTAAAAGCTAACCCTGTTGCGGCCAGCTTTTTTGGAAGCAAAAAGCGCCTTGTCTGCACAGGCGATCAATTCATCGCTGGTCGTGCCGTGATCGGGATAAGTAGAGACACCCAGCGAAATGGTGATCTGGAAGCTCACATTCTCATATTCCAGATCCATGGCTTCGATGGCTCTGCGCCATTGATCGGCACGCTCGATGGCTTTTTGGGGGGTGGTATTGTGCATCACAATCAAATGCTCGTCACCACCATAGCGGCACAGGATGTCATCTGTGCGCACCATGCGTTTGAACTGTTCGGCAAGTGCTTTTAACGCAGCATCACCGGCGCCATGTCCAAACGCGTCATTGATTTGTTTAAAGCGATCAATATCCAGCAGAACAAAACTGAGCGGGTATTTCTCGCGCAGCGCACGCGCCATTTCTACCTGCAGAGTTTCGAACATATACCGGCGGTTGTGCAGACCAGTCAGCGGATCGCGGATGGCCTGTTCAAGCAGCGATGTGCTTAGTTTCGCATTTTCGATTGCCAGGGCTGAGATCTGGGCGAATAATTTGGCCAGTTGGATCTCATCAGCCGTGAATGGCTGTCCGGGTGTTTCCCGGCCAAGATCCAGAACACCCAGGCATTGGCCGTTAGCGATGATGGGAATGGATGCGACTGCAAACACATGCTGGGGATCGTCATGGGGGAAATTGTTCAGGTAAGCCGAGTAATCATCAATGGTGACGGGTTGGAGTGTGTTGACAGCCTGCCAGGAAAGCATAGCCTGGCTTTGGTCAAATTGTTTGCCAGCTCTGAATGGTTGGTTGGGCGATGTATATTGTGCCAACAAAACATCACCTTCCAGAGTCATGATCTCAACTTCACGGGCATTTAGCAGCTGCGAGGCATGCTCGGCAAGCGCAACGAACAGCTCCTTCAGGTCGTGATTTTGCAAAAAATCCAACGCGCTCTCATAGAGTGCCGTCATCGATTTGTTCTGCTGGCGCAGCTGCGCCTGCATTTGTTCGCGTTCAGAGACATTGGTCAGAACGCAATGGGTTCGTAGGAAACGTCCCCAGGCGTCCACCTGCACCCGGCCGTTCAAGATGGCGATCAGGTTTTGTCCATCCTTGCGCTTCAGGTGGATATCTGCGTTTGTGGATCCTAAGGTTTTGAAATCTTGAAAACGCTGCGGAAAGAATTCCTGCGTATCTTCTGTCCAGAATTGCTTGAAAGACCTGCCGAGCAGCTCAGCTCTTGAATACCCCAATAATTCACACAGATTTTCATTGACATCCACGAAATTGCCTTCCAAGTCCAAGGCCTGATACGCAAAGGGCGAATTCTCGAACAGACTACGGAAGCGCTGCTCGCTTTCCTGCAGCAGGCTTTCGATATGTTTGCGCTCGGTGATATCTTCCTTGATGGCCACGTAATGCGTGGTTTTTTTGTCATCATCAGCCACTGGTGCAATGACAACCGATTCCCAGTAAATATCGCCATTTTTTTTCTTGTTTTGAAATTCGCCGCGCCACTCATGGCCGGCTGTAACGGTCGCCCATAATTCCGCGTAAGTTGCAGCTGCTGTTGCTCCTGATTGCAAGATGCGAGGGTTCTGCCCCAACGATTCGGCAAGCGTGTATCCGGTTAACTGCGTAAATTTGGGATTGACATACTCGATATCGCCCGCAAGGTTTGTTATTACCAGCGATGATGGGCTCTGTTCCACCGCCTGTGAAAGCTGGCGCAGGCGCAATGCAGCATTCTTGCGGTTGGTAATATCTTCCCGGGTATGAATGTAGTGGGTGATTTCATTTTGAGCATTGCTGGCCGGCGCAATAATGGCAGATTCCCAGTAGTATTCGCCATTTTTTTTACGGTTTAGAAATTCACCGCGCCATTCCTGACCCAGGGCCTGGCTCGCCAGAAGGTCCTGATCAGCTTCGGGCAAATCATCAGATAACAGCTCGCGAGGCGATTTCCCGAGAGCTTCTGCGGGTGTGTATCCGGTTACCTGGGTGAATTTCGGATTGACGTATTCGATTTTCCCATCGAGGTCCGTGATAATGATGATGGATGGGTTCTGTTCCACCACTTGCGAAAGTTGCCGCAGGCGCAGCTCGCTATTCTTCCGGACGGTGATATCGCGATTGCTGGCGCGCTGTCCCAGGTATTCGCCGTCCTTGTTATAGACAGGCCGGCAAACATGGGCAATCCAGCGTTCCTGACCGCGCTTTGTCAGGATGCGGAAATCGAAGTCCAGGCATGCTTCGTGATTCGCAAGCGTCAGGCGGGTGTGCTCTGCAACCGAAGGACGGTCATCCGGATGGATGATGCTGATAAAAAATTGGCTATCTTCGATAAATTGTTGCGGTGGGTAGCCGGTAACCACCTGACAGTGTGGTGATACATACATATATAGCCCATCCGGGCTGAGCATATATTCCCAGCTGTAGGTGAAATCAGCCAGTGTTCGAAACCACTCTTCACTCTTGGCCAGGGCTTCGCTGGTTTGCTTGCGCTTTTCAATTTCCTGCTCAAGTTCAAGCGTGCGTTCTTTGATGCGCTGGTCAAGGGATGTATTTGCGTCGAGCAGCGCCAGTTCTGCCTGGTGGCGCTGCTTCAATTCAGAGTGAGCGTTCTTCAGCGACTCAAGCAGGCTTCTTCTTGCCAGCACCATTACAATAAATATTGCAAACGATAAGATCCCAAAAATGACCAGCTGGCTTCCATCCGATATCAGAGCCGTTGTGGGTAATAACCCGGCAGTTTCTGCCTGCGCTAAAACAGCAAAGGAGATCCAGGTTATAGCTAGAAATAGCAGACCGGCGATTTCACCTTCAAAAAAGGCGGCCAGGGTAACTGCCAAAAAATAACCATAGATATGTGCCGTGTGAATGGTGCCCAGGTTGTAAATTTCAGCCGAAATAAATAGCCAGAAAAGCGCTGGCAATAACCAGGTTGCCGGGCGCAGATGCCCATGGCGCAGGTTTTCTCTCAAAACTGCCGATGCAATCAGCAGGAAGAACGATAAAAGGATGTTGTTCCAATCTGCCACCCCGTTTAATGCAATTTGAAAGAAAACTACAATCGACCCCATGCCGAGCGTAAGAAGCAGTATTGAATTAAGCAGTGCTGCGATACTGGTCTGGGCCGGATCGGGTAAAACAGGTGAAGCCAGCCAGCGGCGCATGATCCCCATAAAAATCTTGATATAAGAACGGATTTTGAGTTTCATCGAGCCTCTGTCACCATTGGAAATAAGCTATCTCAACACTTTCATATTACCATTA
>JAPLGT010000010.1:0-108632 GCA_026390035.1 Chloroflexota bacterium
AGATTATACGCAGCGGCTTAGAATGGCGCTTATCGCCAACTGATGCTCTTATTCATCCCGGGTTGGGGTTGACGAAATCGCCAAACCCAGCAGAAGCCTTCTGGTGGGCGTACAGGTGTCTTCGTACTGCTACGAAATCCCTTGCGAGGTAGGGATTGCATTTTTTCCAGCCTGGAGTATAATTAGAACATAAGTTCTTATTACGCAAATCTGGATCCTTTTCAAGGTGAACTATGATCGACAATGAGCAAGCCGCCCTGGTGCTGAGGGCCTTTCGTGAAGTGCAAATTGAAATGGGATTGGATCCCGCTCCCGGAAAAACAGTCTTTCCAGTGCTTTCTGAGAGCCTGGAACACCTGAGAGGTCTGCCAGAAAATGCCCTGCTGTTTGGGCTGGCCGCAGACAGCATGCCAGTTCTTCTGCACCTGCGCGACCCGCGCCCGGGCCCTGTGCTGGTGGTTGGGGAGCGCGGCTGTGGTAAAACTGCCTTCCTGAAAGTGCTCATGCAGGGCGCTGAGCAGCTCGCTGGACCATCAGGGACCCGTTTTGTAGTGCTGAGTGATTACCCGTCTGAGTTTGATGATATTGGGCCATCAGAGAGCCTGCTGGAGGTTCGTGCCCCTTACGAGCCCGAGTCTGCTGATCTGCTCTACGAGCTGGCTTGTACCGTGCAAAACCCACAGAGCGACCAGGTACTTGTGCTGCTCTTCGACGGTTTGCAGTCGATCCTGCAGATGGAACCATCGGCGCGTGAGAACCTGGCATATATCCTCTTGAACGGGCCACAGGCGCTGGTTTGGCCGATTGTGACAATCAATGCCGGGATGGCTCTGCACATGCCCGAATGGTTGGCCTTCTTCCGCACTCGCATCTACGGGCGCATTGCAGATCCGCGCGCGATCAATGAGCTCACGCCTTTGCCGGGTGCGCCGCTAAATAGTTTATTCCCGGGCTCGCAGTTCTGCTTGCGCCAGAATTCAGCCTGGATGAAGTTCTGGCTGCCCAGTCTTTCCGGCTGAACCTGCCGACAATCAAAAGGAGGTATTACCTCACCGGGGGCCAGTTTGGGCTTGCCCCGATAACCCAGCCCGCCGGCCCCTTTCCCAAAAACGGGAAGGGGGTGAATGAGCCTTTTTTTGTGGGGCAAACCGGCGATTATTATTCGCCCGGGCAGCAGAACCAGGTTGGTTAAGTGCTGGAACGAGGAGCTCGTGAGTACATACAAAAGGAGTTTGCATGGATATAGGCATGATGTGGTTTGATAACGACCCCAAGAAGGGGCTGGAACTGAAAGTACAGCAAGCCGCGGATTATTTCCGGCATAAATATAGGCGCGTGCCAGATCTGTGCCTGGTAAACCCCGCAAGTCTGGATAAAAATCTACCACCCAATGAACCACTTATGGCCGGCACCATCACCATCCGAGCCCTGCGGGCGGTGCTGCCCGGTCATCTCTGGATCGGTGTGGATGAAAAGCTGCCGTCTGCGGGCCATTAATCGCGCAGGCTGGGTTGTCTCAAGGAGCCAGTCGGAACCCGGTTGCGAGCCCCGCATAGAACCCTCAGCCCGGATTTTCCCCGCATAAATCTGGGGACGCCGGCCGGCTGAGGCCGGGATTTCACCCGCCGGGCCGATCTTCACCCAACGCCGCTGCGCCATGCGGGGGTCTTGCGCTGCGACTGTCCATGGCATTCATGCAAGGGCCACCATAACCGGTGGCCCTTGCTCATTTTAGAAAGTAATGCTTTGTTGTGAAAAATATCACAACAAAGAAACGGCTGAATAATAGTGTAAGATTATTAAGTTGATCCGTGCGCTGGCCCTCAAATGCGTGGAGAGCCGGCTGGTATTATCTTATCGATCAAGGAATAACATCATGACCTATCCAATCATCCAACGCGAATTAACCGTCCACCTGCAAAATGGCAATTGGTATCTGCGTCCGATCGAGGACGAGAAAGCCGTGCTGGGGCCGGTGGATTATGGCTGGCAGCGTTTTAATCTTTATCCCGATAGCTTTACCTTTGGTGAGGGGCTGCTGGCGGGCAGTTCCATCCCTGGTTCGCGGCGCCTGGTTTTTTCGGGCTGGAGCCCGCAGTGGGATGGTTTTTATGTCTCGTCGATGGGCGGCGCAGCGTACAGCTTCCACGGTGTGGGCGTCAATTATGTGGCGCTGCGCGGCACAGCGCCGGTGCCGAGCGTGGTGCTGCTCAATCACAAGGCTGGCGAGATCCAGGTGCGCCTGGTACCCGTCAACGCCGAATCACTCTGGATTGGTTATGCCAGCCCGGACGGCAGCCCGCTGATTGGTTTCTACGCGCTGCAGCAGGCCTTGTTTGATCGCTTTGCCGGCGAGTATGCGCCCGGGAAGCTGCGCATCCTGGCAGTCGGCCCGGCGGCGAAATCTACCCGCGAAGGCGCGATCGGTTCCAGCCCGCTCCGTAATGGAGCCTTCAGTCCGGTTGTGGATTGGGCCGGGCGCGGTGGCCTGGGCAGCCGGCTCTATCAGCGCCATAATATCGTCGGGATCATCTTCGGCGGCGAGTGGGAAGACCCCGATCTGCGCGATTCAGCCGAGATCGACGCGTATTTCATGGAGCACTTCGGCAAGAAGACCATGCAGACAGATCTGGCAGTAACCGAGAAGTATCGCTATGTGCCCGAATTTGAGACCGGTGGAACCTTTGGGGTGAATATGCGCGATCTGAACGAGCGCATTCTGAGCTTCAATTACACCTCCATTTATCAGCCAGTCTCGGCGCGCTTGCAGCAGCACGAGAATTTTATTCTTAACCATTATCTCAAGCAATTTAATGAAGAGACCATCAAGCCCAAGAAGTTCCAGCACTGCGGCGAACCTTGCCCGGTGGTTTGTAAAAAGTTAAATGGGCCATACAAAAAGGATTATGAGCCTTACCATGCCCTCGGCCCGCAGGTAGGCGTCTTTGACCAGCGTGCTGCGGAACTGCTCAACGATCATGTCGATGCAATGGGCCTCGATTCAATCCAGACGGGTGGCACCCTGGCCTGGATCATGGAGTTGGTGGCGGAGCGGCTGATCGACCCGCTCAGTTTTGGCTTCCCGCCCGCGGAGCGTTTGAAGTTCCATTTTTCAGCGGATCCGGCCCAATTTGACGTGGTGGCTGACAGCTTGCTGAACGCGCAGTATGCCATGGATTTGACCAATGCGATCTTGTTTGACCCGCGGGCTGAGATCTTCCGGGCGGGCATCCGCGCGGCGGCCCTCGCTCTGGATAAGCTGCTGGGCATCCGCAGTGTTGACCGGGCGGTTTTCCTCGGGCACGGTGAGCAGGGCTGCATGGTGCCGAATCAGTACTGGGTGCCGGGCATGCTCAGCCCGATGCCGATGATGGGTAAATATTTTGTGCATTATGGGGTCGAGTTTTTGGCGCCCGAGGCGCTGGGGCGTAAGAATGTGGAGCGTATGACCTACGAGCTTTTTAACGAGAACAGCGGTATCTGTCGTTTCCATCGCAAGTGGTCTGAGTTCATCACCGATGAAATCCTCAAAGCACACTATGGTCTGAACGTCGATTACAAGGCGCACCAATTCAAGCTGGCAGAACAGATCTACCAGCGCGAGGCACCCAAGATCATTTTTTGGGAGAGTGAGCGCGTGATCGATATGGTGATGGGTTATCTGGTGCAGTGGGAAGTGGATGGGTTGAAGACGCCGGAGCTGCTGAGTTGGCTGGCGCGCTTCCGCGAGGATAAATTTGCGGCTGCCCGTGAATATTGGCAGGCTGTGCGGACCGGGATCAAGGCCGGGTTTGCCGATGGGGCCGATGCGATCCCCAACAGCCTGACGCCTGGTCAACAGGGCAAGCTACGCTGAAAAAGGTTGAAAAAGTGTATTGGTCAGGTAACGGTTGGACAAAACAACTCATTCCATGTCATTAGTAGTAGTAGCCGCCGATTTTGTTCTCCGATTTAAGCCTCGGTACTTGTGGGGTTTGGCGGCGTGGCAATCTCCGATTTTGCGGGAAGATTGCCACGCTCGCGATGATTATACTGAGTCGTTTACCTGCGATTTTCCGCCACTTTTATGCGTCTGCTTCCGATAAAAATATAAAAAAGGCCGCATCCGCCTTCAGTACGCGCGATTTTCAGCGTAAAATAAAAGCGGCTGCTTTGTCTAATCTACCGTTGACCATTACAAATATTAGACATTATCGGCAATAAGTTTACGAGATTAACTGGAGTACTATCGAAACCTCAAAGTGCGGCAGGTAAACCGAATAAGGCAATCAACTCCGGGGTCTTAAAGGTTGTAATGTCCGCGATTTGTTCACCAATAAAGCTGACTACCTGTATGCCGTAGCCAACATAAACCCCTGTTTCTTCATTTATCTTGTACAAACCAAAACCTGCCTGGCCATTTGCGCGCGTGGGCAGCAAGCGCCAGCGCCCGCTTGCGTCACCACGAAAGATGGTTTTCCGCACCAGCGCGCCAATGTTCCCCGGCCCGCGATACCAGCTGGGGATGGGTGGCATGCTGAATATACAATCATCCCGCAACAACGTCACCAATCCATCCACATCGGCGGTTTCCCAGGCCTTCACGTAACGATCAAGTTGTTCGCGCATTTGCTCATCAGTGACACGTACATTCAAGCTCTCATGATGTAGAGTTTCACGATGCTTCGCAAGGGTGGTGCGGGCCCGGTGCAGAGCACTCTTAACTGAATAGACAGTCTGACCCAGCGCATCTGCAACTTCGTCCGCCTGCCAATCCAGAACGTCGCGCAGGATCAACACAGCCCGCTGGCGCGAGGGCAGCAGGTGTAATGAAGTCAGGAATGCCAACCGAATACTTTCGTTCAGTGAGTATTTTGATTCTGGATTCGCTTCTTCAGGCCCGGGGAATTCGAATGGATATGGCTCCAGCCAGACCGGTTCATTGATGGCCGCTGGGATAGGTTGCTCGGGGGTTGAATCATTCTCCCGTATGACAGGTAACAAGCGCCGTGGCTTTTTCCGGAGGGCATCGATGCACAGGTTGGTGGCGATTTTATACAGCCAGGCCCGCAGTGTCGAGCGGCCCTGATAGGTATCGCGCCGGTCCCACCCACGCCACAGCGTCTCCTGGACTATTTCTTCAGCTTCCTGAACAGAACCCAACATGCGGTAGCAGTGTGCGTGTAATTCGCGCCTGTAAGATTCGGCCAGAACGCCAAACTCATCCTGGTCTATAGCCTGCAAATTGAGATCGAGATCGGATTTTTTTATCATGAATGTTCCCGCAATGATTTTACCTGAAACTCTTGCTTTAACCGAACCCTTTTAGTAAAAATTTTCGTCTTATTGATAAGAAGCTGAGACAGCTAATTTTACTTGGTATCATAGGAGAAATGGAAAAAATGGATGCAGACAATTTGATGGGAAATGGCACGAAAGAAACCCCCTGGCTGTTAAAGACTCCGCCAGGAACATCGGAGTACAGCATGTACCGCGACGAAGCAGCTGCACCACCCGCGCTGGTTTGTATCGTCGGCAAAACCGAGCTTCGTTATCATCTGCGCTGCATCGAAGATCTCCACGCCATGCTCAAGACTCACGGAGATTGGATGCTGTTAGGCAGTGCTGACGAACAGAAATCCGCCGCCGAAGGAACCGTGGAAGCCTGGGGACGGTCGCCAGAAAATCCAGTAAACGGCTGGTATGGGTTGAAAAAGGGATTGCGAGGTCGTTTCGGCATGTATTTGCCGCCGCTTATGGAAGCCCTCGGTCTGGCTGAATTGGAACATAACCCAAAAAACAATCGGATTCGGGCATTATAACGTTCAGGAGAGTCAACAATGTCTCATAATATCGTAATCGATGGTCATGCAAACAAAACCAACAGCACCTTCCGTATGGAATATTCGGTCGGGATTAACATCAAGGCAAAACAGGATAGAATCTGGGCAGTGATGACCAATGCCAAAGATTTTCCGCGCTGGAACTCGACGATCAAAAGCATGGAAGGTGAGATTGCATTGGGTCAAACGATTAAACTTGTCGCCAAAATCGCCCCAACCCGCACCTTTTCTCTCAAAGTGATTGAATTTGTCCCTGGCAAGAACATGACCTGGAGCGATGGGAACTTTATGTTCAAGGGAGATCGCATTTATACCCTGGATCCTCAATCCGACGGCTCCACCAATTTTACGATGGCGGAAGTGTACACCGGGCTGATGCTGCCAATGATCGCAGGATCCCTGCCGGATTTTCGGCCAGCCTTTGAACAATACGCCGCCGATTTAAAACGGGAGGCTGAAAAGGCATAACCCTGCGCACCGAACCCTGCTTATGCCGTAGTGCATATAAAATTCGTGTTTATGCACGGCGCTTTTTCCAGGGCTTAACCAGTCAAGTTTCTCTGAACGCGAACAAAAGAAAACGTTGGTTTGCCCGCAGATATAGATTTGGTCGGGCATCGCCCGACCAAATCTATATAAAAAAACTCCTTTCTACCCTTTTGGAATATTAACAAGTACACAACCTGCACCCTGAACGAAGAGAAGTGCGTTTTTATTAAATATTTCCACATTTTTATGTGACAATTTGACCTGAATCCATAGTGCGTTTCTGGTTTCTCAGTTGTTCATTGGGCTGGCAACATGAATCTTATGAAATTTATGCCATACCAATGACTTATACAGTCCAAAAAGGGTCAAACGATAGGTAAGCATGCCCTTAAGTGGCGAAAATTACCTGAAAGATCAAGCCAGGGGTGCGGAATGTCGGACACAAAATTTTGCCTGGTGAGTACTCTAAACCCTTGATAGCAATGTTAATATAATATACATTTATGTATACTATGCTGACACAAGCCCAAGCCCAGAAATTTGCTCTGGAACAACAAACTGTGGTTGATAACGTTCTAAAAGAACATTATCAAATGTTTATGTTGGATATTTTATTCAAGGCCCCATTTGAAAGCAGGTTGGTTTTTAAAGGCGGGACAGCCCTAAGACTGGCATTTGGGTCAGTCCGGTTCTCTGAAGACCTGGGTTTTTCCCTGTTGGATGAAGTCGCTTTTTCAGATTTCGACCAGGCGATCAGAAAAATTGAAAAAATTATCCCGGGCTCCGTCATCAAAGATATTCACGGGAAATATTTCAACCTGTATGCAAGAGTGGTTATCAATGTTGAATATCGACCCATTCCCATTGGAATCAGAGTTGAAGTCAATAAACACACGCGGGATTTTGAACACACTGTCGCTCTGGTCAAAAGCCCCTTCAACAACCTGGAAGTGATAGGCCGGGTTTACGCCCTGGAATCAATCTTGAAAGACAAAATCCGCATCATTGAAAATCAGGAACGACGGGAACCTCGCGATCTGTTTGACGCCTGGTATATCAGCCAAAAGCTGGGCCGCGAACTGGTCATCAAGGATGAATATAAATACGATCAAAAGGAGTTGATGGACAGCTTGAACCATTTTCTCCCCAAGAATCAGCGTAAAGTAATCGAGTTATTCAGAAAATGAAAAGACAGGAATTAGTCCAAAAAGTGGAAGCCTTGGGGAAAAATTTCTTCAGCATGAAAGACCTGAAGAAATTATTTCCTGAAGAAGGCTATCTCAGAATTTCCGTCAAAAGAATGCTGGATGCAGGGGTGATTTTTCAAAGCGCTCATGGTTTTTACGCATTAAAACAGGAAAATCTGGATGTCGAGAAATTAGCCACCCAGCTTTATTATCCGAGCTATATCAGTTTTGAAAGTGCTTTATCAAAATATGATGTGATCAATCAAGGTATGTATGGATTGTCTCTCGCCACCACCCGCCACTCAAAAAAAATAGTTTTAGCCGGTGTTGATTGTGAATATTCCCAACTAAAACCAGCTCTGTTTTTTGGCTTTGATCTAGTGAATGACACCTACCTGGCGCAGGCAGAAAAGGCTTTTTTGGATTTGATCTATTTGATGTGTCTGGGCAAACGGAAGGGAAATACATCCGAATGGGAATTGGATGTTCTGAACCAAAAGAAACTGGTGGAATATGCAGCTTTCTATCCAGATGCGGTCAAGAAACAGATTGCAACTATGGGGCTTCTGTAAAAGGTAAGGGAGTGATCAACTGATCACTCCCTTACCTTTTCTAACTCTTTTTGTGAGTAAATACGCATTTTCAGGTGCTGGCGACGGCCATGGCGATGGCATATTCGCGTGTGTGGCTGAGGCTGATCGACCAGTGCTGCAAGCATAGTGCGTTGGAGCGGGCCTGGGCTAGTCCGGACAGGTTCAGCACGGGCGCGCCAGATTCGTCCCGCAGGATTTCGATATCGGTCCAGGCAACTTTCCCCAGCCCAGTGCCGAGCGCTTTGGCAACGGCTTCTTTGGCGGCAAAGCGGGCTGCCAAGGAAGCCAGGTTGCCCTGGCATATTTCGCGTTCGGCCGGGGTGAAGATGCGCTTTAAGAAGCGTTCGCCGTGCCTTTCGATGGCTTCCTGGATGCGTGGAATTTCAAGCAGATCAACGCCGGTATACAGACTCATGCGCCGATTGTATCATTTTGCTTGCCTGAAAACCGACCTCAAATCTTTGGGCTGCAACGCAAGTGGTGATTTGGGACGATGGTCTCTCGTCCCAAATCACCACTAAAAACCCCTGCTACTCTCTCAAGCATTCAACCGGCCCTGTAAGCAAAACCTGTGGGTGCATGAATAGCCACCCTGGTCTTTTACGGGCCGGATGAAGCGGTGACCAGCAGGTTGGGGTTGATATATTTACGGGCAGCTTCCAGCACCATTTCAGGCGTGACGGCCCGCACCAGATCTTCATAGCGGCGGTAGTAATCCAGCCCGAGTTGGTGGCGTTCAATGTTGATCAGGGCACTGGCCACGCCGGCGTTTGATTCGAGCGAGAGCGGCAGGCGTCCGGCAAAGTTATCCTGGCAATCCTGCAGTTCATCGGAGCTGACACCTTTCTCGATGAACAGGCGCAGCTCAGCGATGATCAGGTCGAGCGCTTTTTCCAGATTGGAGGGGTTGACCCCTGCGCTGACTTCCCAGGTGCCCGGGCCGGTGCCGGCGCTCAGGCTGGATGAAGCGTAATAAGCCAGCCCGCTCTGCTCACGCACCACATCGCCGATGCGGCCCATCATGCCAAACTGCCCAAGCACAGAATTTCCGAGCGAAGCAGCCAGATATTCAGGGTCGCGGCGCAGCGGGCCCAGCACGCCGACCATCAGGTCGGTTTGGGATTTGCCCGCCAGCGGGATGTGTTCGCGCAGCGGCGCACTCAACGGGCTGACCGTTGGCAGGGCCGGCAGGGCTGGCTGTTGCGGGTTGAGCCAATCACCCAGTGTGCGGCTGATCTCGGCCACAACGAAATCAGGATTGACGGCGCCTACCACGGCGATGGTCAGCCCGTTGGGGCCAAAACAGCGGCTGTGGTAGTCAACCATATCGGCGCGGGTGATGGCCCGGATGGTTTCAGGGTAGCCATCGTCCGGGCGGGCATAGGGATGTGCCCCGAAGACGAGCTTGTCGAAGGTCATGGAGGCCATCGAGCCAGTATCCTGGGCGCGCATGGCCAGACCAGTCAGCATTTGGGTGCGCAGGCGTTCGAGTTCATCTTCAGGGAAGATCGGCTGCCGCAGGCAGTTGGAGATCAGATCAAAGAGCAGGGGCAGGTCTTCCACCAGGGCCCGCCCGCTGAAGCCGCTGGTGTGGGTGCCGGCAGAGAAACCCAGGTGCGCGCCGACCGATTCTAGCGAGTCATAAATCTGTTCGAAGCTGCCAGTCTGGGTGCCGCGCATCAGGGCGGATGTGGCAAAATCGGCCAGGCCGAGCTTTGTGTCGGGATCAAACAGGCTGCCGGTGGCCAGGTAGCCGCTCAGGGTGACGGATGGGCTGTTAAAGTTGGAGCGTACCAGGATCGTGATGTTATTGGGCAGCACAATCCGGGTGATGTCGTCGGGGCCGGGTAGGGAGTGGGATGTGTTCATTGGTCAACTCCTGTGCCGCTGGGCAGATAGTTCCCCACAACGCGATTGCGGGATTGGAAGAAAGTCTGGGCAGCACGCTGCACATCCGCCGGGCTGACCTGGCTCAGTTTTTCCAGATAGGTGCTGAACCATTCGTAAGAGGCGAACATTTCGGCGTAGCCAAGCCAGAAGGCCTGGTTGGTAATGTTTTCGGCTCCGTAGGCAAACATGGCGCGGGCTTGTTTGATGGCGCGTGCCACTTCTGCCGGGCTAACCAGCTGGTCTTGCAGGCGTTTGAGTTCGTCATCCAGGGCTGCCAGGGCATGGTCGAGGTGGTTGCTGGGGTGCCCGGTGAGCGTGAATGTGTACATGAATGGGTCGATGGTGGCTGTGGAGCCGCCATGCACACCCACGGCCAGTTCTTTATCGATGATGGCGTGGTACAGGCGCGAGGTTTTGTTGGAGATTCCGCCGCCGCCGAACATGTTCAGGTTGCTGGGGCCAGCCAGCAGGCTATCCAGCACGGCCAGCGCAAAGAAATCGGGATCGCTGGCCGCCGGGGCGCGGTAAGCCACTTCCATGAAGGCGGTTTCGCCGGGCCCTTCGACCGTCAGATGGATTTCGCCGGGCTGTTCGGGTTCCGGGCGCTGCAGGCGCGCCGGGTTTTCTCCGGCGGGCACCCCGGCATACAGTTCGCGGATGCGTGCCAGCATTTCGCCGGTCTCGAAATCGCCGGCCAGGGCCAGCACGGCGTTATTGGGCCGGTAATAGCTGCGATAGTGGTTGTAGAGCTGTTCGCGGGTCATGCTCAGCAGGTCGGCCATATCGCCGATGACTTCGTGATGGTAAGGGTGAACGCGGAAAGCAGCCTGTTGCATGGCTTCGCCCAGCAGGAAGAGTGGTTCGTTTTCGCTGCCTTCGCGCTCCGAGATGATCACGGTGCGTTCAGAGTCCACTTCTTCGGGGCCGAACTCGCTGTTGAGCATACGGTCGGCTTCCAGGCGCAGAGACAGGTCAATGCGGGCGGCGGGCATGGTCTCGTAGTAGGTGGTCCAATCCAGAAAGGTGAAGGCGTTCCACTGTCCGCCATCGCGGGCGATGGCTTTATCCAGCACGGAAGCCGGGAACTGCGGGGTGCCTTTGAACTGCATGTGTTCCACCCAGTGGGAAGCGCCAGTCAATCCGGTCGGCTCGTCTTTTGAGCCAACGCGGTACCAGACCCATTGGCTGATGAGCGGCGCAGTATGGATTTCTTTGAGCATTACCTTTAAACCGTTTTCGAGCACAACTTCAGTACAGTCTGTCATTTATACTCCAGGCCCTACCAGTGGATATGTTTGCCTATTTTTGAATAATGTACATGCCGAGATTGTAAACCCCTTTTCGCCAACCTTTTTTACGTGCCGATCAGACTGCGAGTCTCTGGTACGGTTCAAGTCCCCGGATGATGTGCCGGCAGTTGGGCACCAAGTTTTGGCTCTCAGCACGGCAGCGGGGCACAATCAATCAACGCTATTCCGCGATGTTTCCCAAAAAAACTGCGTGTCATTCGTCCATTCGGCACTTATTCGTGATAAAAACACCCACAATGGTCCCTGAAATTACTGCGCTTGTTACGCACAAGCCAGCGAGAGTCTGGATGTAATATTTTTCCCCGCTAATCTGGGGAGAACCGAAGTTTTTTGGCGGGCAGTTTACTTGAAATAGTCGGCACACAAGGCTGAGTAAGGCTCGCAGATCTGCATGTCCAGGGGGTTTTTCATTTGGGGCTGCAAAAGATTGTAGAACGGGGCCACTACCTGTTGCAGACCGATGAAGGGTTTGTGCAGCTCGGTTTGCTGGAGCGGGATGTCGACCGGGACATTGATTTTGATCGGGACGGTCGTGGTGACCGGCACGTTTATCTCGAGGTGGACGGGCAGGTTGGTGCCCGCTGGCAGGACGATGTTGGCCGAGCTGTTGATGCTTACTCCGCCAGTGTTGATGCGCACATTCGCGCCGTTGATGACAGTGTCCTGGGTCAGCACCACCACGGTATCCTGGCTGATGGGTAGATTAAAATTGATCGGGATTGAATCGGCCACGGTAATGTTGGTCTGGATATGAGCCTGGTCCATATAGATGAAGTTTTCATACAGGCCGCCGAGTAATTTATCACCCAGCATGGCCTTCAGTACAAAAAATTCGCGTCCGAGCAGGGCCAGCACCACGATCAGGATCACGTTGACAAGCAGCGAGATCAGGCTGGCAACGGTCCAGAACGCCGGCAGAGTTTTGGCGAGTTCAAAAAAGCGTCTGGCAGGTGCCTTGGGTTTGCTGGTAACTAATCTTGCCGGCGGGGGCGCTTGGACGGGTGGAGTGGTTACATGGCTGGCCGGGTGCGGCAGGGTTGGGTTTTGTAGTGGAGTAGAGCTGATATTTCTTGGCACCCGCATCTTAAATTGGCTGGTCTTATCTACTACACGGGTTTGGGTGGGGGCATCCGTTGCAGATTGCCCGGACCAGTGTGAAATCCCTGGCTGGCGGGCGGCCCGGTTTTCCTGTAGGCCGAGCAGCCTGCGAAGCACCCCGGGCAATTTTTCAAATTCAGGTTTCTGCGGTCTTTTCATGAAACCTACTCCTCTTGAATCGATGGTTCCTATTGCACTAAGTATAAAATAAATATAGCATAGAATTGCAAAACCCGCAGTTGGTTCGGTTTAGAGTTGTCCAAATTGTAAGGCCGGCCAGGGCAGCTGTGTCAGATCCTGACGATTTTTCTTTTTTCTATGGCCCTGCATCCGGCTGTGCTTGCTCGCAGGCTGCCTGACGCAGCCATCAAATGCACCGGTTAAGAACTTCCCGCTCTCACGCCATATTATTTCTATACACTTTCTGTTGACTTTTGGCCTGAGATGGTTGCTGAGAGGGCAGGTCACAACTGAAAAGCAAGAACTGTATACTGATTTATACGATCTCCGAAAACCTGAAGCGCACTCTTGTCTGGACACGTGCTTGCAATGTGCTGGCGAGTCTACTATAATCAGCCAATTCGTGTCCTATTTATTGCGCACAAGGAGTACCAGAGTGACAGACCAGAGTTATTATGCTGCGGTTGTGGGTGCAGGCCCCGCAGGAATGTTTGCGGCGCGAGAAATGGCTCGCAGCGGTGTAAAAGTTGTCATTTTTAATCGTGACATCAAGCCTGGCGGGTTGGCTGAATATGGCATTTATCCGGATAAATTAGCCATGAAGGAAGGCCTGCGGACGCAGTTCAAACAGGTGCTGGAAACCCCCGGGATCAGTTATTATGGCAATCTGACGGTTGGCAGCCAGGGCGATTTGAGCCTGGATGATCTGCGCGCACTGGGTTTCCAGGCTATTTTAGTAACGGTGGGTGCCCAGGGTACCAAATGGTTGGGTTTGCCAGGCGAAAATCTGCGGGGTGTTTACCATGCCAAGGATCTGGTTTATCACTATAACCAGCTGCCGCCCTACAGCCAGAAGAAATTTCATTTTGGCAAAAGGGTGGCGATCGTGGGAGCCGGGAATGTTATGCTGGATATTGCCCGCTACGCCATCCAGAAGATCAAGGCTCATGAAGTGCTCGCGATTGTGCGCCGTGGCCCGGCCGAGGTCAAGTTTGACAAGAAGGAAATGGAATATGTGGTTCGTAACCTCGATCAGCGCGCACTGGACGATGAAATTAACCGTGTCAGCCCGCAAATGACCGCGATTGGGCAAGACCCCGCAGCTGCCAGATCCATGATCCTTGAAGCCCTGCCCAAGGCCCAGCCTTCCAGCTCCACCACCCATTTCAGACTTGAGTTTCTGGTTTCACCAACCCGCATCCTGGGCGATGAGACCGTCAATGGGCTCGAAGTTGAAGACAACAGCCTGATAATGAAGGATGGCGAGGTCAAGGCCAGTGGCACGGGCAATAAACGCATCTTGAAGGTTGATTCTGTGATATTTGCGATTGGCGATAAGGTGGACGAGAGCTTCGGGCTGCCAACCCAGCATAACGAATTTGCCAAAAACCCGGAACCACGCTTCCCTGTAGACGGGCTTTCTTTTGAGACCTACGATCCGGTCGGTGGCGCTGTCATTCCGGATGTATTCGTGGCGGGTTGGTCGCGGCAGGCCAGTACCGGGCTGGTTGGCTATGCCCGCAAGGATGGCACTTATGGCGCCAGGGTGGTGCTGCAGTACCTGCAGAGCCTTGCCCAGGTGCAGCCGGATCTGGCCGCCCTGCGCAATCGTTTAAAAACCTTGGGCAAACCGGTGGTCACGCAGAATGATATTCGCAAGCTGGCCGAGCTTGAGACAGAAATGGCCCGGCGTCGCGGGCTGGAGTTCTTCAAATTCGGCACGAATGAAGAAATGCTGGAAAAGATCATGTCGGTCGGTTAGCCGGGATGGGGTTTTGTTCTTTGGTATCAACCCTCTGCGCTGATGAGTGCTGCCATTAACTGGATGGATCTCGTGTAGATTGAATCGACTGCCAATTGGAAAGCAGCGTGTTGGGGCAAGGTACACACCCACCTCTGCAGTCATGTATGAAGAACAGATTGAATTTCCGGCGCTTTGATTGATGCTGTGGTTTGCGGCAAGCTGGATGTTTTTTTGAACCGGTGCCTCGGCTGTTGGCGCTGATGGGTTAGCTATTTTTACAGTAATTCAACAATTTGTTTCCGGTGTGGACCCGATCCATGCCGGAATTTATTTTAAGCGCTCACAGCTAAGGAACGACGAAAAACAACCTACCCTTTTCTACTCGAAACTCAAAAAAAAAATCATCAAAAAACGTCGCCTCTTCCGTTTTTTAACCATCCTGATTTAGCTGCTCAAAAGTGAGAACGCTGGTGGTTGGGGAAGTGCAGCTACCGAAGGAAGAGCACGGTGAACAGGTGGTAGACACCGAAAATTTATCGTATTTTTCTCGAAAGGTAAACGCGGAAACATTTGAAAGATTAGCCCTGGTCGAAATCTATCGGCGCGGGCTTGAAAATGCCAGGCAAGCTGCGGCAGTTATGGATGGCGCTGAGTGGGAACAAGGATTTACTGAACACCACTGTCCGACGGCTATCCGTATTCTCGATTTTCCGCACACAGCTGAACATGTCAGTGCGATTAGTGCCTTTTTATCCGGAGAACATACCCCAGAGACCCAGTCCTGGTTGGATGAACGCCTGCACAAACTAAAACATTTCGGACCAGATGAGCTGTTGACCGAACTGAGCAATTTACACATCGAAAACCCAGAAAAGCAAGTAATTACGAGCAATCTGGCTTATCTCGAGAAACGCAAACAGCAAATGCGCTACCCCAACTTCCAGGCTAAGGGTTGGCCAATCGGCAGTGGTATGGTGGAAAGCGGCAACAAGCTGGTGGTTGAAGCTCGCTTAAAGGGATCCGGGTTGCATTGGGCTGAAATTATGTCAATCCAATGCTTGCCACCCGAAACATCTTGTGTAGCGATCGTTGGAAACAAGATTAGCCAAAATTTGAAAGTTGTTTGCGAATACAAACAGCCCTGAGACGCAGAAAACTACGGCAATCTCGCGCCAATAATGTTCGAAATCTCCATTGGCAACCTTTGGATTTGCCAATGCTTTCGCCAATCGTTCCCCAAAAACAAAGCAAAACCCGTGGCGTAATTTCGTGTTGGGCAAGACCTTATTCAGGCAGAATAATCCCCCGAAAAAATATACCAGACCCTTTAGAAAACCTTTCCAAGCTATATCTGAACCCTGACACTCATAATATTTGCATTTTGTAAAATGGCCTTTTTAGGTATAATAAGAGTATTATTATCTTATTACAATTCAGCTTGCAAACATGGATTGTAGATATTCCAGCCATTATCAATAGATTCCACTAAATGAATAGGTAAACCATGCCACAATCACCCTGGATCGGACGCTCAATCAGCGGGCGTTATCAAATAGAAGAACTGCTTGGACAAGGCGGGATGTCGGCTGTTTACAAAGCAACTGATCCAAATTTGAAACGTGCCGTAGCGATCAAGCTTATCCATGCCCATCTTGCCGGGGACAAGCAATTTATACAACGCTTTGATGAAGAAGCTGCTGCGGTTGCTTCGCTGCGACACCCCAACATTGTGCAGGTGCATGATTACAATTCAGATGACGGCACATATTACATGGTTCTGGAGTTTGTGCCAGGGGAGACTCTCCAGGATCGTCTGCAGCGCCTGGGCACCCAGGGGCGAAACCTGGCAATCGATGAAGCCATTCATTTTGCATTGAACATTTGTGATGCACTGGGGTACGCTCACCAACGCGGAATCATCCACCGGGATATTAAACCTGCCAATATCATGTTGGACGTATATGGGCAGGCAATTCTGATGGATTTTGGGATTGTGAAGATCCTTGGAAATAATAGTCACACTGCCACTGGCGCAGTGCTCGGTACGGCGCGCTATATCGCGCCAGAGTTGATCCGCTCAGAACCGCCAGACCAGCGCTCGGATATATACTCACTTGGCATCAGCATCTACGAAATGTTAAGCGGAAAACCGCCCTTCCAATCCGATTCTTCGATGTCTCTGATGATGATGCACTTGAATGACCCAGTGCCCGATCCCAGAAATCTGCGCACAGATATTCCTGCGGAACTGGTCAAAATCCTGCTCAAGTGCCTGGAAAAAGATCGCGCAAATCGCTATCAAAGTACGGCAGAACTGGCAGTCGATCTTAACCATGTGCTCAGTACAATCTCAACCGGAACCGTTATCGCCCCAATTCAGGCAGCCCCGGCTTCCAGAACGGTCCTACCGCTCCATCAACCAGCGCTAAACCAGGCAACCAGCATAGAGCAGCCTCACCCTGCGCCATACACCCCCACACCCAACCACACAGCGACCATAATGAAGCCGCCACCTGCCAAAAAACAAACCACCTGGATCTGGTTATTTGGCCTGGGTGGTGTGTTTCTATTCTTTATGGTGATTGTGTTTATAGGAGGGGTTTTCATTTTCTCGCGTCGATTTGCCGCTGTGCCAGTTGCAGCGCAAGCCAGCGCAACCATTACGGCGGCTCTCATAATCCCCAACACCCAGGCTCCAAACTCACCGCCAGTCGTGCCCAGTTCTACGAGCATAGCCACCATCGCAGCTGCAACACAAATACCAGCCAGCGAAACACCAGCTCCGACACCCACGGTGACTTTGCCACCCTATTACGTCCGCATCAATAGTATCAACCTGGTCGGGAATAATTACTCGGTGGATTATGAAACCTTTGGTTACCTTGAAAAACTACCTGGTATGCACGTTCACTTTTTCTTTAACACCGTCGCCCCGGACCAGGCCGGGATGCCCGGCATTGGCCCATGGAAGCTGTATGGTGGGCCGCGACCCTTTACAGGTTACACCACCAATCAGCAACCTGCAGGTGCAACACAAATGTGCGCCCTGGTCGCCAACGCCAACCACACAGTGATTGCCGGTAGTGGAAATTGTTTCGACTTGCCTTAATCACCTACTTGGTTTTCTTCCACCCCACTGGCTGACCCGCATGGGCTTCAGTAACATGCCTGCCAGTATCACTGCTGACAACGTATCGGCCGCATTCTTCGCATCGAAGCAGAGCAAACTAAGCCGCTGTATTCACAACCGCAGCCGGCTTGCTCTTTTTAACGCTGGTCGCGCGGACCGGTTCCGTTTTCTGGGATTTCACGGTCCGCTTTGTCACGACTATGGGCTTTTTGACCAGCGACTCAGGCGGGCGATTTTTAATATATTCAAGCAGAATCGAAGCTTCCGGACGTGTAATCGAAAAATTAGTGACCTGTTGAAATGCTGAAAAGAAGGAAAACAATTCAAGCTCTGGTATTTTTTTAATAATGCCCACTTCCAGAATCGGGAAACGCTGTGTGATAAAGTTTTTTAGGCCAATCCCAACAAACATTAAAATCTGGTGTTCACCTTACAACGCACCCACTTCTCACGATGGACTTCCTGTGGTGTCTTGAAAGGGTATCACAATAAAACTCACGCAGGCTGCTGTTCCCACAAGCGCTGCATCTCACGCGAAGATTCAAGAAGTTCAGCCAGGCTGCCCTCGGCCTCCAGATGGCCATCTTTCAATACGATGATTTTATCCGCCTGACGATAGGCAGCCCGGTGGCGCGAGACCACCAGGCATGCTGCATCCCGCAAACCCGCCCGCCTCTTCCAAAGTTGCAGTTCAGTTTCCACATCGAGCGCGCTGGAAAGATCATCCATCCCCATTAGCTGTCGGTTAGTTGTAAGGAACAGAAAGCGAAAAATGGTGTTTCATTAATATAGGAAAACGAAACTTTTTTGCCCCGTTTTACGTTATATAAGTGTCAGGAAATTTTATTCGTAGGAGGTTGCCATGTCCATTTTTGTGATCGGCGTCATTATTTTCCTGGTCCTTTTGTTCGCAATCATCAGTTTCATACCCGATTCTTATAAGGAATCGGATAGCGACTCGCTTGTGCAGATGCAGGACTAAACGAACAGGGCAGCCAATTGGCTGCCCTGTTCGTTTAATACACTTATTTAGATTGGATACGATTCAGAATGACACCTGCCAGATCCAGGGTGCGCTTGGGCGCATCGCCCACGTGGGCCTGGTAAGCCATCAGGGCCTGGATTTGTTCTGGCGCGAGGAACCTTAATAATTCTTGATCAGCGCTCAGGTTGGTCTCCAATGGATTGGCTTCGCCGCTGCGGATACTCTCCCAGGCGCGCATGGCCTGCCCGCGGATCAGTTCATGCATTACCTGCCGGTCGGCGCCAGCTTTAACGGCTGCCATCAAGATTCTTTCGGTGGCCGCAAATGGTCCGTAGATAGCCAGGTTGTGGGCCATGGCGCGTTCGTCCACCACCAGGCCTGCCAGGATTGCGCTGGCTGTTTTGATGATTTCATCGGCAGCCAGAAAAGCTTCAGGCAGAATGGTGCGGCGGTTGGCTGAGTCGTCCAGGGTGCGTTCCAGCAGTGAATGAGCCGCATTATCCCAGGCCACGCGCGGCAGTTGCGCCAGATAGCGTCCCAGTGAGTCGATCTTTTCGGCGCGGATGGGGTTGCGCTTGAATGGCATGGCCGATGAGCCGACCTGCCTGGCGCCGAATGGCTCGCTCAATTCGCCGATGGGCGGCGACTGCAGCAGACGCAGGTCAAAGGCCATTTTATAGAGTGACTGGCCCAGCCCGGCCAGACCTGAAAGGACAGTGTAATCTTGTTTGCGCGGATAGGTTTGTGTGGCAACCGGATAGAAGGGCAGTGCCAGTTTGAGGCTCAGCTGGTTCTCAAAATTGGCGAGTTCGTCCACCCCGAAGAGTTCGGCATACGAAGCGCCCGTGCCAACCGCGCCTTTGAAGCCCTTGCCGCGGATGCCCTGGCGCGCAGCCTGGAGAGTCTCGTAATCGCTGAGCAGATCCTGGGCATATTGCGCCAACCGGTAGCCGAGCGTGGATGGTTCGGCCGGTTGGAGATGGGTAAAGGCGATCAGCGTGGTATGCGCATAGGTTTGCATCAGGCCAGCCAGGCTGGCCAGCAGATCGCGCAGTGATTGCAGGATCAGATCCAGTCCCTGGCGCAGGCGCAGGGCATCGGCATTGTCTTCCACATCCATCGAGGTGGCTCCAAAGTGGATGATGCCAGCACCAACGCTAGCTTGTTCTGCGAAGACGCGCACCTCAGCCATCAGGTCATGCTGAATTTCGGCCTCGATCTCAAGCGCGCGCGGCAAATCGATCTGGGTAGAATGTGCCAGCAGGTCAGCGACTTGTTCAGGGCGCACCAGTCCATAGCTGGCCTGCACCTCCGCCAGCGCCACCCAGATCTGCCGCCAGAGCAGGCGTTTGTGGTGTTCGGACCAGATACGGCGCATTTCGGTGGTTCCGTAGCGCCAGGAGAAAGGAGATTGATAGGAACTGTAGTCAGTCATGATTTTTCCGTGTGATTGAGAGCGAATGAGTGTGAAGAAGGTTGTATAATTATTTTATCATCTGATATTTCTTCAATGAGCAATGCCGTCTGACTTCCATCAAGCTGAAATAGCAGATTTGTTGGTGCGCAAGATTTTATTTACTCACGGAACCTTCTTGCGGGTCCCTTTTATCCTGATTTTATCGCTCAATGCAAGCCAACTGGTGGGTTTCCCGCAAGATGGAGTTCCGGCGGAAAGCACATCCTACCATGGCTAGCCGTCTACAAAATATTTTTCTGTGTTTGGCTCTCCGGTTGGGTAAATACACAGGTATTACCAGCGGTGGCCCAGGGTTTTTATTATCATCAAATAAGTTCTGGAAGGTGTGACATGTACTTCGAAGCTGAATTTTATACGTATGATCATGTAGTGCGGGGGCTGGTGGATACGCCCCACGAGCGCCTGAGTGACCTGATGAATCTTAAGAATGAAACAAGTATCATGGTTCGCGAAGCGCAGATCAGTCAACTCCTGGGGATGGGGAAGTCCGCGCCGATCCAAATGAGTGAGCTGCGCATGGAAAAACACTCCATCCTGTTCGCTTATCCTGACGAACGTGATATGACCACTAAGAGCATTTATCGGCGTGCCAGCCGGCAGGTTTATCCGATTTGCGTGCTTCTGCCCAATTTTGAGTTGTTTGGCTCGGTTCACCTGACCGAAAAAATGGATATCCGGCGTGTGTTGTTATCGCGCTCAGACGATTTTATCCCGATCACGGATGCAACCGTGATTTACTCGCTTTATCCTGCCATTACCATCCGCAGGAGCACGATCATTTTTAACAAGAACCAGATGATTCTGATTGGTGAGCATGTTCCAAATCCTGTGCCAACCAATCCGGCCCAAACACAGCCACAAGGCCCAAATTAAACCCATAGGATTAAACTTTTTCCGCCAGCCCAGCCAAAAGGACTGGCGGATTGTTAGCATATGTTTAAAAATGACCTGATCTTTCGCAAGCCATTGATGAACGCTGCCGGGATGCTGGGATTTGCCCCGGATGTCCGCGCGGCGCTGAATACATTTCCGGCCGGCAGCTGGGACGATTTGGGCGCCTTTGTGACCAATCCGCTCAGTCTGCGCGCGCGGCGGGTTGCCAGTCTTCCGGAAATGATTGAATATCCTGGTGGGTTGCTTTTACATACCGGGCTGCCCAACCCGGGGTTTTCGGGTGCGCTAAAGAAGTATGCGCGCCGCTGGGCGGTTGCTTCGCAGCCGGTTATCGTTCATCTCATGGCCGACCTTCCGGATGAGACTGCGCGCATGGTGCGCGGCCTGGAAGGGCTGGATAATATTGCCGCTATCGAATTGGGTTTTGCCCCGCAGTTGGCGGCAGATATTATCCTGCGGACCCTGGAAATGTCGCTGGGTGAGCTGCCGTTGATCGCGAACCTGCCGTTTGAACAGTTGTTAAGCCTGGGGCCGCGGGTCATCCAGAATGGCGCGGCTGCACTGAGCTTTGCAGCACCACGCGGCTCTTTGATGGGCAGGGATCAGTCTGGAGCAGGCGCATTGATCAATGGCCGCTTATATGGTCCGGCGCTGTTCCCCCAGGCGCTCGGTCTGCTGCACAGCCTTACGCGCCTGGGTCTGCCGGTGATTGGTGGGGTGGGCGTCTATAGCCAGGAACAGGCGGCGGCCATGCTGGACTGTGGCGCGCTGGCGGTGCAGCTCGATACACTTTTGTGGAAATAAAAAACCCCGTCTCACGACGGGGTTTTGGTTGTACAGTCAGGCTATTAGATGGCCTTGACGTTCGCGGCCTGCAGACCCTTGGGGCCTTTTTCGACCGTGAATTCTACGCGCTGGCCTTCTTCAAGGTTGCGAAATCCATCGCCTTGGATAGCGGAGAAGTGGACGAAAACATCAGGTCCGCCTTCGCGGGAGATGAAACCGTAGCCCTTGCTACCATTGAACCACTTTACCGTACCGATGACACGTTCAGACATTTTTTGCCTCCTTAGAGCAAAACAACAAAAAGGGTGGAGAGTTGTGGTGCAGTAATGTCTTCGGCCGGTCTTATCAAAAACGGCTCAAAGGCAATGCTTTGAGCCGTCGTCTACCTGTTTCCAACGAAAACTTACTTGCATCCTACATCTCAAAATATATCAGTGAAATCTTCACTCGTCAAGGTTTTAATGGGAATTTCAGCTTCGTTCAGGCTGAAAAACGGTCATTTTTAAGCAGATTCGCCGAAAGATGCCCTGATTTGCATCACTTTGATGACGAATTTCAATATTTTGGGTCAGCACCTATCCAATCCAACGTTTACCCGGCAAGTTTTTCTGGCCAGGTTCCCCGATACGTGGAGTTTTTATGCCCGTTTTTGGCGCCCGGCTGGTAGGCCGTCCACAAAACGAGCAGCGTTTTTTTGATCTTTCAAGCCGGCGAGCATGCTCGTTGGCGGGTCCTTATTTTTCCAGCCAGATGGTCACGGGGCCGTCGTTGTGGATTTCCACCTGCATATCGGCGCCAAAAACACCTTGCCCGGTGGCAACACCCTGGGCCGCCAGAAATTCTGCAAAACGACTTACCAATGAGCGGGCAATTTCGGGCAAGGCTGCCTCGGTAAAGGATGGCCGGCGGCCTTTGCTCATATTGGCGTACAGGGTGAACTGAGAGACGACGATAGCAGCCCCACCTACATCCAGCAGCGAGAGGTTCATGCGGCCTTCGGCGTCTTCAAAGATTCGCAGGTTGGCGATCTTATCAGCCAGGAAGGCGGCCTGCTCTTCGCTATCGGCGTGCCCCACGCCCAACAGAATCATCAGGCCTGTGCCAATCTCGGCGATGGTGCTGCCTGCTACACTGACCTTACCATATTTGACACGCTGAACCAGGGCACGCATTTTTAATTCTCCCGGCTAACCGGTATGCTGCTGTTGCAGCAATCCGGCTTTTGGGGTGAGCTTATTATTTTGGCAGCTGCATGGCGGCGCGCACTTCGACCATGGTTTCCTCGGCGATGGCGCGCGCGCGTTTGGCTCCATCGTGGAGCACGTCCCAGACTGTATCCGGGCTCTTGCCAATTTCGGCGCGCCTCTCGCGGAATGGTGCCAGATTGTTATTTAGATTCTCGGCGAAGCGTTTCTTGCAATCCACGCAGCCAATTCCGGCCCGACGACATTCCTGGTTGATCATTTCCAGGTCTTGTGTGGGTGTGAAGATCTTGTGCATCGAATATACATTGCAAATATCCGGGTTGCCCGGATCGGTGCGCCTGAGGCGCTGCGGGTCTGTGACCATCTGCATGACACGCAGGCGGGTTTCATCGGGTGTGCTGGCCAGCTCGATATGATTGTTGAGACTCTTGCCCATCTTCTGGACGCCATCAATGCCCAGGACCTTGGGGACCTCGGTGTTCTTCATCTGCGGTTCTCGGAGCACGTTGGTACCGTAACGATAATTGAAAGAACGCACTGTTTCGCGGGCAAATTCAATATGCGGAGCCTGGTCAACACCCACCGGCACCGTGTCGGTTTTATACAGCACGATATCGGCAGTCATCAATACCGGGTAGCCCACCAGACCATAATTCACATTGCTTTCCTGCTGTCTGACTTTTTCTTTAAATGTAGGCAGATCGGTCAACTTACCCCAGGGAGTTACCATCGAAAGATATGTGTGCAGTTCCATCACCTGTGGCACATGGCTCTGAACGAAAACGATCGAATCTTCCGGGCGAATGCCAGCTGCCAGCCAATCGATGGCCATGTCGTAAGTATTGGGCACCAGGTCGCGGGTGGTTTCAATGGTGGTGAGCGCATGCACATCTACAATGCAGTAAACACATTCATAGTCTGCTTGCAGGGCGACATAATTCTTAATCGCACCGAGATAATTGCCCAGATGTTGGCGTCCTGTGGGGCGGGCGCCTGAAAAAACACGGCCTTTCTTTGCCATTCTACCTCGCTAAGGGATGATTTTTTTTACAAGACCAAGCACCTCACCGGGTGCAGCATGCCGGTTGGTCTTGAGCTTTGAGTAGATCAGGGTTGCGTTTACAGTCACTTCAAAACGACCACCATCTGATGGGATCAGGGTAAAGGTCTCGATATCAGCTTCAAACGCTTTCAGCAGTTCATTTGCCAGGCTCACGGCCCGGTCAGTGTAGTGTCAAACTGCGCAGTAAGTTACCTCAATTTTTAACATAATCTGACTCCTGGAGCATTACTTGTGGTATAAGAAACTGAACCAGGCCACTGAGTGGAAAACATCAAACTGGTTTTGGCCGGGTTGACAGGAGATCTGGTTCAGATGATTAGAAAAGCTGTTTAATTGTGCGAATTATAACATACTGGACTTGACGGCCTGAGAGAATCCTGATAAACTCCCTTTCCGCTAGGGCTAATATTCAGCCTGAAGCCCGAGGAAAAAAACGGGTACAGGCTGATTAATTTTGCCAGTAACCTTGTAACCGCGGGAAGGATTTGGTATAATTTGCCCGCTTAATGCGGGACATTAATCCCGCCGACGTAGCTCAATCGGCAGAGCACCCGCCTTGTAAGTGGGAGGTTACGAGTTCAATTCTCGTCGTCGGCTCCATTGATGGCTGGCGTTTGGGGCCAGGAATGACCCCAAATGCGAGTCAGTAATGGCTCTAGTAAGTAAAATGGGCAGTTACCCAAGTGGCCAAAGGGGGCTGACTGTAAATCAGCTGGCGGACGCCTTCGGAGGTTCGAATCCTTCACTGCCCACCTTCCCGGATTACTCCGGGCAGCAAGACAAGCCCTCATAGCTCAGTTGGTAGAGCACAGTCTTGGTAAGACTGGGGTCATGGGTTCAAATCCCATTGAGGGCTCAGTTGCTGCTATCCTCAGTTGTTCTTTTCCAAAAGGAGAGGAAAATGGCGAAACAGAAATTTAACCGTAACAAGCCTCATCTCAATGTGGGAACAATGGGGCACATCGACCACGGCAAGACGACCTTGACCGCGGCGATCACCAAAGTGTCTGGTTTGATGGGCAAAGCCGATTTTCGCGCTTATGATTCTATTGACAACGCTCCTGAAGAAAAGGCGCGTGGTATTACGATCAATATCGCCCACGTGGAATATGAGACCGATAAGCGTCACTATGCCCACGTCGACATGCCTGGTCACCGCGACTATATCAAGAACATGATCACCGGTGCGGCGCAAGTAGATGGCGCTATCCTGGTGGTGGCTGCTCCTGATGGTCCGATGCCCCAGACTCACGAACATGTGCTGTTGGCCCGGCAAGTAAACGTGCCGAGCATCGTCATCTTCCTCAACAAAGTGGATATGATGGACGATCCTGAGCTGCTGGAATTGGTTGAACTCGAACTGCGCGAACTGCTGGTAAAGCAGGGTTTCCCAGGCGATGCGACACCAATCGTGCGCGGCTCAGCCAAACTTGCACTGGAAAGCACTTCCACCGACCCGAATGCACCGGAATACGCCTGCATCCGCGAGATTTTGCGTGTGGTTGATGAGTACATTCCCGAGCCGAAGCGCGAGACCGAAAAACCGTTCATGATGGCGGTGGAAGACGTGTTCTCGATCAAAGGTCGCGGTACTGTAGTAACCGGTCGTATCGATCGTGGTCATATCAAGGTTGGTGAGCCGGTCGAAATTGTAGGCCTGCGCCCCACCCGTGACTCCGTTTGCACCGGCGTGGAAATGTTCCACAAACAACTCGACGAAGGCATGGCTGGAGATAACGTCGGCCTGCTGCTGCGCGGTATTGAGCGCGGTGACGTGGAGCGCGGCCAGGTTGTGGCGAAGCCAAAGTCAATTACGCCGCACAAGAAGTTCCTGGCTGAAGTGTACGTGCTGAAGAAGGAAGAAGGCGGACGACATAAGGCTTTCTTCACGGGCTACCGCCCACAGTTCTACATCCGGACCATGGATGTGACCGGCGACATTACCCTGCCTGAGGGCGTGGAAATGGTTATGCCAGGTGACAACGTGAACCTGACGGTTGAACTGATTGTGCCAGTTGGTCTTGAGCAGGGCCTGAAGTTCGCCATCCGTGAAGGTGGCTTGACCGTGGGCGCTGGCGTTATCACCAAAATTCTACAATAGGTGGAGAAATGACCAAACAAAAGATCCGTATCCGCCTTAAGGCGTATGATCATCGTCTACTTGACCAGTCGGCCAAGCGTATTGTTGAAACTGCCGAGCGCTCTGGCGCAAAAGTAGTAGGTCCCGTACCCTTGCCAAGCAAGAAGGAACGGTTTACAATTAGACGCTCAGCGTTTATTGACAAGGACTCTCACGAGCACTTCGAGATCCGCACTCATAATCGTCTAATAGATGTACTGGAACCAGATTCAAAGACAATCGACATGTTGATGCGGCTGAACCTGCCCGCGGGCGTCGATATCGAAATAAAGATCTAAATGAGTAAATTCGTCTAACTGGTCTGACGAGCAACATCAGTCAGGCCAGTTAGATTGATTGCGACAAAGCAAGAACGGTACTGTGCGTGGGCCAACATATAAAATGGCCGCGGCAGACTGATTGACTGCTTCGTTGGGAGATGATGCAGCCTAGCCCGGCTGACAGTCTCAAACAAATCTTTGTAAAGGAGAAAACCGAGGATGTTGAAAGGGCTGATTGGTAAGAAGATCGGCATGTCCCAGATCTTCGATGAGAGAGGCGTGGCTTATCCCGTAACTCTAATCGAGGCTGGGCCTTGTTATGTTACCCAGATCCGACGTCCGGAGAGCGAAGGCTACTCCGCAGTGCAGTTAGGCTTCAGCGAAACGCACCCAAAACGTTTGACTGGTGGTCAATTAGGCCACCTGAAGACACGTTATGAAAGTTGACGTATTCACCGTTGGAGAACGTGTAGATGTAATCGGCACCAGCAAAGGTAAGGGTTTTGCCGGTGCAGTGAAGCGTTACCACTTTGCTGGCGGACCTAAGACCCATGGTCAGTCTGACCGCCATCGCGCTCCAGGTTCCAATGGTTCAGGCACGACCCCAGGTCGTGTTTATAAGGGTTCACGCCGCCCTGGCCATATGGGAGATGAGCGAGTGACCGTTCAGAGCCTCAAGGTTGTTCTGGTAGACGCGGAACGTAACCTGATTGGTGTTCATGGCGCCGTGCCAGGCTCAAAAGGCGGCTTGGTGATCATCAACGAGGCGCGCAAGCAGTAACGCGCGATGAATGGAGTAAGACGCTATGAAAGTTGACGTTTTCAACATGGAAGGCCAGAAGGTGCAGCAGGTTGAATTACCTGCATCCATCTTTGAAGCCCCTATTAACATGGATCTGATGCACCAGGCCTACACTCGCCAAATGGCGAATGCCCGTCTGGGTACACACGATACCAAACTGCGCGGTGAAGTCGCGGGTGGCGGCAAGAAGCCCTGGAAACAAAAGGGTACTGGTCGCGCTCGTCAGGGTTCATCTCGTGCAGCTCAATGGGTTGGTGGTGGTCGTATTTTCACCCCACACCCCCGAAAATATACCCAACGCATGCCTTTGAAGATGCGCCGCGCCGCTCTGCGCTCGGCGCTGTCTGTCAAAGCAGCCGAAGCTGGCATTGTGATCGTTGATGATCTCGTGTTGGCCGAACCCAAGACCAGACTGATGGCGAAGGCCCTCAATCAACTGGTTGGACAGGCAACCGCGTTGGTAGTCATTCCTGAGAAAACCGCAGCATATGATTTTGTTATTCGTTCTACGAGCAACATTCCAGATGCCAAGGTATTGATGGCCGGGTATTTGAATATCCGCGACATTCTCAGTTTCGATAAGCTTGTCCTTCCTTTAGGGGCGCTGGATATGCTGAAGTCTGCGCTGGAATAGGAGCGATCATGACGACGCTATATGAGATTCTTCGCCGTCCGCTGATCACCGAGAAATCGAACTATCAGTCAAGCAAACTTAACCAATACGCGTTTGAAGTTGCCGATAAGGCTACCCGGACGCAGGTGAAAGATGCCATCGAGACTATTTTCGACGTAAAAGTGGAAAGCGTGAATATTATCATCACCCCGGCCAAACGTGGCCGCCGTGCCCGCAGCCGCCGCCTTATGGTGCGCCGTGCTGGTTACAAGAAGGCGATTGTGACTTTGAAGGCCGGACAGACTCTCCAGATTTTTGAGGGGGTGCAGTAATGGCCGTAAAGAAGTACAAACCGGTAACCCCCGGTCAACGTGGAATGACAGGCTATACTTTTGAGGAAATTACCAAGAGCGAGCCAGAACGCGCGTTGATCGTTTCGCTGCCCAGCCATGCCGGGCGCAACTCCTACGGACGTGTTACAGTCCGGCATCGTGGCGGTGGTGTTCGTCGCTATGTGCGTATAGTCGATTTCAAGCGCGAGAAACACGGCATCCCTGCCAAAGTTGCCGCCATTGAATACGATCCTGGTCGCACTGCACGCCTAGCCCTGCTGTTTTATGCTGATGGCGAGAAGCGCTACATCGTGGCTCCTCTGGGTGTCAAAGTTGGCGATACATTGCTGTCAGGCCCGAATATTGAAATTCGTCCAGGCAACTGCCTGCCGATTGGCAATATCCCGGTCGGTACCATGGTTCACAACATCGAGGTTAAGGAAGGCAAAGGCGCCCAATTGGTTCGCTCCGCCGGAACATCCGCGCAGTTGTTGGCCAAGGAAGGCGAATTTGCTCAGATCCGCATGCCATCCGGCGAAGTCCGTTTGATCCGCCAGACGTGCTATGCGACAATTGGGCAGGTTGGCAACCTGGATCACAGCAATATCAAATTGGGCAAAGCCGGACGGAGTCGCCACCTTGGCATTCGCCCGACAGTCCGCGGTTCTGCAATGTCGCCTCGCGACCATCCACATGGTGGTGGTGAAGGCCGCCAGCCGATCGGTAAACCCGGTCCGCGCAGCCCGTGGGGTAAACCCACCCTGGGTTATAAGACCCGTAAGAATAAGCAGACGGACAAATACATTGTCCGCCGCCGCAGCAAGACCAGCCGCTAAGGCGTGACAAGGTAAACGAGGAACGAGACTATGTCTAGATCGCTCAAGAAGGGGCCGTTCATTGCCCCAAAATTGCTGAAGAAAATTGAGACGATGAATCAGCGCGGCGAAAAGAAGGTAATACGTACTTGGAGCCGAGCGAGTGTCATTTTCCCCCAGATGGTGGGGCATACCATTGCAGTGCACGATGGCCGTCGCCACGTGCCGATTTACGTGACCGAGAATATGGTCGGACACCGCCTGGGCGAATTTGCCCCGACGCGTACATTCCGTGGCCATCTCTCGGAGAAGTCGACGAAAGGGAAGTAAGCCATGACAGACGTTCGTGCTCATCTGAGCTTTCTCTCTGTTTCGGCTCAAAAAGTCCGCCTAGTGGTTGACCTGGTGCGTGGCAAGAACGCCAATGAGGCGTTGGAGGCCCTGCGCTTTGTGCCAAGTCACGCTGCGGTACCTGTGCTGAAATTACTTAAGTCGGCTGTTGCGAATGCTGAGGAAAACTTTGGCGTAAGTCGTGACGATTTATTTATTGCCACGATTTTCGCTGATGAAGCTCCCACACGCAAGTGGCGTCGCTTTGGCGCCCGTGGACGGTTCAAACCGGTTTTGCGCCGTTCGTCACACGTGACTATCATCCTCCGCGAACGCGAAGCCGGTTAGGAAGGAGAAAATATGGGTCGTAAAGTTCATCCAATAGGTTTCCGCCTGGCTGTCAGCCATGGTTGGCAAGGCCGCTGGTTTGCAGAAGGTGCGCTTTATCGCGATCAACTCAAGCAGGATTTTGCCATTCGCAAACTGGTACAGGAAATCTCCCCCAAGGCCGGTGTGTCTCGCGTAGAGATTGAACGCTATCCTGGCAAGATCAAGGTGACTGTCAATACCGCCAAGCCCGGCATTTTAATTGGGCGTAAGGGTGAGGGCGTCAAGAAGGTCCGTGAAGGCCTGCAGGAATTGGTAGGCAAGAAAGTGGACCTCGACATTAAAGAAATGTCTGCTCCTGATACAGATGCCTATCTTGTGGCTCGCAATATTGCTGATCAAATGGAACGTCGTATCGCATATCGCCGGGCGATGAAGAAAGCCATTCAATCCGCGATGCGCCAGGGTGCCTTGGGTATCAAGATCGAAGTTGCTGGTCGCCTGGCAGGCGCAGAAATGGCCCGTACGGTCTGGCTGCGCGAAGGCCGTGTTCCCCTGCAAACGCTGCGTGCCGATATTGAATTCTCGCGCGCCGAAGCACTGACCACTTATGGACGCATTGGCGTCAAGGTGTGGGTCTTCAAGGGCGATATGAAGCAGGAAGTGGAAGATAAAGTCGAAGCCACGGAAGGCGTGTACGTCAGCGAGTAGTCGCCCGTCACGAGCCTGTGAAAAGAGGTAGTTAAAATGTTAATGCCTAAAAGAGTAAAGTGGCGAAAACAGATGCGTGGGCGCATGAAGGGCAAGGCCTTGCGCGGCGCAGAAGTTAGTTTTGGTGAATGGGGTCTTCAGGCCTTGGAACCAGGCTGGGTGACTGCGCGACAGATCGAAGCGGCCCGCCGCGCGATCGTACGCGAAATGAAGCGCCGTGGTAAAGTCTGGATCCGTATATTCCCGTCCAAACCGTACACGCAGCGCCCCCCTGAAACCCGTATGGGTAAAGGTAAAGGCAACGTTGAGTACTATGTGGCTGTGGTGAAACCTGGTCGTATGATGATCGAAGTCGGCGGCATGTCCTCCGAAGAAGCCATGAAAGCGCTGAAGATGGCTCAGTACAAGTTCTCGATCCGGACCAAGATCGTCATCCGCCACGAGGCAGTGGCAGGAGAGTAGCAAATGAATTCGAAAGAAATCCGTAACTTAACTGCTGACCAGATCCAAGCCAAAGTGGTAGATACCCGTGAGGAGCTGATGAAGCTTCGTTTCCAGCAGGTTACTGGCCAGTTGACCGACACCAGCCGTCTGCGCACGCTCCGTCGTGATATCGCCCGGATGGAAACCATCCTGGCGCAAACGCAGAAAGCGGCAAAGTAGGAAGGTGCAGAATGAATAATCGTCGTCGGATTACTGGTGTAGTCACCAGCAATAAAATGCAGAAAACCGTCGTGGTTGAAATCACCCGGAATTTTCGTCACCCGCTTTACCAAAAGGTCATTCACAGCTCGAACCGAGTGAAGGCCCACGATGAACTTGGTTGCCAGATTGGCGATGAAGTTCAGATCGTTGAGAGCCGCCCGCTTTCCGCTGAAAAGCGTTGGGTGGTCGAATCGATCGTAAAGCATGAGAGCAAGACCGCCGATAGCGGCGTGGAGGTTTAGTCATGGTCCAGCAGGAATCCCGTGTTAAGGTTGCCGATAATTCAGGCGCCCGCGAATTGCTGGTTATCCACGTGTTGGGCGGTTCTACTCGCCGGTATGCCCGCGTAGGTGATATCGTGGTCGCTACCGTCAAATCGGCTGCACCGCAAGGTGCCGTAAAGAAAAGCGAAGTTGTGAAGGCTGTCATCGTGCGAACTGCCAAAGAATGGCGCCGCGAAGATGGCTCTTACATCCGCTTTGATGACAATGCCGCCGTCATTTTAGATACCGACGGTCAGAACCCCAAGGGTAGCCGCATCTTCGGCCCGGTGGCACGCGAACTGCGTGAAAAGGGCTTCATGAAGATTGTTTCACTTGCCCCGGAAGTTCTTTAGGCCAGGAGGAGTGAAGCAATGAATGTGAAAATTCGTAAAGGTGATACCGTTGAGGTAATCAGCGGGAGTCTCGAAGACAAAGGCAAACGTGGTGAGGTCATCAGTGTGCAGGTCGATGATCGCCGTGTGGTGGTGCAGGGTGTTAACATCCGTACCAAGCATCAGAAACAGACTCAGACCAGCCGGGGACGCACGATTAACCCTGGCCGCATCAAGCTTGAAGGTCCGATGGATATTTCGAATGTCATGCTGGTTTGTCCCAAGTGCAGCGAGACTACCCGAGTCAGCGTAACGCGTGATGAGAGCGGTGCGCACCGTGTTTGCAAGCACTGCCAGGCTTTGATTGACTAAGGCATTGCCTGGACAGGAGAGCAAAAGACATGAATAGAATGGAAGAACGTTATCTGCAAGAAGTTGTTCCGGCATTGCAAAATGCCTTCAACTATAGCAATGTAATGGAAGTGCCCAAGATTCAAAAAGTTGTCGTAAATATTGGTCTGGGCGAGGCGATGGGTAATTCCAAGGCTTTGGATGCCGCTATCACCGATATGACTACCATTACAGGCCAGAAGCCGATTCAGACCAAGGCTCGAAAGAGCATCGCCAACTTCAAGCTGCGCGAAGGTGTCATCATCGGTGTCAAGGTAACCCTGCGTGGAGATCGCATGTGGGCTTTCCTGGACCGCTTACTGAATGTCGCCCTGCCTCGCGTGCGCGACTTCCGTGGTGTTTCAGCGGATGCCTTCGATGGCCGCGGTAACTATACACTGGGTTTGAAGGATCAGTTGATTTTTCCCGAGATCGAGTACGACAAAATCGATAAGCTGCGTGGGATGGAAATCACGATTGTAACAACTGCCAAGAATGATGAGCATTCACGTGGAATGCTTCGTTTCCTTGGAATGCCTTTCAAGAAGGAAGCTTAAATTATGGCGAAGAAATGCATGAGTTTTAGAGAAGAGCGCCGGAAGTACCCTACCCGTGTTCGTAACCGCTGCAGTCGCTGTGGTCGTGCCCGAGGTTACATCCGTCGTTTTGGACTGTGCCGGATTTGCTTCCGTGAGTACGCTCTGGAAGGTAAGATTCCTGGTGTGGTGAAATCGTCCTGGTGAGCCGGGTGGAGGTGCTAGAATGAGCGTAACAGATCCAATTGCTGACATGCTGACCCGCATCCGCAATTCCGCGACGATAGGTCAGCCGAATGTGGCGATGCCGCATTCCAAAGTAAAAGTGGAAATTGCGAAAATATTAAAAGAAGAAGGTTTCCTCGAAGGGTTTGAGGTCGCCGACGGTGAAATTCCCGGCCAGCAGGTCTTGCGAATCAAGATCAAATATGTTGGTGAGCGGCGCGAGCGCACTCCTGTTTTGTCAGGTATTGTCCGCGTGAGTCGCCCTGGTCGCCGAGTGTACACAAAGAAGCAAGATATCCCGTGGGTGTTGGCTGGTATGGGTGTTGCCATCATCTCCACCCCCAAGGGCATTATGACGGGACATCGCGCGCGCCAACTTGGCGTGGGTGGCGAAATCCTGTGCAAAGTTTGGTAAGGAGGTAGTGCCGTGTCTCGTATTGGACGCTTGCCTATCGCCGTCCCCGCTGGTGTGCAGGTGGAGTTGAACGGCACTTTAGCGAAAGTGAAAGGCCCCAAGGGCGAAATGCAGCGGACTTTTTCTCCGCTCATGGATATGGTCCTTGAAAATGGTCAAATCACTGTTTCGCGCCGTTCTGATATTGCCGCCGAACGCGCACTGCACGGGACGACGCGTGCTGTGTTAAATAATATGGTCCGAGGGGTTAGTAGTGGCTTTGAGCGCATCCTGGAATGGGATGGGGTTGGATATCGCGCAGAAATGAGCGGAAACAACCTGGTGCTCCATATGGGCTACTCTCACCCAATCACAATGGAACCGCCCCAGAATATTTCCTTTGCGGTGGATGCCAAGACCCGTCAGATCAAGGTCATGGGCTTTGACAAGGAACAGGTTGGACAGGTAGCCGCAGATATTCGTAAAGTGCGACCTGTGGAGCCTTACCTCGGCAAGGGCCTGCATTACCTGGGCGAGAAGATCCGCCGCAAGGCAGGTAAATCTGGAAAAGGGAAGAAGTAATCATGGCTAAAATATCCCGTTCTGCATCCCGCGAAAGGCGCCATCTGCGGGTTCGCAAAAAAGTTTATGGCACCCCTAATTGCCCACGCTTGAGCGTTTTCCGCAGCGTTACTGAAATTTACGCGCAGGTGATCGACGATATGGATGGAAATACCCTCGTCTCAGCTTCAAGCATCGATCAGGAAATACGTGGCAAGATGGACGGGCTCAAGAAGTCCGAACAGGCGCACCTGGTTGGTACGATTGTAGCCCAACGCGCCAAAGATAAGGGAATTGACATGGTCGTATTTGATCGTGGTGGTTTCCGCTACACTGGCCGTGTCAAGGCGTTGGCCGATGGCGCGCGCGAGGGCGGGCTGGATTTCTAAGGCTCAATGGAGAACGCTATGTCGGATTATGTAAAGAAAGATATGGATGAGCAACAGGAGCAACTCGACGAGCGCGTCATTGAGATCGCCCGCGTCGCTAAGGTTGTCAAAGGTGGTCGCCGCTTTCAGTTCCGTGTGACTATTGTCATTGGTGATGGGCATGGGCAGGTTGGCATGGGCGTTGGCAAAGCCAATGCTGTGCCGGACGCCATGCGCAAAGCTACTGATCGCGCTCGCAAGAACCTGCGCAAGGTATTCCTGCTCGGTACAACCATCCCTCACGAGGTGATTGGAACTGTAGCTGGTGCAAGAGTATTGTTGAAGCCAGCCTCTCCGGGAACCGGGGTTATTGCGGCTGGTGGTGTACGCGCCGTTCTTGAAGTTGCAGGCGTGCACGATATTCTGACCAAGTCGCTGGGTTCTGCCACTGTGCTAAATGTGGTTATGGCTACTTTCAGCGCGCTTGATGCACTCAAGTCTCCAGCCGTTGAAGCTGCCCGCCGTGGTAAGTCCGTTGAACAGTTGACACCGTTCTGGGCACGGAGGAAGCATGGCTAAAAAAGACGAAACGAAGACCCTGCTGCGGGTTACCCTGGTAAAAAGCCCAATTGGCTTTCCAGAACCGCAGAAGCGCACAGTGCGTGCGCTCGGTCTTAACCGTATGCACCAAACGGTAGAGCACCAGGACAGCCCTGCGCTGCGTGGGATGCTCAATTCCGTTATTCATCTTCTTCAGATTGAAGAGTAGGAGCAATTTATGAAACTCCACGATCTGACCCCCAATCCGGGTTCAAAGAAAAATCGCAAACGTGTTGGTCGCGGTATTTCTGCGGGCCAGGGTAAAACTGCTGGCCGCGGTACTAAGGGTGCTGGTTCTCGCTCAGGCGAAGAAGGCCACCTGTATCGTCAGGGCGGTAACTTACCGTTCTTCCGCCGTTTACCGTTTATGCGCGGTGAAGGTTTCACACCCCCGTTCCAGGTTACGTTCAACGAATTAAACCTGGATCAGCTCTCAGCCTTCTCGGCTGGAGCGGAAGTGAGCCCCGAATCGTTGACTGCTGTGCGTATGCTGCGCGATCCTCGCAACCCGGTTGTAATCCTGGGCCGCGGCGAGCTCACAGTTGCACTTAAAGTTCGCGTCCATCGCGTTTCTGCTGGCGCAAAAAGCAAAATCGAAGCCGCTGGCGGCTCCGTTGAGCTGATCGAAAACTAATTTCTATCTCAGGAGACCACCCTTATGAAAAACACATGGTCGGCCTGGCGATACCTGTGGAAATCGGAAGATATCCGTCGCATGCTGGTGATGACCGTCGTTTTATTGGTCATCTACCGGCTTGCGGCGAACGTCCCGACTCCGGGTATCAATGCTGAAGCGTTGAAACAAATTCAGCAGCAGTTGGCCGCAAGCGGAGGAAACTTCTTTAGTTTTCTCGATCTGCTTTCTGGCGGTACGGTTTCACGCTTTTCCCTGCTTTCAATGGGTGTATATCCATACATTACTGCCCAGATCATCATACAACTGTTGATCCCGATCATCCCTTCGCTTCAGAGGCGGATGGATGAGAACCCGACTGAAGGGCGCAAGTGGATGGAAAAGTGGACTTATTATCTGACTGTGCCGATGGCAGCTCTTTCGGCGATTGGCCAGATCAATATTTTCAACTCTCTCGTTTCTGGCACCACGGTTTTGGACTTTGGCTTTACCGCCGAAAAGATTCTACCGTCCATGACTGCTTTGTTGTCCATGATTGCCGGTACGCTCTTTGCGATCTGGTTGGGTGAGCTGATTTCTGAATACGGCATCCGCGGACAGGGTCTTTCTTTGATCATCTTCGCAGGTATCGTAGCACGTATGCCCTCCAACCTGGCCCGAATTATGGCCGATGAAAACAGTCGTTGGATCATGTTGACCCTGATGATTGTGATTATTGTACTGACCATTTTCGCCATCGTTTTTGTTCAGCAAGGGCGCCGAAATGTGCCAGTGATGTATCCCGGACGCCGGGTGGGTAACCGCATGTCAATGCCGGTTAAGGCTTCCCTGCCGTTGATGGTGAATATGTCTGGCATGATCCCGCTCATTTTTGCAAGCGCTATCCTGCAGTTTCCGGCCATTTTAGCTTCGTATTTTGTGCGAAATGCCAATGTAGGTGTCGCTAATTTCGCCATTGGTGTTCAAACCACATTTGGTGGAAATTCCACAACCTACTGGGTGTTGTACTTCTTTATGGTGGTGGTTTTTACATTCTTCTACACAGATGTTTTGTTTGCCCAACAAAACTATGGCGAAAACCTGAAACGTGTCGGTGCGCAGATCCCTGGTGTCAACCGTGGAGCGCCTACACAGAAATACCTGACCAAGGTTCAGCGGCGCATTACCCTGCCCGGAGCTTTGTTCCTGGGTCTCGTCGCAATATTACCCTTCGTACTCAGTCTATTATTGTCTGCGATTGGTATTGGTTCTGGTACTTCCTCAGCTGGTTTGTTCCTGGTTTCATCTTCCGGTTTGCTGATTGTGGTTGGTGTCGTTCGCGATACCTTCTCGACCATTGACGCTGAGTTAAAGTTACACGGTTATCAAGATTCTATCCTGGTAAGGTAGGAGCGACTCGGTTATGCCGACATATATTGTTCTGTTGGGCCCTCCTGGGGCGGGAAAGGGTACACAGGCAGAGATACTGGCTGAGAATTTTAAACTTCCACATATCTCTTCTGGCGATATCTTTCGTGAGAACATCAAGAAAGATACCGAGTTGGGCAAGTTGGCACAGACATACATGAGCAAAGGTGAACTTGTCCCTGACAATTTAACCATTGCCATGATCCGAGAACGGTTTTCAAGACCTGACTGCGAGCGGGGAGCCATCCTGGATGGCTTTCCACGCACGCCAACCCAGGCGGATGACCTTCAGGTTATGTTGAATGAATTTGGTGGTAAGGTGGACCTGGTGCCCTTTATTACCGCGCCGAGAGAAGCTTTGATCGAACGCCTGGCTGGTCGCTGGACCTGCCGAGCACACGGGCATAATTTTCACGAGCGCTTCAACCTGCCTAAGCAAAAAGGTATTTGCGATTTTGATGGATCGCCGTTATTTCAGCGAGATGATGATCGGGCTGAAACGGTAATGCATCGGATCGAGGTATATCATGGACAGACTACACCGCTAATAGAGTATTATCGGCAGCGTGGTTTGTTGGCAGAGATCGATGGGTTTGGCCCGATTGAAGATGTAGCGGCCCATTTGATGTCTGTACTTAAGAAATAGGAATTATCGAAAAATTTATGGACTGGGCTCGTCAGATCAACATCAAAAATCCGGCTGAAATTGCAATTATGCGTGAAGCCGGACGCATCAACGCCTCTGTTCTGGCGGCTGTCCGTGAACAATTAAAACCCGGTTTTTCCACCGCCGACCTCGACGCGGCTGCCGAGGAAGTGCTCAAGAAATACGGGGCTGTCTCACCCTTCAAAGGCTACGGTTTCCCGCCGTTCCCCAACTCGATCACTGTCAGTATCAATGAAGAGTTGGTGCACGGCATTCCGACAACAACCCGGAAGCTGAAAGAAGGCGATATCGTTTCGATTGATTGTGGAACGTTCTTTGAAGGATATGTGGCTGACTCGGCGTTTTCCGCCGGGGTGGGAGAAATCTCAGCGAAGGCTGCAAATCTGCTAGAGGTAACCGAACAATCTCTGTATGTTGGGATCGCCAAAATGCGATCCGGCAACCGGACTGGCGATATCTCTGAAGCGATACAGAAATATGTAGAAAGCCATGGTTACCATGTTACCCGCGAATACACCGGTCATGGCGTTGGGCGGCAAATGCACGAAGGTCCGCAGGTTCCGAATTATGGGACAGCAGGCACGGGCATTCTCTTGCGCCCTGGTGTAGTGATCGCTTTGGAACCAATGGTATTGGTCGGAACGCACAAGACCAAAGTAGCAAAAGATAAGTGGACTGTGGTGTCTGCCGATGGGTCGCTAACAGCGCATTTTGAACACAGCGTGGCTGTTACCGAAGGAGATCCCCTCATCCTGACTGTCCTGTGACCAATAAAAGACACCAAATAGTAGACGGAAATGCACGAAGCTAGTATAATCAAAACTTCGGCTGTCGAGGCACATACGTGTGTCTACTGAAGGAGAAAGGCACTCATGAAAGTATCACCATCCATTCGTAAGCGTTGTGACAAGTGCAAGGTAGTGAAGCGCAGCGGCAGACTCTTCGTGATCTGCGAAAATCCAAAGCACAAGCAGAGACAAGGGTAATCAACTATGGCGCGTATTGAAGGTATTGACCTCCCACGCAACAAACGCGTTGAGATAGGGTTGACCTACCTATATGGTATCGGTCTAACCCGCTCGCGCGAAATTCTAGCAGAAACCAAAGTAAGCCCAGATATCCGTATCAAGGATCTCTCGGAAGCTGAGGTAGCTGCTCTGCGCGAATACATCACCAAGCACTTCACGTTGGAAGGCGACTTACGCCGTGAAGAGCAGTTGAATATAAAGCGCTTAATCGAAATCGGCTGCTATCGCGGAATGCGACATCGCCGCAATTTGCCGGTTCATGGTCAGCGCACTCGAACCAATTCACGCACCCGCAAAGGCCCCAAGAAGACTGTGGCCGGTCGTGGTCGTCGCCGTGGTGGTAAGAAGTAATCGTTGGCAGGAGAATTATAATATATGGCACAAAGTGTACGCCAGGCGCGCCGCACGAGCGGCGCCAAAAAAGCCAAGCGCACGTTATCATCGGGGCAGGTTCATGTTTTTGCCTCGTTCAATAACACCATCGTTACTGTTACGGACACTTCAGGCAACACAATTGCCTGGGGCAGCGCCGGGTCGGCCGGTTTCAAGGGTTCTCGCAAGAGTACACCTTTTGCCGCTCGTCTGGCCGCTGAACAGGCCATCAAAGCAGCCCAGCAAATGGGCTTGCAGGAAGCTGACCTGGTTGTTAAAGGCCCCGGCCCCGGCCGCGAGTCTGCCATCCGTGCAGTTCAATCGATGGGGATAAAGGTCCGATCCATCCAGGATAAGACCCCGGTAGCGCATAATGGCTGCCGCCCCCCTAAGAAACGTCGCGTGTAATTGTTTGGAGAGGTAAGAATAAATGGCGAAATATCTTGGTCCGGTTTGTAGATTATGCCGGCGTGAAGGTGAAAAACTTTTCCTTAAGGGCGAGCGCTGCTTTACCCCGAAATGTGGGTTTGAGAAGCGCAGTTTTGCCCCAGGTGTGCATGGAAAATCAGGAAGTCGTTCCAGGACCGCTACGGGTCGCGAATCCGATTTTGCACGCCAGTTGCGAGCCAAGCAGAAGGCGCGTCGCGTCTATGGTACGATGGAACGCCAGTTCCGTCGTTATTATGAAACTGCTCAGCAGCGCCGCGGTCTGACCGGTCTAAACTTGCTTCAGATCCTTGAGACCCGTCTTGATAATATCGTGTTTCGTATGGGTTTCTCAACCAGCCGCGCTCAGGCGCGTCTACTGGTGTCCCACGGGCACTTTACCGTCAACGGTCGTCGTACGGATGTAGCGTCCATGCAAATGAGTTCCGGTGACGTGATTCAGGTGCGTGAAGGTTCACGCGATACTACGTACTTCAAAGAGCTTGGTGATTTGGCTGAAAAAAGAAATTTTCCGGCCTGGCTCAATCGCGACCTGAAGAATTTGACTGGTACGGTCTTACGCCTGCCGGAACGCGCTGAAATCGACGGCAACTTGAACGAACAGCTAATCGTAGAGTTTTACTCACGACGTTAGTGAATCGCAGCGGTTGCGTGGCAGGTCCCCTGGTTTTTTCAGGGGAATGGTTTTGCCGCCGTTTTTGAACAAGGGAGAGGTGAACCGTGACCGGCTTAATGAACATGGTCATGCCCAAGATCGAGCGTGAAGCAGAAGCTCGAAACTATGGGAAATTTATTATCAGCCCGCTGGAGCGTGGTTATGGTGTTACCGTCGGTAATGCCTTGCGACGTGTGCTTTTATCATCCCTGGATGGCGCGGCTGTATCGTCGGTTCGTATAACGGATGTATTGCATGAATTTAGCGATATCCCCGGTGTGCGCGAAGACGTAATTCAGGTGACACTGCAGATCAAGCAGATTCGCTTGAAACTCAACGGAGTGGATTCCAACCGCATGCACCTTGAGGTGCGAGGCGAGGGTATGGTAACCGCCGCTGATATCATCACTTCACCAGATGTTGAGATCATCAATCCTGATCTCTATTTGTTCACTGTTGATGATCCCAAGACCCGGCTTGACATGGAATTCACTGTCGAACGTGGTCGAGGTTATTCACCAGCCAATGAGCGCTCGGGGCATTTGCCCATCGGTGATCTACCGGTGGATGCAATCTATAGCCCTGTGAAGCGTGTCAACTGGGAAGTGAATAACGCGCGCGTGGGCCAGAGCACGAACTATGACAAGCTAACGCTTGAAATCTGGACCGATGGCACACTGTCGCCCGAAAAGGCGCTCAGCTCCGCTGCCAAGACGATGATCGAACACTTGCGTTATATTGCCGGAATCAACGAAGAGACCCTTACTGTTACGATGGAAAAAGAGGTCTCTGGGAAACATATCAGCGTTGAACTTGCTGAGACTCCGGTTGAAGCACTCGATCTGTCAGTGCGTGTTTTCAATTCACTCAAGCGCACAGGCATCACTACTGTTGGTGATGTAATCGATCTGCTCGAAAAGGGCGATCAGGCTGTCATGTCCATTCGTAATTTTGGTGAGAAGAGTCTCGACGAACTACGCCAGAAGATGCACGAAAAGGGCTTCTTGAAAGATCAACCGATTATTGCGGAGTAAGACAAAATGCGACATCAGGTAGCAGGTTATAAACTTGGGCGCTCCAAGGGCGCGCGCATCGCCCTGCGGCGCACGCTAATTAAACAGTTTTTTACGCACGAGCGAATCACGACCACGCGGGCTAAGGCGCATGCCATCCGTGGGGATGCTGAACGCATGATTACCGTTGCCCGCCGCTGTGCGGAAGGCACGGCTGTAGCGAAAGTCACTGCGCGCCGTCTGGTTGCTGCGCGTCTCGGTGGTGGCGATGAAGTCGTCCGAAAGTTGTTCGACGAAATTGCGCCTCGCTTCGCGACACGCCCTGGTGGTTATACTCGTATACTCAAGCTTGGACCACGTTTCGGTGATTCTGCCGAGATGGTGATCCTTGAGCTGGTGGAAGAATAGGTCAGCGTTCGTTCTGTGTTCAGGGTTCTTGAACATTGAATTCTGGTCCTGATAACGTGGCACGTTACAAGATCATCCTTGCCTACGATGGAACCGGTTTATCCGGTAGTCAGCGTCAGGCAACCGCCCGAACGGCGCAGAGCGAGCTTGAAGAAGCCCTGCGCCGGCTGGGTTGGGTGGGTAAGTCTGTCCTGATGGCGGGGCGCACTGATAGTGGTGTGCACGCCCGGGGGCAGGTGGTCACATTTGATCTACAGTGGAAACATGAGCCCGAAGTACTGGTAAGGGCCCTAAACGGTAACTTACCAGCGGAAATGGCAGTGAGCGCGGCACAAATCGTCAGAGACGATTTTCATCCGCGTTTCGATGCCACTTCCAGGCTTTATTGTTACAGGTTATACTGTCATCCATCACGCGACCCCTTGCGGGAACGCTATGCCTGGCGACAGTGGCCTGACCTGGATGCTGACGGCCTTAAACAGGCAGCCAGCTTTATCCCCGGCAAACACGATTTTGCCGCTTTCGGCACCCCGCCCCGGCCCGGAAGTAGCAGCGTGCGCACGGTGCTGAAAGCCGAATGGCACCAGCAGGGTGATGAGTGGTTCTTTGAAGTCCAGGCTGATGCTTTTTTGTACCACATGGTGCGCAGACTTGTCTTCGTCCAGGTGGCTGTAGGACAGGGTAAGTTCCCGGCAAGTGTTGTTGCCGATATGCTAGCAGACAGACTCAGCGCAGTTCCGGCTGGATTGGCTCCTGCAAATGGACTGACACTTGTCGAAGTAACGTATCCTGAGTGATCAGGTTGAAATAGTCAATAAGAAAGTTTGTGGAGATACGACCGTGTACAAATCGTACTATCCGAAGGCCAAAGAAATCCAGAATGACTGGGTGGTGATCGATGCCGCTGGTCAGAATCTGGGTCGTTTGACGGCGAAGATTGCCGCCACCTTACTCGGAAAACATAAGCCGACCTACACCCCTGGCGTGCCGGTGGGTGATTATGTTGTGGTCATCAATGCCGCTTACATTACTGTAACTGGCTCGAAGACAACCGAGAAGACGTATTACAAACATTCCGGTTATCCTGGTGGGTTGAAGTCCGTCGTTTTGAAGGACCAGCTCAAGAATCATCCCGATCGCGTTATTCGTGACGCTGTTTGGGGTATGCTTCCCAAATCCAAGTTTAGCCATGCCATTATCAAGCGCTTGAAGGTGTACGGCGGCGGTGAGCACCCCCACGGCACCCAGACCGACAAGAAGTAAAGGAGCATTACAATCATGGCGCAGTATTTTGAAGGAATTGGACGCCGCAAGGAAGGCATTGCCCGCGTGCGTGTGTCAGATGGTTCGGGTAAGTTTGTGGTCAATGGCAAGAATGCCGCTGATTTTTTTACCCGTCCTGGTGACATGCATGCCATTCTCACCCCGTTGGCAGCGATCGGTCATGAGCCGTCCGCTTATGATATCTCTGTCGTAGTGAATGGCGGCGGCGTATCTGGTCAGACCAGTTCTGTGGTTCTTGGTCTGGCCCGCGCGCTTGTCAAAATCAACGGCGAGTGGACTTCCACCATGCGCAAGGCTGGTTTGCTGACCCGCGATGCCCGCATCAAGGAACGCAAGAAGCCAGGTTTGAAGAAGGCCCGTAAGGCTCCTACTTACACCAAGCGTTAGTATTACAAATTCTACAAAATTCGTATCGCGTAAAACGGTTGCGTTACCCACGCAGTCTGTTTTACGCTTTACGCTTTAATCCCATGAGTCTGTCATAGCACGGCACATAATATTTTATGGCAGCGTTCGCCTGCCTGCGCTGCCCGATACTATTTTGCGGGTGCTTTCTGAAATAGTGTTCTTTCCGTTGCTGGTGGTGTTCGTTTCGTGGAGCTAAGATTCGCTTGTTGGTGGGTAGTGCCAAGCGAACGCTTAAAGTCATAGAATCGTTTTGATTTAGGTTAACCACCAGGGCCTGCTGTTGGCTGGGTAAAGGAGTGTTGCATGGAATTGGAAAATATTGGTGATATATTGGCTGTATTGGGGTTGCAAGGCGAGAACAGACTGAGCCTGGTTGGCTCTGGCGGGCTCTCCAGTGCTCATGTGCCCTCTTTTCCGCCTGATGCTCCAGCTTTGCTGCTATGCCCTCCAGATTTCAATCTGGACGCACTCAGTAGGGTCCTGACGGCAGTCTATCCGCAAAGTTTTTTGCTGAGGCTGGTTTCAAAGGAATTTCTGGTGCAGGAAATCCCGATTTCAGCGTTGGCTGACCAGTCGGCTGTGGCGGTATATGTTCCGGCTCTTGGTCCAGGCAGTTCTTTTGAGGCATTTCAGGAATTGATCGCCCATTTACGCGCGCCGGAGGATGGTTGCCCTTGGGATAAAGAACAGACCCATGCTAGCCTGCGCAAGCATTTACTGGAAGAAGCCTATGAGACCCTATCAGCCATGGATGACGCTGATCCAGAAAAAATGTGTGAAGAATTTGGAGACCTGCTCCTGCAGGTGGTGCTGAATGCCCAGATCGCCACAGAGGCCGGTGAGTTCAATATGGCGGATATTCTCCAGGGTATCCACGCCAAGATTGTACGCCGCCATCCGCATGTTTTTGGTCAGGTTGAGGTGGATGGTGTTGCCAATGTACTCTCAAATTGGGAGAAGATCAAAGCAGGAGAACGCAAGAAACAGGGCAACTCTGAAAAAGGCATCCTGGATGGTTTGCCAGCTGCTCTTCCAGCTTTGACCCAGGCCCAGGAGTTCCAGGATCGTGCGGCACGGGTGGGCTTTGATTGGCCAGAAATTTCAGGTGTTCTGGATAAGATTAAAGAAGAGATCCTGGAGGTTGAGGCGACTACCAATCAGGCCGAGCTGACCGATGAACTCGGCGACCTGTTCTTTGTGCTGGTTAACCTGGCGCGCTGGAAAAAGGTCGATGCAGAAGCAGCGCTGCGGGCTGCCAGCGTTAAATTTAAGACCCGGTTTAAATATATCGAACATCAGGCCCAACTCTCGCAGCGTGCTATGCAAGAATTGAGCCTGGGGGAAATGGATGCCCTGTGGAATGACGCCAAGCGTTCTGAGAGAAAGGCGTAGCTTTGCGTATAGCAAATGTGTAGAGCGGCTGATACCTGGTTGTATTTCCCCGGGCTTTCAGGGTTTTCGGTTCTGATGGCTTAGACTTCGTACGACATTAAGTACTCGTCATAATAAACGCCAGCATGAAATATTACCCTGGGTTCCCTGCCGTATTTGATAAAGCCGTTCTGTTCATAAAGCTGAATGGCCGCCAGGTTGGTTGTGACAACAGCAAGTTTGAGACTGACGATTTCGTGCTCTCTAGCCCAATCCAGGCAGCCAGCCAGCAGCCCGAAAGCCAGACCCTGCCTGCGCCATTGCGGCTGGATATAGACGCCTCCGATGGTAGCCGAATGCCTCAATTTCTGGCCCGGAAATCGGCGGATGCCTGTCATGCCAAGTATTAATTGATCGCATGCGGCCACAAAACTGCATTCTTCCTGGGGGTTGGCTTGTATGAGTTTGAGAGTCCATTCAATTGTGCAGTTTTCGCGGGAATCATAATCTGATCCAAACAAGGTCGGGTTATCGCGCAAGGCTGCCTGGCGAAGTTCGCTGAATTGGATGGCGTCCGCAAACATAGCTGGGCGGATTGCCACGCTGCCAGCTGAGGTGGCAATGATTGGGTATGGTCGGTTCATGCCAGTTTAGGCCGGTAAAGAAAGCCCGCCTCGCTCGACTTTGAAGGGTGTTTCGTCCACATTCTGAATTTCATCGAAATTGCGGGCTGCCAGGTGTCCACTGAAGACTGCCTGGGCGATGATATTGGGCGCTTCTGCATCTCCAATGCGCTGAAGGCTTTGCAACCGTCCATCTGCCAGGGCTGGGCCCAGCTCGAAAAACAGCTCATCGTTCGGGATCCTGTCGGTCACTAACACAACGCTGTCGCACTCAATCTGGTGGCTGGTGCCGGTGCTGGATGAATTTAGGGTCAGCAGACCGGCCTGGATCGAATCGAGGGTGTGCCGAGTGTACAGGTTTACACCCATGCCCAACAAGCGTTTTTCAATCTTCTCCTGTTCCAGGGTGAACTGGGTCCAGTAAGATACCAGCGGGGCTGGGGTTGCCAGACTGACCTTGCAACCGGATTGAGCCAGCAGTTCAGCCAGCACACCTGCCATGTAGTAGTGGTCATCGTCGTAGATCAGCACGTGCCCAGCGGGTAATTTGACCGTCTCGAGCATCAGATCATCAGGTGTGAAGACATGCGGCAAGCTGTGACCTGGGATGGGGCTGCCAAGGCTGCGGCCGAGTCCGTCTCGGCGGTATTGGGCACCAGTAGCCAGGATAATGTTTTTTATGCCAGATTCGAGAATATCTTCTGCGCTCATCTGGCTGGATGGGTACAGGCTGATGTTCTTGAGTTTCTGGATCTGGGTCAGACGCCAATCAATGACACGCCGCCATTCATTCAGACCCGGCAGGGCAGACTCTTTTAGTACGCGACCGCCAGCCTCACGGCGTGCTTCGACAAGCGTGACTGCATAACCGCGCTGGCCCAGGGTCCGGGCGCATTCTAGCCCGGATGGACCTGCTCCCACCACCAGGATTTCGCTGGGGCTTTTTTGAATGTTGATACGCTCGGGGTGCCAATTACGCCGCCATTCTTCACCCATCGTAGGGTTCTGGGTGCAGCGCAGAGGCACATAGCGGGTATCCCCGGTAACGCAAATGTTACAGCCGATGCACTCGCGGATATCTTCAGGACGGTTTTCGCGGATTTTGGTGGGTAAAAATGGGTCAGCGATGGAGGGCCGCGCCGCACCGATCAGATCCAGCACGCCGCGCCGCACTGCCGAAACCATAGAGTCGGGAGAAGTGTAGCGCCCCACACCTACCACAGGTTTGGTGGTCAGGCTCTTGACGAAAGCTGTATACTTTTCCTGGAAGCCTTCTTTTTCAAAGCGAGAAGTGGCCGAGTCATTTGACCAGCCGCTAACATTTACATCCCATAAATCGGGCAGTTCGGCCAGCATTGCGATCACATCGTGCCCTTCACCCTGGTGGGTGATACCGGCTGGACCAATTATTTCATCCACTGCGAAGCGGACTGCCACGGCGCAGGTATCCCCGACTGCATCTTTAGTCTCTTCTATCAACTCACGCAGGAAGCGTACCCGGTTTTCCAGGCTGCCGCCATATTCGTCGCTGCGGTCATTGGTGCGTCGCATGATGAATTGGATCGGCAGGGTCAGTCCGTGGGCGGCATAGCAATAAATGATGTCAAAACCGGCCTGTTTGGCGCGCAAAGCTGCCGCGCGGTGCCAGCGCCGGACGTTACGAATGTCTTGCTTGTCCATGCGCCGAGATTGGACTGGTTCGTACCCAGAGCCGCCCAGGGTTCCCATGGAGCGCGGCCCAAGTGGTGGCACGCGTGAGTACAGGTTGTTTGCGTCCAATCCGTTGTGGACCAGTTCGATGGCAGCCAGTGAGCCGTGTTTGTGGACTGCTTCGGCCATCAAAGCCACAGCAGGGATATCATCATCACTCCACAGCCGGCCTTCAAAGTAGGGTGAGAGATCGCTGGTATGATGAATTTCGACTTCCTCAGTGCTGACCACTCCCCAACCGCCCTCGGCCTTGATACCGCGCATCGCAGCCAAACCGCGCGGCATGCGGTAGCCAAAGCCATTGCAGTGCGGCACCTGAAAAAAACGATTGGGAGTTGTGACTGGTCCGATGCGGACTGGTTCAAACAGGAGATCGTATAGGCTGCCCATGACGGTCAGTTTCCTTCTGAGAATGAAGTTGAGCGTAAGGTGGTAAATAAAAAAAATTTGATTGGCCTGGAGCCTCCAATCAAAAGAAAACTATCAGAGTGCTGCCGGGTGGCTTTCATAACGGCGTACCTGGTATCTGGCCAGGCACGCCGTTAAAACACATTTGGGCGTGCAATGCTAAAAATGGTGGAAGTTACATTCTCAGCCGGTTCCAAATTGGCGATCACCTGCATCACCCAGTCCGGGGACGATGTAGCCTTTTTCGTTCAAGTGATCATCAATTGCGGCGAGATAAATCGCGACATCGGGATGTTTTTTTTGCATCAAGGCAATGCCCTCGGGCGCCCCAATCAACCCGACGAATTTAATTTTCTTGACGCCCCATTTCTTGAGCACTTCCACGGTGGCAATTGCGGAGCCGCCAGTTGCCAGCATGGGGTCCAATATCAGGCAAACCGAGACGGTGGGTTCCAACGGCAGTTTATTATAATATTCCACCGGGCGCAGGGTCTTTTCATCACGGTACAGGCCAATATGCCAGACCTCGGATGAAGGCATCAATTCCCAAATGCCTTCGACCATGCCCAACCCGGCGCGCAAAATGGGTACCAGACCGATTTTTTCTTTCAGTTCGTATCCAGTCATGGTGGCCATCGGCGTTTGTACTTCACGCTGAGTTACAGCCAGATCGGCAGTTGCCTCGTAAACCAGAAGCGCAGAAATTTCTTGAACCAGTTCTCGAAACTTCTTGGGGTCGGTTTTTATGTCCCGCAGGCGGCTTAATTTGTGCAGAACAAGTGGGTGATGTGACTCAAAAACATTTGTCATGGACTCTCCTCTTTAAAACAAGTACCTTTATTATATCTCTAAGGTGATGTTTGGCGGGTGACTTTAGGTAGTTAATGTCTTACACTGGTAGTATGATGCAATACATTGCTGCAGGATGTGATTAATGAAATTGACTGGTTTGCACTTATTGTTGACCTATAGATGTAACCTCGAGTGTGAGCATTGCTTTGTATGGGGAAGCCCATGGCAGACGGGAGTTATGAACCTTGCTCAGCTGCACGAGATCTTGCTTCAGGCCCGAGATGTGGAAGGTTTGGAGTGGATCTATTTTGAAGGCGGTGAGCCTTTCCTGTATTATCCGATCTTGCTGCGTGGAGCCCAGATGGCGACGGCCATGGGATTTCATGTGGGGATTGTCACGAATGCTTATTGGGCTACAAGCGAGCCGGATGCGTTGGCCTGGCTACGGCCATTCGCAGATCTGATCGAGGATTTGACTATTAGCAGTGATCGGTACCATTACAGTGAAGAAAATAACCGGTCGGCGTTGATCGCAGCTTCGGCCGCAGAGGAGCTGCGGATTCCAATTGGAACAATCAGTGTTGCCCAACCGGAGCAGACCAACGCCGCCGGGGCGATTGGGCAGCTCGCGGATGGAGTTTCTGCAGTGATGTACAGGGGTCGGGCTGCCAGCCAACTGGTTTCACGCGCTACCGGCCAGCCCTGGAATACATTCATGTGCTGTCCGCATGAAGATTTGCGCGAGCCTGGCCGGGTTCATCTTGACCCATTTGGCAATTTGCAGCTTTGCCAGGGCATCTCGCTCGGAAATGTTTTTGAGCGACCGCTGACCGAAATATGCGAGCGTTATTATGCAGAGGCGCATCCCATTGTTGGGCCATTATTAAAAGGTGGTCCGGCCGGGTTGGTGGATGAATATGACCTGCCGCATCAGGAAAATTATGCCGATGCCTGTCATTTATGTTACGAATGCCGCCTGGCTTTGCGCTCAAAGTTTCCGGATGTGCTGATGCCTGACCAGATGTATGGTTGTTGATCTGAATAGTTTATCGGGGAGATTTATATGGTTTTCAATGATGTTGTTGGCTGGCTGTTGCGTTCAAAGCTGTAATGGCTGATGGGTGGTAGTTTGACTTTGATCCAGGTTACTGGACGGAAAAGCGCTCGGGTGATACAGCTGCCGGTTAATTTTCACAGGAATGGCAATGATTTATGGGTGATTTCCAGCCGGGAGCGGGTCTGGTGGCGAAACCTGCAAACCAATTCACGGGTAGTATTATGGATTGACGGTCGGCAGCTGGCAGCTGGGGCCGAACTTGTCCTGGATGAATCTGAAGTGGCAGAGCGGTTGGCGTTATTGTGTATTGAGAAGAACTGGATGGCCAGGCCGTTGAAGATAGGATTTGATGAAGATAAGCTCCCCAAACGGGAAGATCTGCAGCGGGTGGCCCATGAGCGCCTGTTTGTCCGTTTGATACCAGAATGACAAAGCTATGAGTCTTCCAGGCAATGCGTCAAGGGCTGTTTAATCGGGTAGCTTACAGAAAAAATAAAAAGGATGGTTGCTTGCGAGAACGAGCTCAAGGTCTTTTTCCTTACAACTTGGCGGAAAGAACAATGGTGCAGGCTTGCCAGAAAGTCACCACTGGCGTAAATGGGGTGTTGGTTACGCAGCGTTTTAACGGATTAGCGCAGTTCATTTGATTACCCTGCGAAAAAAATGCGCAGTACCTTTTCTCTATAACCGCTTCGGTGTGCAAAGCAATATTAAAAAACCTGGGTAAATCTCCAACATGCGTGACATATCGTCTTCGATTTTCAATGGCTGAGTAGGTTGACAATGATCTGAGATCGTCAAAGGAGATACGTTTCGACTCGCGGAATCGGTTTGATGAAATAGTTGGCTGTATTTTGATGAAAAAGTAAATAAAAAGAGCAGCTTCAGGTGGCTTGTGCCAGCCTGGGTTGCTCTTTTCTGGCTGAATTGTTGAATCTTACCCGAGTAACTGGCGGGCGGTGCGCACGGCGCTGGATGCATCCGGGGCAAAGGCGTCTGCGCCAATCTGGTTGGCATATTCCTGTGTGACGGGCGCGCCACCGATCATGATTTTGACATTGTCGCGTACACCTGCGGATTTAAGCGCTTCCACGGTGATTGCCATGTTGCTCATGGTAGTGGTCAGCAGGGCAGACATGCCGATAATCTGTACGCCGCCTTGGACTGCTTTTACAAAACTATCGGGGGTCACGTCCACGCCCAGGTCCTGGACTTCGAAGCCAGCGCCTTCCAGCATCATGGCAACCAGGTTTTTGCCAATATCGTGCAGATCGCCCTTGACCGTACCGATGGCAACTTTACCAGCCGAGACGGTCTCGCTGCTGATCAGGTGTGGTTTCAAGAGCCGCAAACCGGCTTGCATGGCGCGGGCGGCGATCAGCATCTCTGGGACGAAGTATTCGCCTTCTTCAAACCGGCGGCCGACTTCATCCATGGCGGAGATCAAGCCTTCATTCAAAATGGTGCTGGCATTGATCCCTGCATCCAGGGCAGCTTGAACTGCTGCTTCAACTTGCGCAGCTTCGCCTTCAATTACATGTTCGTAGAGTACTTTCAGGTCCATGATAATTTCCTTTGAATAGTGTATTTTTTTCTGATTATATACTATTGTGCGAGCTTTAGACTGACCCCAGACGATGGGAAATTTGCATGAGTGCCGGGTAAAGATCGCCATAGATATTGTATATCTGATCGTATTTTTTTGCTGCGCTGGATTGTGGCCGAGTGGAATCTGTGACCTTGACTGCCTGTTCACAAGCAGCATCTGTATCAGTGTAGATCCCGCTGCCTACTCCAGCCAATAAAGCAGCGCCGTACGCGGCTCCTTCAGTGGTGTTGACGGTGACCAATTCGGCATTAAATACATCTGCCAGGATCTGCCGCCAAAGCGGGCTCTTCGCGCCGCCACCAGAGACACGCACCTGCTCAATTTTTACCAACCCGACTGCTTTCATCAGTTCGAATGAATCGCGCAACCCAAAGGCAACGCCCTCCAAGACTGCCCGGGTTAGATGTGCCTGGGTGTGACGAATACTGAGCCCGGTAAAGGAACCGCGTGCCAGTGGGTCGGGATGCGGGGTCCTTTCGCCAGTCAGGTAGGGTAGGAAAAGCAGTCCCTCGCTGCCAGCGGATACCTGCGCGGCTGGCGCAAGCAGGCTGTCATAATCCAGCCCGGGTGTAAAGGTATCGCGATACCAGCGCAAGCTGCCTGCGGCTGAGAGCATGACACCCATCAGGTGCCAACGTTCGGGTACTGAATGGCAGAAAGCGTGCAATCGACCTTCTGGTTCAATAAATGGTCCCTGGGTGGTGGCAAAGACAACACCTGATGTACCCAGAGTTAGAGCAACAATTCCGGGACGGACAGCTCCGACACCAACTGCCTGTGCTGCCTGGTCTCCGCCTCCACCGACAACCTGTGTCCCGGCTTTTAATCCGGTCAGAGCTGCAGCCTTGGCGCTGATCACGCCAGTTACCTGGCTGCCTTCATAGGTTTTTGGTAACCATTCCAGCGGAATGTCGAGGGCTTTTAAGACCTCGGGTGACCAATCACGGGTCTTGATATCAAAGAGAATGGTGCCGGCGCCATCTGCACAGTCGACGGCAAAAACGTCAGTTAGCAAGTAACGCACGTAGTCTTTGGGCAGCAAAATGTGCCGGACGCGGGCATAGATCTGCGGTTCATTTTCGCGGACCCAGAGAATTTTGGGAGCAGTAAACCCGGTCAGGGCATCGTTGCCGGTAATCTCGATCAGGCGTTTTCGTCCCAGGCGTGCGCGGATTTCGTCACATTGGGCCGCGGTGCGCTGATCATTCCATAGGATAGCCGGGCGCAGGACTGCGCCATTTTCATCCAGAAGCGTCAAACCATGCATCTGACCTGTGAGTCCGATCGCAGAGATCTGATCGCCGGATAGGCCGCTTTGCGCCAGGACATTTTTAATGCTGGTGAGCGCACTGCGCCACCAATCGGCAGGATCCTGCTCACTCCAGAGCGGGTAAGGCGTGGAGAGCGGTTGTTCGGTGTTGGCGCTGGCAATTACCTTGCCATCCGGTGAAATAATCAGCGCTTTTACACCAGTTGTGGATATGTCAATGCCCATCAAGTAAGGCATATGCTACCTCCGGGTTATTTTTAGGTGTATTCCGAAAACTGCTTACCTTACTCCGGTGATGATTTCAATTGTCAGCTGGTCGAGGCGCTCGTATTTCAAGCCGCGGCTTGCTATGGCGGTGCGGTCGAAGGATTGGGTTTTGATGGCAGTCGCTTTTTCGGGGGTGTATTTGCCAAAGAGAGGGGCCAGCTCAACATCAACGCTATTTATTTCTGCCAAGAGAGCCTGAATTTCCGGATCCGCGTTAAATTGTGCGGCTTTCTCCTTCAAGATCAGGTAGGTGCGCATACAGCCTCGGGCAAAATCTTTGACGCCTTCAAAGTCTTCAGTGCGATAAGCGTGCGCATCGAAATGACGAGACCCATCATATTTTACATCTTCCAGGAATTTGACCAGGTAAAAGGCCGCCTTGATGTCGCGCGAACCGAAGCGCAGGTCCTGATCGTATCGGCCGGGATACTGGTCATTCAGGTCGATATGGAAGAGCTTACCCGCTTCCCAGGCTTGGGCGACCGCGTGCATAAAGTTAAGGCCCGACATGTGTTCATGAGCCATTTCTGGGTTGACACCTATCATTTCGGGGTGGTCGAGGGTATTGATAAATGCCAGCATTTGGCCGGTGGTGGCATTATATATATCGCCACGCGGTTCGTTGGGTTTGGCTTCCAGTGCAAATTTCAGATTATATTTCTTGTCGATAGCATATTCGCACAGAAAATTCATGGCTTCGCGGCTGCGTTTGATCGCTTCCACGGCGCTTTTGCTCGAATCACTCTCAGTACCTTCGCGACCACCCCAAAAAACGTAAGTCTTCGCGCCAAATTCCACGCCTAAATCGATTGCGTTCATTGTTTTTTGAAGAGCATAAGCGCGTACTTTTGGGTCGTTGCTCGTGAAAGCGCCATCTTTGAAGATTGGATCACTGAACAGGTTGGTGGTTGCCATGGGGACGACCAGACTAGTATCGACCAGCGCTTTGCGGAAATCCTTTTTAATGGCTTCAGCCTCAGCAGGTGTGGCATCAATCGGAATCAGGTCGTTGTCGTGGAAGTTAACACCATAAGCGCCGACCTCGCCAAGCAGATAGACCAGTTCGGCAGGGGTTTTCTGCGGGCGAACTGCGCTTCCGAATGGGTCCGCGCCGCGCGAACCAACCGTCCACAGACCAAAGGTAAATTTGTGCTCGGGTTTGGGTGAGAAATCAGACATGCTGTGCTCCTTGTGTTTTAAAGATCATAAAGATCGGTTTGTGGGTGACAGGTTGCGATGCTGGCGATGCACAATCGGATCTAGGCCGGGATTTTATCTTTTTCACGTTTGCGAAAGGCTTTGATCCAGCGCATGCCGTAATCATCACGACCCATGGATAGGTCGGCTGCCAGAACGGCAGTATTGACCTCAGTCAGGAGAGGGTTGGTGATTGGGCAGGTCAGCCCGGCATGAATGGCCATGGCGATATAGGTAGCGTTGATGAATTTGCGGTCTGGCATGCCAAAAGAAATATTGCTGGCACCCATTGAGATATTTACGCCAAACTCTTTTACGACCATCTCGATCGTATCCAGAGCAATTTTACCGGCGCGGCTATCGGCGCTCATGGCCATGGCCAGCGGGTCGATGATCACGTCTTCCAATGGGATCCCGGCCTGGGCTGCGCGCTCAATGATGCGTGCTGCCACTGCAAAGCGTGCTTCGGCTGTGGCAGGTATGCCGTTGTCGTCCATACACAGTCCGATGACAGCTGCTCCATATTCTTTGGCTAACGGCAGTATCTTTGCCAGTGAATGTTCCTCGCCGTTCACAGAATTAATCAGGGCTTTGCCTTCATAAATCGAAAGTGCGGCTGCCAGCGCCAATGGATTGGCAGTATCGATGCAGAGCGGCGCATCCACCACTTCCATTACGTTGCGGATGATCTGCTGGATAAGCTTTGGTTCATCTGCACCTGGAACGCCGGCATTGATATCCAGCGCTGCAGCTCCGGCGGCGACCTGGTCCAGGGCGTCTTTGCGAATAATGTCAAAATTGCCGGCTTGCAGTGATTCCAGCACGGATTTACGCCCGGTTGGATTGATACGTTCGCCGATAATTGCGGTGGGCAAATCCCTGCTGATCTTGATCGTTTTGGTTTTAGATTTCAACAGGGTGGTTAGGTTTTGGGTCATGGAAGCCTCGTCTCAAAATGAAATATAAGCGCTGGTAAAATCCCGAATTTATTGGTCTGCTTTCTTCCCAATTGAACGGGCAAACAAATCAAATTCATCATTTTACAATTCAATCTGGTTGTTTTTGGTTAGGTAGATGCCGCTGGTTACTTTCGCCTGGTATTTTTTGAAAGTATTGATTGAATTGTCGAAGAAATTAGCCAATTTCTTCGACTGTCGCAGGTAATGTTTGGCGATCAGATCCAGTAGATCATCACTATGATGACATTGCTCAACATACGCATCCGCTGCTTGGAGCGGGCTTGGAACAGATCCTGGCTTATTCTGGGTGAATAAATCGGCGATGCTCTTTCTGGTCTAAAGATTAGGCGCTTTTTGACCACCGAAATGTTGCTCGTGGTTCTGGTAACGACAGGTCTCGCGCATATTGCAGAAGTCACAAGTTCGGCCGGCGCTGAATGGAGTTGGGCTGATTCCCAACATCATCGAAACAGATTTATGAGGGTACATCTGGGCGCTCTCGTTTAAACTTACGCCAATTTGGGCGGCATCCAGCGCTGAGAAAATTTGAGGTTGTCCCTCGCCGACTGACCAGCCAATCATCCCTGGGCTGACCGGGATGCTGGTGAACAGGCCGGAAGCCTGGTTTTCGGCTTCCAGTTCGGAGCAAATTGCCAGTCCGAGCGCTTCCGCAGCCACCGATCCAAAACCATCCAGGGCAAATGCGTAGGCTGGGTCAGCGTGCATCAATTCTGTAACCCGGCTTTCGAGGGCCGGGCCGAGTGTGCAAACCATCAACGCTATTTGTTGGGCTGGCGCAAGATGTTCGGCCAGCAATGCGCCCTTTAGCTGCACGTTTCCGGCGAGCATAAACCGTTCGTGGCTTATCTTTTCCACGGGCAGGGTCAGGTAAACCACCAATGGCTCGATCAGCCGCATTCCTTCAACGATAACCTGTTCGGCTATATCAACCAGCCGTGGTCTGCGCTGTCGAATTACAGCCGGGTCGGCCCCCTGGCCTCGCAGCACCATATCTGCGTCAATCTTTAAATTAGGGTATGAACGAACGATTTGATTACTCATAAGGTGGGTCCTTTCGGTGCGTGACCGAAGCATGCGCAAGCATGAATTAATCTCAGTTTTCGTGGTATTTATTCACTGGCATCCAGATTCCGGTCGTAATCTTCATGATCATTGCGTGTAATAGATCGGAAATCGGTGGTTTGCTCGGTAGGTGGTTATTTGGGCTGGAACTTTTGCACAATACCCACAAAAAATAATTCTGCTTTAGCTGGGCGCATTCCTTCGATCAGCCAGTACATTTGGAGAGAAAATCTTTTTATTGCATGCTTTGCGAAAACCTTTATGACAGTCAAGACTTATATTTTTTTGGAAAAATTTAAATAGTCAATTAATACTTGCCATATTCTTGCAGGGTTTCCCACATGGCCATAATGTTTTGAGGGGGAACATTCCCCTGGATATTATGGACTGTATTGAAAACGAATCCGCCGCCGGGCATAAGATCTGCCAGCCGTCTGCGAACATCGGTGCGGACTTCCTCAGGAGTATGGCTTTCGTCGAAAGCATTCTGAGTATCCACGCCACCACCCCAGAAGCAAACATCTTTGCCGTATTCGTGTTTAAGTTCGGCTGAATCCATATTTGCTGCACTGACTTGAACTGGATTCAAAATATCTACACCAATTTCGATAAAGTCAGGAATGATCGCCCGGATTGAACCACAAGAGTGGACGAAGATCTTGGCGTCTGTTTTTGAATGGATGTAATCGAACATTTCCTTGTGGAACGGTTTTAGAATTTTGCGATAGGACTTGGGCGAAATGAGCAAACCGTTTTGGCCAGCCAGGTCGTCAGCCATCTGTACAACATCGATCGGGATGCCTTCCATCACTTCGAACATTTTTTCCCAGTATGCCATCTGTAAATCCACATATTTTCGTAGGATCTTCCTGGCTAGTTCAGGGTTCGCGGCCCAATCGGCATAACCATCCTTATAGCTATGTGTCCACATATATAATTCAAAAATACCTGCCGAAATATTACCGATCACAAGTGCCCGTTTTTCCTGCTCAAGTACTTTCAGCGAGGCTTCGCGCAGTCCGGCAAATCGTACAGGGTCAAGTGGATCTGGTAAGGTATAACGGTCAACCATCTCGGGTGTGATCTCACCGCTCAGTGGGTGTTCAAACATGTCATAATACATGCCCCCATCGATCGGCATGCGCCAGCCAATTTGATATTCATCGTAAAAATACCGATACTGTTTGTCAGGAGTTTCATGCAGTTCGATCTTGAAGCTGGCAGTTGAGCGCGGTGAGATGTTGCGCACATCCACTCCCAGTCTTTCCATCACATCATCATCCACCAATGCTAGCTGTTGAAGCATATCGATGATGATGATCTCTTTTTCTGGTAAGCCCAGGTATTGGCGCAAGCGGCGATAAGCTTTTGCTTGAATTCCGGTGACAACCGTACCGCCCATATCGTAAGGAACTCGATCTGGTTCCTTGTGATTCAATGCAGTCAAAACACGTTCGCGGGAATTCATTGGAGATCTCCTTGATAAGTTCGCTGAATTATTCGTTCACAAGTTCTTATAAAGCGCGGATCTAGACACGCAAATTTTCTTAAGGTTATTCGGTGGAATTTCAGGATCACCGGCATCACAATTGTGTGATCCGCCAATCTGCCCAGTAAGGGAAGAGATGGCTGAACCGAAATCCACCCTCGAGCTCGATTTATGGAAATAGCACTACTGTGTGGCTAACACATAAACGGAGCATCGCTGTAAAGCAAGTTCGGAGTAATGAATGGTAAAAGCCAGGTCCATGACGAAATCAGGGTGGCGGAATAATGGTTTTTCGTAAAACAAACTGCCCAATACAAAACGCAATAATTAGAAGAGATTATTTTTTCTTCATAGGGCGGGCAGCCGAAGCCGCCCGCCCTGCGATGGAACTATTAACTTTTACTTGTGGTAGAAGAATGCTGCGTTGGCTTTGGTGATGATTAATGTGCCGGTATCGACACTTTCGGGCAGCGGGATGATGCCAGCTGTTTTGTTATCTGGCACAACGGGCACTGGGGCGTGATTGTAATAATAGAGTAACTTGGTGCCCAGGTAAGACATCAGGGCGGTTTTCTGCGCTACGGAAGCGTAAATAACACCGTCTTCGATGAATTTCAGGGTGCCGTCATCACGGTCCATGGAGACAATTTGAACTTTGCCAACCAGGTCAAGTTCTTTGACTGCGGTAGCAGCACCTACGCCGCCCGCCGCTTCAACACAGCCAACGCCGGCTAAATCAGGAAAGCGTTGTAAGACCGCTTTGAGGCCATCCGCGGCTTTGGCGGAATCGGATTGGTCGTCAATTACCTGAACCATTTCGATGCCGGGGAAGTTCGCGGCGAACTCGTCTTTGTAACCTTGAATGCGTTCTTCCAGGTTGGACTGACCAACTTTGGTCAGCAGGGCAACTTTGCCCTTGCCGCCGAGTGCTTCAGCCAGTTTCTTCGCGCCTTCGCGACCTGCGTTGTAATTGCCGGTGCCCAGGAATGTATAGCGCTTGGAACCATATACTTCGGCATCCAACGTTACAACCGGGATACCAGCTTCAATTGCCTTGTCGATGGATGGCTTGAGAGCCGGATCGAAACCGACGACCAGGATGCCGGCCGGTTTTTCAGCGATGACCTGTTCGAATGTGTTGATCATGGCGGTCATGTCATATTCTACTGGACCGACAAACTTGGTTTTGACGCCCAATTCTTTGCCAGCAAATTCCAGACCCAAGCGGTGGTCGATGAAATAGGGTAAGTTGACCAGGGCCAGAACTTCCACATAAGTCTCTTCGGGTGCCGCTGGGGTAACCGGATACTTGCTGAAATCGTAGGGATCCGCGACATGGTAGAAGAATTTGGCGTTATCAGCCTTGATGACTACTACGCCGGTGTCGACAGCCTGGGGCAGCGGGATGATGCTGGCAGCTTTGTTGTCGGCCACAATCGGGACAGGGTTGTTCTTGAGACCCTGCATCAGCATGGTGCCATAGAAGGTCATCAGAGCGGTTTTCTGCGCCACAGAAGCGTAAATAACCTTGTCTTCAATGAATTTGAGGGTGCCGTCGTCGCGATCCATCGAGACGATTTGTACTTTGCCGACCATGTCAAGTTCTTTGACAGCGGTGGCCGCGCCAACACCACCGGCCGCTTCCACGCAACCCACACCAGCTAATTCGGGTTCGCGTTGCAGAACGGCTTTTAAGCCATCAGCGGCTTTGGCTGAGTCGGATTGGTCGTCAATAACCTGGACTACTGAAATGCCAGGGTAGTTGGCTGCAAATTCATCTTTGTAACCATTCAAGCGCTCTTCCAGGTTGGATTGGCCGACTTTGGTGATCAGGGCAACTTTGCCTTTTCCACCAAGGGCTTCTGCCAGGGTTCTGGCGCCCACTTTACCGGCATTATAGTTGCCAGTACCCAGGAAGGTATAGCGTTTGGAACCGTATACTTCGGCATCCAGAGTTACGACCGGAATGCCAGCGTCAACGGCTGCGTCGATGGATGGTTTGAGCGCAGGATCGAATCCAACCGTATTGATGCCGGCGGGTTTCTCAGCAATTGCCTGCTCAAAGGAATTGATCATAGCGGTCATATCATATTCGACTGGGCCGACATATTTTGTCTTTACGCCCAGTGCGTGACCAGCATATTCAAGACCAAGGCGATGGTCAATGAAGTAAGGTAAGTTCACGAGCGCATTGACTTCGAAATAGACCTGATCAGATCCGGCAGGAGCCTGGGTGGCTGCTGGTTGGGCCGGGGCTTCGGTAGCAGCGGGCTTGGCAGGGGCATCGGTTGCCGCTGCAGGCTTGGCAGGAGCGGGTTGGGCTGGGGCTTCGGTCGCTGCGGGAGTTCCGCAGGCTGAAAGCAGCATGGTCATGACCAGAAGCATGGAAAGAACTGATAATATTTTCTGTTTCATTCGATTTTCTCCTCGTGATTTTCGTGCTTGGTTTGTGGGCTTGCCAGGTTTGAAATTGAAGTTTGCAAACTCATAAGGTGCGTTTTGTTTTTACCTCCTTCTATTTTTATTGGAATTCAGGTTTTAGGATTTCGAACGATGGGAAAGAGAGTCGGCTGCTACCGCGATGATCAAGACACCACCGATGACAATATTTTGCCAGTAGACATTGATGCCTAGCAGGTTCAAGCCATTCGAAATCAAATTCAGGAGTATGACACCCAGTAGCGCGCCCAAGATTGAGCCTTCGCCGCCTGAAAGACTGGCTCCTCCAATAACCACTGCAGATATTACCCGTAGTTCAGCGCCAAGACCGGCAGACACTGAGGCCGTGCCCATACGTCCGGCCAATAACAGACCGGAAACTGCCGCCATAAAGGCTACGATCATGTAGTTTATGATCTTGATTTGATCGATATTGATACCGGATAGCCGGGCGCTGCGCTCGTTGCCGCCTACAAAATAACTCTGGCGGAAAAAGCTCGATCGTCGTAGAAAGATTTCCCCGACAATCACTAGAAATGCCATGATCCAAACCGGAATTTGTAACCCAAGTAATTTCTCTTGTCCGAAAAAGTTGAATGCATCCGGCAGGTTGGAGATACCCAGCCCAGATGTAACCAGGAAAACGATGCCTCGCACCACCTGCATCATGCCCAGAGTGGCGATAAATGGGTTGACCCTTACTTTTGTAACCAGGACCCCATTGACGAGGCCAATCAGAACACCAGTCACCAGGCCCAGCAAGATCCCTAACCAGACGGGTGCTCCAAACTTGGTGATGGAGTAACCCGCAACTGCGCCAGCCAGGGCCAGAATTGAACCGACCGACATATCAAACCCGCCAGAGACCATCAGGATGGTCATGCCCACTGCTACGATCATATCGAAAGATAGACCGACCAGGAGGGCAATTAAGTTTGCGCGGTTAAGGAAATTGGGCGAGCTGATTGCCAATAATAGGGCAAATGCCAGCACCGACAGGAAAATGGTCAGCTCACGCTGTTGTAGCAAAGTTTTAAGGAACAAATTGCCTTTGCTGGGCTGGGTCGGACTTTTTGGAGTTATTTTCTCTGTCATGCTATTTCTCCTGTTTGTGAATATTGCTGCTGGCAACACCTGCGGCTAGTTCCATCACGCTCTCCTCATTCGCTTCCGCATGCGTCAAGAAGCCAACCAGTTGGCCTCTGCGCATCACAGCGATTCGATCGCTGATGCGCAGAGCTTCGGGTAGATCGGACGAAATAACCATAATGGCTATGCCTTGATCAGCCAGGTTGCGCAGTAATTTATGAATATCCAATTTCGTGCTCACATCGATGCCACGGGTAGGTTCATCTACGATGAGCAATTCCGGCTGGGTGGCAAGCCATTCGCCAAGTAGTACTTTCTGCTGATTACCACCGGAGAGATTGTTGAGGCGCTGATCCAGACTTGGGGTACGGATTTCCAACTTTGTGACATATTCCTGGACGATGACTTGCAGTTTGGACCAATTCAGCCAGCCTCCGGGCGATACTTGATTGAGGTTGGTTGCCAAGAAGTTTTCTTTTATGGTTTTTTCCAGGAATAACCCTTCGGACTTGCGATCTTCTGAAAGGTAGGCCATACCGAGCTGCATGGCTTTGGCTGGGCTGGAAATGTGGACTTCCTGGCCTCGAACCAGCACTTTTCCGCTGTGAATTCTGTCCAGCCCAATCAAACAACGCGCGACTTCGGTGCGCCCGGCGCCCACCAGGCCAAAGAAGGTGAGTACTTCGCCTTTGTGAACGCTGAAGCTGACGTCAGAGAATGCGCCTTTCCTGGAGATATTTTCCACGCGCAGGAGTTCAACACCTCGTTCTCCAGTGCCATGCAAAACATCAGATTCGTCCAGGTTGCGTCCAACCATCATGCTGACGATCTCATTTTCATTTGTCTCGGAGGTGTTCTTCGTACCCACGTATCGACCATCGCGCAGAACTGTAACCCGGTCTGAGATTTCGAAGATCTCTTCCAAATGGTGGGAAACATAGAGGATCGTGATACCCAGCTCTTTGAGTTGTTTGAGCCGTTCGAATAATATTTTGGCTTCCTGCAGTGAAAGAGATGAAGTCGGCTCGTCAAGGATCAGGATTTTGGCATTAATTGCAAGCGCCTTGATGATTTCAACCAGTTGCTGGTTGCCCATCGAAAGCGAACCTACTCGCGTCTGGGGAGTAAATTCCACCTGGAATTGGTCCAGGAGTTCAGTCGTTTTCGCCTGCATTTCCGACATGTTCATTAAACCAAAGCTGCCGATCGGGGGGCGACCCCCGAAGGTGTTTTCGGCTACTGTCAGGTTCGGGACCAGGCTAAGTTCCTGGTAGACCACGCCGATACCGGCATCCACCGCTTGGAGTGGGTTGGTGAAGCGGACTTCGCGGTTATCGATCAGCAGGCGCCCAACATCGGGTTGGTAGACGCCCGAAAGGATCTTAATTAATGTCGATTTTCCAGCGCCGTTTTCTCCTACTAATGCCAGGATTTCACCGCGTCTGATTTCCATCGACATTTCTGAGAGCGCTTGAACGCCGGGGAATGCTTTGGAGATGTTTTCTATTTTTAGTAATCCATCATTATTCATGTTCGAACCTTTCTCCAGTTCTTATCAATTATTCAGGGATGGATTGGTTATTCAAGGTAAATGCCTGCCGCTATAAGTGCGTTCACGAAATCATCGTAATGGATTTCAGGTTTCTGCAACCTGCCGCTGACAGCGCCGGTCATCTCTCGCAAACTGATCTCATCCAACCATGTGCAGGCAATCACTGGTATCTGGCAGGTTTGATGATCTTCTCGCAGCAGCCGGATAATTTCCCAGCCACGCACTTTGCCTGGCAATTCGGGGTCAATTACGATTACTGCTGGTTTTTTCTGGCGAGCCAGTTCGAGCATATCCTGGCCCACTGGAACCGATAGAATGTCCAATCCGCTTTTTTTAGCAAAGCGTTGCAACAGTTGGTCTATAAAAGGATTGGATTCGGCGACGATGCACAGGTGTTTCATAAAGCCCTTACAGAAAAACCAGATCAAATTTTTTGGATCCTAGCTTGGTAAGATTAACTGTACCGTTTTCTGCAGCCTGTGTCTCGCATAAAAGGAGCATTTATTCGTAATAATGGTGCAATTCTGCCGTGTGTACCATTCCAAGTGCTAATTTGATGCGCAAAGCGGTTATTCTGGTTCTGAAAATATGCTGACGATTAGCAAGCTGGAGCGCAGCTCTGGCGAGCGGGAGAACCAGCCATTTTCAGCTGTGCATTTAGAAAAGCATGGCAGTTTGAAAGGCGAACGAAAAAATGTTCAATGAGCAGCCAGGTAACCTTTGATAAAGTCGTATGTTGCTTTTCGACCTGGTTTCAAGTCACGTTGAATTCCATTGTATTTGCCGCCTTTGAGCAGGCCAACAGTGGGTGAGTATTGCGAGCAGATGATCAAGCCGCGATAATCCAGGCTTGAAAAAAGTTCTTCAAAATATTGTTGATACTCAACAGGTGTAAAGTCACAGACAAAGAGCGCTACCTTGTCCATGAGTTTTTCCTGAAGCTTTTTTACTGATGGGATGTTGTAAAGATTATAAATATTAAGAGCAACCAATCCTTCGGTTGCCAGAAAGTTATCGGCATGGTGCGTAGCGTTTCCGCAATAATGAATACACCCACCGCCGAATTCTTTTAATATTCGAGAGTTGTAAGGAACAACAAACTCTCTGTATATCTTGCTTGACATCAGAACAGCATCGTCATCCGAGAACCAAACGCCAGCATGTTTGCCAGTATATACTTGCTGATCGCCGATGCAATAATTTGATGGTTCGCCAATCACCTGCTTCTGCATCTTTACCCATCTGATCAACCCTTCGGTTATTTTATCCATGAGTTCATGCGTGGCAGCGGGATTATCGTGCATCATATAGATGAGCTTGTCATAGCCCATCAGTTGATTAGCAGTAGTTAATGGTCCCTGAAAATCTGTTATCCCAACAGGCAGGAAACTGTTTGTTTTCATGTATTGAAGAAACTCCAATACTTTGGGCATAAGGCCCGCTGTCTGCGGGTCCGGAATTTCCAGGTTTTTGATGTCTTCGATTGTTTTTACCGGGTAATAGCGCGGATCTGCAGCTGGATCTTGTTTTGGGCGCCAACCGATCTCGCATCCAAATGCGGAGGCTGCGACAATTGTTCCAAACCAGGGCATCAGGTAGGGGACAAAGTCATCGTCGATTTCCCTGATCTGATCGTAATAAGTCCGTTCCTGAAAATTAGTCATGACCGCTGGATCAGTCATGTAATCCTCAGGCAGGTTTTCGGTATCGAGACCAAAAATCCAATACAGGGCACTGTTTACGATGTATGGTGGTGTTTCAACTTTCTTGAAAGCAAACACATCTTCTGTTTTAGCTTTGACTTTCTCCAGCCGTTCGTCAAACCGTTGTTTGAAATCTGCACGTTCTTCAGCGGTCAAAGGTTCTATTGTCCACATCTTATCCTCCTTGATCAGGCGTAAATTCCATATTTTTTAGCAGATTCAACCAGCGCATGGATATTATCCGAAGGCACGGTTGTTCCCAGGGCGCAACCAGGACCCAGGATGAAGCCACTATCAGGTTTCCATATCTCAATAAGTTCCTTGCAAGCCCTATCGATGTCGTCTGGTTTTCCAAATTGCATAAGACCAGTGTCAATATTTCCTAACAGACACGCTTTGTGACGAGCTGCTTCTTTGGCGATGGCTGGATTCGTTTTATGGTCCACTTCCAGCACCTGGGCACCCGTGGCAATAAACTCCTCAATGATGGGAATGGTATTGCCACAGATGTGATTGTGAAGAATGATCCCTTTGCTCTTTAATTCATCCGCCATGCGTTTCTCATGCACCCAGGGGAATTTCTTGTAATGCCTGGGTGACATAACGTCTGGGCCTCCAACCGGTTCACCAATGGATGTGGAGTGTCCACCACATTCAATCAGCGCATAGGCGTAGCGCGTGGCAACCCGCCTGGAGTAGTCGAGAAGTGAATGAATCAATTCAGGCTGTTCATTCAAGCCGATATCCATCATCAACTCTGTCATCCCGCGAATTTGGGATGACAGATCCATCGGGCCTTGATCAGCCCTGGCACATATCCAAACCTTATCGCCGATCTCTTTGGATAAGATGCGAGTGGCTTTAAGAATCTCATTCATTGGGAAAGTTGTGTACGGGTCTGGCGTTACCAGATTTGCAACCTCTTGAAGAGATTGGATCAATGGCTTATGCGCCACCGGAGCAGCATCATCACGGTAAGAGACATCCATGCCACAGGCTTGCGCATTGCAGGCTGTGCCATTTTCCAGCAAGATCATGTCGTGTCCGTATTCGCGCCAGGCATCCAACATGGCTTGCGCCAGAAGTTCGCCATCTTGAAACACTTCACTAAGTGGCTTTCCGGATGCATACGCAGCGGGTTGAAAATTATGCAGGTCAACTGGCACACGATCCGGTTTTCGCAACTCAATCGCAGCCCGTACTCTTTCTATGGAGGTCATTTCATTGATCATATTAGATCCTTATGATGATTGCTTAAAACGATGGTGAATTAGGGGCTACATAATTCTTGCGCCAGATTGGCAGCTCGGCTGGCATCGGAGGCGTATCCATCCGCTCCGATTTCGCCGGCATAATCTTCAGAAACAGGGGCACCACCAATGATGATTTTGACTTTGTCTCGCAGTCCCGCTGTTTTTAGAGCGGCGATCGTGCTTTTCATGGATGGCATGGTGGTTGTCAGTAAAGCAGACATGGCGACAATATCAGGTTGGTTGGCTCGAACTGCCTCAACGAATTTCTCTGGAACAACATCGCTGCCCAGGTCAATCATTTCAAAGCCCGCACCTTCCAACATCATGACCACGAGATTCTTGCCAATATCATGCAAGTCGCCTTCCACAGTCCCAATCACAATCTTCCCTGAGCTTTTAATTTCCGCTGTTGCCAGGATCGGCTTAAGCAATCCCAACCCGGTTTGCATGGCTCGTGCTGAAATCAACATTTCGGGGACGAAGAACTCGCCGCTCTCAAATTTGGCCCCGACTTCTTTCATGGCCGGGATCAGACCTTGTTTTAAAATATCGTCGGCCGGAATCCCGGAGTCAAGAGCGGTCTGGACTCCGGCGCTAACATCACCAGCTTCTCCATTGATGATCGCATCAAAAATATATTGCAATTGTTCGATCATGCGTTCCTCCTTGTCATTCGGTTCAATTGTAATTTTGAGTAGTTGATTTTCTGATCACGAGTCGGGTTGGGATTTCGCAATGTAGGCATTCCACTTCTTCACCGTGCAGCATTGCCATGAGGTGTTTGGTTGCTTTTTTTGCAATTTTGGAAATGGGTTGGTCAATTGTTGTGAGCGGTGGCCAAATCTGCCTCGCTAGTGGTATGTTGTCAAAACCAGCCACCGAGATATCCTTTGGAACATTCATTCCTACTTCGAATACAGCCGATATCGCTCCGGCAGCCATTTCATCGTTGTTGCAAAAGATGGCAGTTGGACGATTTTTCATGGCGATAAATTTCATAGCAGATGTGTAGCCTGATTCAAAATGATCATCACCCTGTATCACGATTTCAGGGTCATAAGGGCAGCCTGCTGAAAGCAGAGCATCTTTATAGCCAGCCAAACGGTCGTGGGCCGCTCTTTGTGCTTGGGGGCCAGCCACGTATGCAATTCGTTTGTGGCCAAGTTCCTGCAGGTATTTGGTCATGTCAAGCGCCCCTTGGCGGTCTGTCGCAGTGACAAAGGGTAGGTTACTTTCCCTATCCATGGGGCTCAATCGAACAAAGGGGAAGTGCATCATTTCTAGCTTTTGGATCAGGTCATTGGCATTGTCGGATGGGGGGGTGAAAATGAATCCATCGACTTGTTTTTGGGTAACTAATTTCATAATTTCATGAGCATGGTTGTGATTGGTAATATCGCAGGGGTGCAACAAGAGGCTGTACCCATATTTATTCGCGGTTTCCATAACATTCATTTGAACATCCTGGAAGTAGTGCCAGCTCGCGTTGTGGAAAATCAAACCGATCGTATAAGACTGCCCTGATGCCAGGCGCCGAGCTGGCATGCTTGCGACATATCCTAAATGATGTATGGCAGCATTCACCTTTTTGCGTGTTATTTCGGTGACATATGGCTCATTGTTTAGAATACGAGAAACAGTCTTAATGGATACGCCTGCCAAGACTGCAACTTCTCGAATAGTTACGGATGCCAAAATGAACCTCTTTTTTGGGTCGCTGTGCTTATGACAGCGTTGTCAATTTGTCTTAAAAAAAATCAGCTATGACACCGCTGTCATAAGTATCTTAGCATAATATAATTATTATTCAAGAGGGAAAGTAAGCCATTTTTGCTCATATAAGCAGTCCAGATACAGACACGAAGGTATGATCCCTATTTTTCTGAATCTCATTTTTTTTGATACGGTCGATATTCACCTTCGCCATTAAAAAATACTCCCAGCCATCTGTCCCATGGCACAATATCTGAACCGAAATTGCAAGTAACGTATTTGTGGTGTAGATAATGGAAATAGTCGCTGGTTACAGGTTTGCCATTAAATTTTGGGCCTTCAAATCCCACATGCCCAACCACAGGAGATATAGCCAGGTGAAATGATTGAAAATAGAAATGTAAAGGGTGCGAGGGCACGATAAAGTGCAGCAAGACCCCGCTAAAATAAAATAAATGCTCAACCGAGTGCATTGCCAACCCAGACCATGGCCCGGGATTGGAGTTGAAGTGATGTACGCTGTGTACGTATTTAAATAATGGCTTCCAGTGAATTAAGCGATGGATGAAATAGAAGTGGGTGTCGCGGAAGAGCAACAATACAAAAAAGTAGACACAAAACCAGACGGGGTGTTCTTGGAAGCTAAGATACGGAACACGTCCATTGGCGGCAGCCCACAGGTACAACACTTCGTAAGCTGTCCAAATTGGTAAACCTGAGAGCAGGGTGCGGATGATATTATCGGTAAGTTGTTTTCCAAACAAAAATTGTTTTTTGGCAATACCGCATAAGTTGCTTTTTTATATCTTTATCACCAACGTGGTTTCCAAGCTTTTAGCACCTAAGCCCGCAGGGAACCCCAATTGGACGCGGATTTTCGCGGATGTACGCGGATAAACCAAAAGATTTTTGCTTTGGATAAACCAAAAGATTTTTGCTTTTTCCGCGCTTGTCGGCGCTCGTCCGCGTCCCAAAAGAATTTGAATAAGCAAGTTATGCTCCACTGCGTTTTTTGGTTTCAACTGGAAAACTGGGATTGTATTTGCGGTCTGTTCCGCTCAATTTAAACGTGTAATACGCCAGGTGCATGCTGCTGTAGACCACCACGAGAATGATTAAGTTGCGCAGTAAAAGCAAGCCAATCCAACCTATTTCCAGGTCTTTGGCTGTCTCAAGGGTTGGTTGGAAAAAGGCAAAAACCGCCAGGCCTAATAAAAAGACCAGCGTATTGAAGGGCCACAATACCCCTGGGAAACCGAACAGGTAAGTGATGATGGCTTTTGGGTTAACGGGCCAATCAAATAACGGGGAAAAGCGTGCCGGATAAGGAGGCTTCCAATGCCCTCTTGCATCTCGAGTACCATATTCAGGCTTGCGGGTGGCACTTTCGGTCAGATTCATAACGCTACCTCTCGAAAAAATTAACGTGTCTGATTACCTTACACTGTTTTGTGTATTTGAGTCTCGCATAAAAGGATACTCTTATCGTATGAATGGATTGTAATCAAGCGGAGCAACCCACAGGTTGCTCCGCTTGAGATTTGAATGATAGGAATGGGCTTAAATCTTGGGGTACGCGCTTGGTGATACCCCCACTTCTTCGCGAAAGACTCGTCCAAAGTAATTACTGTCTGAAAAACCAACCATTTGGGCCACGTCTGTAATGCTGAAGGTGCGCTTCTCGATGAGTTCCCTGGCTTTACGAATGCGGTATCGGTTGAGATAGGTGACCGGCGTAATTCCCATTTCTTGGTGAAAACAGCGCGTCAGGTAGCGATCGCTAACGGCCAGATAGCCAGCAAGCTCGCTGCGTGTAATGGATTCGGCGTAGTGTTCGTGGATATAAGCCATGGCCTGTCGCACCGTGCGTGTGGCCTGGCTACCCAGGCGTTTGCTATGGCTAAGCGCGGCTTCCACCTGGCTTAGAACTTCCTTCATGCTGAACAAGCCCTTTCCCAACACAGCCGCCACTCCTTCTTGCAACCGCAGCATATCGCTGGCGGTCAAAATCTGTGCTGAGAGTACAATCACTGGCACACTACGGGTGGTTTCCTGCCCGCGCATGATGCGCAGCACTTCAAAACCATCCATCTCGGGCATCATTAGATCCAGCAGAACCAACGAGATATGCTGCGATTGCATGATCTCCAGGGCTTTTTTCCCGTTGGTGGCCCTGATGATCTGGCAATTTACAAGGCTTTCCAGAATGCGCACATGCATATCCAGCACATTCGGGTCATCATCTACCACTAGAATGTTCTGACGGCCAGCATTGTTTTTCAATCCCAGGCGTTCCAAGGCTTGGGATAGCTCAGCACTACCGACTGGTTTGGCCAAGTAATCCATTTCGAGCATGGCTCCATTGGAGCGCTCGGATGATAGGCTGTAGAAAACCACAGGAACATCCAGGGTCTCGGGGTTTTGTTTGATAATTTGCATTAATTCCCATCCGCGTTCAGTGGCGGGCTGAAAATCCAGAACAACAGCTCCGGGTGGGCGTGAAACCACTTGCGAAAGCCAGTCTTGCTGGTGAGAGACATCCATTACCTCGACAATAAACCCTTTCTGGCTTAGATGCTGCTGCAGGTGGGTGCGGTCGGATGAAGCTTCAATCAGTAAAAGGACGGTGTTGAGCCGGCTATTCCGGGTTTCACTGCCTGTCACGGAAGCGTCTGAAATGACGGGCAGGCTAAAATGGAAAGTGGAGCCTGTTTCTTCCGCGCCGGTCGAGCTTACACCAATCTGCCCACCATGCAGTTCGATCAAACGGCGGGTTATAGCCAACCCCAATCCCATACCGCCATAACCCCGCGCAACACTGCGTTCGGAGCGGCGGAATTCATCGAAGATCAGTGCTTGCTCATCCAGCGGGATACCCATGCCAGTATCGCTGACTTCAACCAATACCTGTGTTTCGCTGGCTCGCACTGTCAGGGAAACGTGGCCATGTTCGGTGAACTTGACCGCATTGCTGACCAGGTTGAGGATTACCTGGCGCAGGCGGGTGCGGTCGCCCATCACCCACGGCAAGCGGGCAGGCATTTCTTCACGCCAACCCAGGCCTTTTTCACGCGCCATGGTTTTTCCAAGAGTTGCGGCCTCCGAAAACAACATCGATAAAGCCAGAGGTTCCGTGACCAGACGAAGTTCTCCGGCCTGGTTGCTCGCCAAATCCAGCACGTCGCCTATCAGCCGGAACAGATGCTGAGAACTGGCGTGAATGCTGTCCATGTCTTTCCGGTAGGGAGCCGGCAGGGGCGGGTTGCCACCGGCTTTTTCCTCCTGAAGCATCATCTCAACGGTGCCAACGATTAGCGCAAGCGGAGTGCGCAATTCGTGGCTGACCATTGAAAGGAAGCGGCTCTTGAGTAGATCCGCCTGTTCGGCTGCCTGGCGGGCCTCGACGGCTTCATTAAAAAGGCGAATGTTTCGCTCGGTCAGGGTCACACGCTTTAGAGCGGCGCTGATCTGTCCACCGAGGATTTCATAGATTGCCTCTTCCCGTGGGTTTGCCTCAAAAACTGCATACCCCAATTGGTCCTCGCGAAAAAAGAGCGGTTCCACGACCAGATTGTACTGGCGATCTATTTCCAGCAGTCCGGTTGGGAGCAGCTGATGGACAGGGAATAAGACACTACCTTGATCGGGTGTTTTGTGTTGGTTTATTTCATAAGAAAAAATATGGTGCGCCAGACCTTCCAGATTGCCTGGATCCTCGTAAAGAAACAAGTAAAAACGCGGAATTTTAAGCAATTGAAGCGAGTGCTCCAACATGGCAGTTAGCTCGTTTCGGGTGGTAATGATGTTCAAGCCCTGGCTAATTTCCCCCAGAATATGCAGTTTTTGATCTGCCTGGAGTGTCTGATAGGCAAGGTAGCGCCGGGCGGTTTCACCAATCAGGACCCGTGCCTGGTGTGTCAGGTTTTCCACGCGCAGCCGCGATTGGGCATCAGCAAGCTGGGAGATGGCAAATTGTCTCAGAATTGAGAAAATTTCATGCCATCGTAAGAAAGCATCATTGACGCTGGCAGTCTTTTGCAGCGTTTTGGCAAACATGCTGAGAAACTCGCCGGATGATTTGCCGCGACTTTCGGCTAGAAACGATTTGAGCAGGCCAGGGAAGGCCTGTCGAACAGGTTCATCCAGCCTGGGCTTCAAATTGGAATTTTCTTCGCCAAAAATCAGGCTGCTTAACAGGCGAATTTCATCTGTGAAAGAATCCATTTTTTCAGCGTGTGGTATCGCCACTGCGTGACTGACCAATGGATCGGCACAGCCGCAGGATTGGCGAACCACCATGCGTGTGGGCAAGATTACTTTTAAAGGTACTGGCTTGCCTTCCAATAAATCCAGTACCATCATAGTTGCCTGGTAGGTCTGTTCATAGAAATGGAGCGGTGCTGTGGTTAATGGAGGTGTGATCACCAGCCCTTGATCCTCGCCATTCAACCCGGCAATGGCGATGTCATCAGGTACAAGTAGACCGTTGGATTGGAAGGTTTTCATGGCGCCTAATGCCATATTATCGCTGGCGGCAACCAGGGCATCAAATATCAATCCACGCTCACGCTGCTCAAGTAGAACTTTAGCCCCATTAACTCCGCTGCTTTCTTTGAAGTCACCAAGATAGATCAGGTTTGGTTCCAGCGGAATGTTATGTTCTTTCAACACATCCAGGTAGGCCTGGTAACGTTCACTTGCTTCCTGATGGTTCGCCGGGCCGCGGATGAAAGCAATCCGACGCCGGTTGTGTGTCGTGACCAGGTGGTTGACAATTTCGTGCATCCCAGAATAATTGTCTGCGGTGATTCCTGGGATGCCATCCAGGATAAGGCCCGTCGTAACAATTGGCATGGGTCGGAATCGGTTGAGGAAAGAATAGGTTTCGACCATATCCATCCAGGGATTCAGCCCCCAGAAAATTAGGCCATCCACAGTTTGTGCATCTACCATGTGGTAGATGATGTTGCGTTGTACTTCGTATTCGGCGGGCGAACGCATTGGCCGACCTGGATAACAGATCAAGTTCACGCCGATATCATGTGCCGCGGCAGCCGCCCCAGACCAGATGGCAAAGTTGTTTGGGTCAATCGCACCCTGGGTTAAGAGTGCAATCGTGATTTTTCTTTTTTGTCCATTGTGGTACATGGGTGGTGTGACTATTATTTGCTCTGTCATAAGGTGGCCTGATGCCCATTATAAACCATTGAAAAGACCCAGACAAAGAAAATTTGCGCGTAAGTAACGCGGTAGGCTGGTCAATTGGCAATAAAAAAAATACAAAGGCTCATCTCGTAGCAGTACTTTCGAGATGAGCCTTTGTGATTCAAAAGCGTATTATCTATCCGCTACCCATGACCTTGCTGACGATCGCGAGCAAAACACCGCCAGCGATGACCGAACCGAGCTGCCCGGCAGTGTTGGAGCCCATGGCGTGCATCAAGATGAAATTGTCGTAATCCTCTTCAAGTGCCATTTTGGCGGAAAGCCGGGCTGCCATTGGAAAGGCGCTGATGCCGCAAGCACCAATCAGCGGATTGATCTTACCGCCGCTCAGGAAGCACATCAGCTTGCCAAAAAGTAGGCCCATGATGGTATCCAGGATGAAGGCCAGCAGCCCCAGTCCCAGGATCATGAGGGTTTGCCACTGCACGCCGGTGGCCGGGTCGTAGATGAATTTTTCTGCGGTCATGGTCGCACCGATGGCCAGCCCGAGAAAGAGGGTGGCGATGTTGATGATCTCGTTTTGGGCTGCTTTGTTCAAGCGTTCAACCACACCGGCTTCGCGCAGCAGGTTGCCCAACATCAGGGTGGCGATCAGCGGTGCTGCAGCCGGTGCCACCAGGCTGACAGCAATCGTTACAACGATCGGGAAGGAGATGACTATCTTCGATGAAACTGGTCGGGGGGTGTACTCCATGCGGATCAGGCGTTCTTTGCGAGTGGTCAACAGGCGCATAATGGGAGGCTGGATGATTGGGATCAAACTCATGTAGGAATACGCTGCTACCGCGATTGGGCCGAGCATGTGCGGGGCCAGTTTCGATGCCACGTAAATGGCTGTCGGGCCATCGATTGCTCCGATGATCCCAATCGAAGCCGCTTCGTTGAGCGGGAAACCGATCAGAGTGGCCAGGATCAGGGCTCCAAAGATACCGAACTGGCCTGCCGCGCCGAGCAGCACCATCTTTGGTTGGGCCAGCAGTGGGCGAAAATCGATCATGGCGCCCACGCCGACGAAGATCAGTAGTGGAAATAATTCGGTCTTGATCCCGGCATCGTAGATGACTTTAAGAAAGCTCTCCGGGTTGTAGACTGACATTCCCAGGTTGGCCAGGATGCAGCCGAACCCGATTGGCAGCAGCAGGACGGGTTCATATTCCTTTGCAACTGCCAGATAGACCAGGACACACCCCACCAGCAGCATGAGCGCATTAGCCCAGGTGAAGGATGTCGCTGCAAATAGACCTGCCAGAACTTCGCCGAGGTTCATTCCTTAAACTCCACAAGTGCTTGTTTGTGAGCCACGGTTTGCCCAGCGCTGACCAGTACTTCGGCTACGATGCCATCCTTGGTGGAACGGATGCTGTTCTTCATTTTCATGGCTTCAATGATCAGGATAACCTGTCCCGCTTCGACTTCATCGCCAACTTTGACAAAAACCTCGATGATGGTGCCGGGCAAGGGCGCAACCAGCACACCATCGTGCAAGGATAATCCAATGGGGCTGACTGGTTTTAGGGTCGAGTCGATCACTGTTCCGGTGACAACTTCTGGGCTGGCTGTATCCGGGCTGACCAGAAATTCCTGCCCGTTGACACGCGCCACGATTGGCCGTTTATTGATATCTTCAATCGCAACTTCGAAGGATCGATCACCAATTTTGATGTTATATATCATTTTGATTTCTCCGCTTCTCCACGAGGGAGCCAGCCGGGTATGGGCTAGTGCCCGCCTTTTTCATACATCTGGCGGGTGCGCATGCCTAATTGCCATGCGCTGACGAGCGCTGTTGGAGGTTGGGGCAGTGGCCGAGCGCTGGATTGACCCTGCTCAGCCAGGGCGATTGCCACCGCCACAGCGGCAGCCTGGGCCATCAATTCGTCATCCACAGCCGACTGAACGAGATCCGCCGGTATTGTTCCGGTGGCTTCGATGTCATCTTTGAATGGGATCGCTGTTAGCGCCCACATCATCAACCAGAGCACAATAATTGCTATAAAGACCAACCCCATTCCCAGGGCAGTGATTTCGAGGGCAAGTACCAGATTATTCAGCATGCTGGCAGGCTCCTAGACCGGGATGTTGCCGTGTTTGCGCGGCGGGGCGGGCGCGTACTTATCGCGCAGTGCCGAAAGACCGGCGATCAGCTTGGCGCGGGTTTCGCGCGGCTCGATGATGTCGTCAACATAGCCAGTGCTGGCCGCCTGGTAAGGGTTGTTAAACTTTTCACGGTACTCTTGCGCCAGTTTTTTGCGTTCTACCATCGGTTCGGGGGCCGTCTCAATCTGTTTCTTGAAGAGAATATTGACCGCACCTTCTGCACCGAGCACCGCGATTTCAGCGCTGGGCCAGGCATAAGTGACATCAGTACCGAGATATTTGCTGGACATGACCACATATGCGCCACCGTAGGCTTTTCGTGTAATCACGCAGAGCTTGGGGACGGTTGCTTCGGAATAGGCATACAACAATTTTGCGCCGTGGCGGATGATCCCGCCGTGTTCCTGGGCGATACCTGGCAGGAAGCCGGGCGAATCCACGAAAGTTACCAGTGGCACATTGAAGCAGTCGCACATGCGTACAAAACGGGTCATTTTATCGCTGGCGTCGATGTCGATTACGCCTGCCATGACGGCTGGTTCCTGGGCTACTATGCCCACGCTATGACCGCCGATGCGCGCCAAACCTACCACGGCATTGCGCGCCCAGGCAGATTGGATCTCGAGGAAGGAGCCTTTATCTACGACAGTTTCGATCACCTGGTGCATTACATACGGTTCGCTCGGATCAATTGGCACGATCCGGTTCAGGATTTCGTCCATGCGCGCCGGGTCATCGTTGTTGACCTGGAAAGGTGGGTTCTCAACATTGTTGGAAGGCAGGTAGGCCAGGAATTTGCGCACCATGCCGAGTGCCTCGGCTTCGCTTTTGACAGCCAGGTGAGCCACGCCGCTGACCGACATATGGATGGCAGATCCGCCCAGTGCTTCGGCGTCAATGACTTCACCCGTGACGGCCTTGATGACGTCTGGCCCAGTCAGAAACATGAAGGACTGCTTCTCGACCATAATGATCAGGTCCTGCAAGGCTGGCGAATAGGCTGCGCCACCTGCACAGGGTCCGAGCATGACGGAAACCTGGGGGATGACGCCCGAGTATTGAGCGTTGCGTCTGAATATTTCGGCATAGCCGCCCAGAGCTTTTACGCCTTCCTGGATGCGTGCTCCGCCAGAATCAAGCAAGCCGATGCAAGGTGCACCGTTTCGCAAGGCCAGATCCATCACGCGGCAGATCTTGTGGCTCTGCATTTCGCTCAGGGTACCGCCGTAGATGGTAAAATCCTGCGCATAGACATAAACAATTCGGCCATCAATCAAGCCATAACCTGTTACAACCCCGTCGCCGAGATATTTTTCAGTGGCCAGGCTCATGTCGTCAAGGTGGCTGGTAATAAAGGGCTCAAGCTCATTGAAGGTACCCGGGTCGAGTAGGATTTCGACACGTTCGCGGGCGGTGCCTTTGCCTTTGGCATGTTGTTTTTCAATCCGGTCAGCGCCACCACCTTCGCGCGCCTTTGCGCGCATTGCGCGCAGTTCCAAAATTCTTGGATCTTCTTCAGTCATAGGTTTCCTCTCTAACAATTGTGAAAATAGTCACAATATTAATTCCAGTATACGCTTTCCCTTGTGAAATAAATAGTGATAGGCGTCATATCAAATGGTATGCTTAATGTACCGGATTAATGATAATTGCCTGTGGATTCGCGGTGCATTCTGCTCAGGATGGAAATTGCGCCGCCTTTCGATGGTTCAATTTGGAGAGTCAGGTTGTAAAATATAGGTATGGATTTATTATGGAAAAGGAGCCGCTGTTCAGCGGCTGTTCGGTTTTCTCGAAACCAGCCTGTCCTTTGTTGCGCGGCGAACGAAAATTGCTGCGTTTTGTGTGCCCTGTAAGTGGTGATTTGGTAGAAATTCTTTCGGCAAATTACCACCGGCGGGGTAGCTCCCGCGATCATCCTTGATTGGCCGGCAGTGGGCGAGATGATTAATATCTGAACCCTGGATATATGTGAATTAATCTGAAGAGGAAGGAAATATGCTCGAAACTCAACGTTCGTACGTCGCATTTGATCTGGAAATTGCCCGGGGCTTCCCGGATGGGGTCGCGGACTGGCGGCCTTATCGTCCTTTTGGAATTAGCTGTGCAGCTACGGCGAGCGGGAATGGCGATGCCAGGCTGTGGTATGGTCGTGATGCCGCTGGAAAACCTGCGGACAAGATGAGCCGGGCCGAGGTCATCGAACTGGTGGAATACCTGCAAAATGAAGTTCAGGCTGGCAAAACTATTTTGACCTGGAATGGAGCTGGTTTTGATTTTGACGTTCTGGCAGAAGAAAGCGGTCTTGAAAAGCTGTGCCAGGAGCTGGCTTTCAGCCATGTAGATATGATGTTTCATTTTTTTTGTGAAAAGGGCTATTTATTGGGGTTGGACCGGGCTGCCAAAGGCATGGGGCTGCCCGGAAAAACCGCCGGGATGGATGGGGCCATGGCGCCGAAGTACTGGCAGGATGGCCGGCGGGATGAAGTCCTTGAATACGTGGGCCAGGATGCAAAGACAACCCTGCGGTTGGGTCAGGTGGCCGAACAGCGTGGCATGCTAAACTGGAATAGCACCACTGGCAAAAGCCAGTCGCTAGCGCTTCGCAAGGGCTGGTTTAGTGTTCGCCAGGCGCTTGATCTGCCATTACCAGACACTGCCTGGATGAAGCAGCCGATGAAACGTAATAAATTTGTGGGTTGGATGACCGGACAAAAAAGTTGATATTTTGGTTATTAAGCTGCAGGTTGGTTTGAGGGAAGATCAGCCGTCACAGCCCAGGTACGTGCGGACAGTTTGCAGGGAGCTTTCTTTCTGTGGGTTCTGCGGGGCTTCATGTTCGATTCGCTGCCAGAGGGCGCACAGACTGGGGCGCATGACTTCTTTTGAGAATTTGTAGGTATCCCGGTTGAGTTTGCGGGCATTTTCCCAATCGTTTGTATGGGCAAATGCTTCGATGAAGACGAAATTTTCGAGCGGATCATTTGGGCGCTGGCCAAGTTTGAGCGCCTGGTTGTACAGGTCGAGCGCGGTTTGCCAATCTCCAGATTGGCGGGCTAGCTCGGCCTGAGCGTATGTGTAACACCAGCCACGCTCGATTTCAGGATTGTAGAAGGCTGGCAGGTTGGCGGCGGGGGCCATCAGGATCATGGCCGGATTGCTCAGGCGGGCGGCATCGCGCAGCAGGGGCGGCAGAAGTTTGTTGAGCGGGTCAATCTGGGGGTCCAGTACGCGCAGGCAGCCGGGGGGCGAAAAATTGAAAACCACCATTTTGGATGTATTGCCAGAGAAAGTTGTTGCCAGGTAATTCTGGGTGAATGCCATGTCGGGCTGCAGGCCTGTGCCCAGGGCGCGGCCTTCCTGGGTGCGGACGGAAGCAAAATAGAGGATGTGCTCCATTTTTCCGGGTGCTGAGTAGATCCAGTTCAGCGGACCGGAGAGTGAGTTATCGCTGAAGAGTGTCACGGGCAGGTCATTGGAAAGTAAAGTTGTGCCAGGTTCGAGGGCCGGGATGCGCCAGGACATCTGCCAGAATAAAGCGCGCTGAGTTTCCCAATCATGGCGATAGAGGCTGTTTGCCTGGAATTGTTTGCCCACCGAAAATCCGATCAACAGGGCCAGCAGGCCGAGTTGCAGGCGTGGGGTTTTGTTCAACAAACCTAACAGACCAGCCGTTATCAGGCTGGAACCGAGCATAAAGGATAGTGTGAAACGATCGGCCGAAAAATGCAGTTGTGGCAGGGTCTTTTCGCCGACCAGCCAGAAGGCTCCGCCTCCCAGGATCCAGGCGCTCAAACCCAGGATGATGAAGGTGCCGGTGAAGCTTTTATCTTCAGCGGAAGCCTGGGATCGCAGGTACAGCCCCACCAGTGCGGTCGCAATGATGGCCAGGCCAAAGGCCGCAATGGTCGAATATACTCCCAGGCTGTTGATGTCCACCGGCTCGAATGGAAAAATCCAGGCATGCGGCACAGTTTCCCAGAAGGCGTTGAGCATATTCGTGATTAGCTTTAATATACCAGTCAAGAAATTGTCACGAATGGCCTGCAGGCCAGCATAGGCATAGCTGGCGTTCTGGTTTTTGAAGAAGAAAGCCCGCCAAAAGGTGACCGCCAGGAATACGGCAAAATACGGCGCGTATAACCGCAGGGTGCGAAGCAGCCTGGTTTTCCAGGGCTCAATCTGTGTGAGCATAAACCAGATCAACACGATGCGGAAAAATTCCAGGAAGTAAAAATATTCCATGGTCAGCAGGTTGACAACTGCCAGGGCCAATGCAAGCAGGCTGAGCGCGGTTGAGCGACGTTCGTGCAGCGAGGCACGGATGGTGAGGTACAGCGAAAGCAGGAAGGCATTCAGGATGATGTAAAAATGCGTATACATCAGGCCGAGATAATTCTGGCCCAGGCCGGGGTAGACTAGAAACAGAGCGCTGGTCCATAAGGCTGGGCGTGAATCACGGGGCCAGATCAGGCGGAAGATAGCCCAAACCAGCACTGACGTCAGCCAGCGCATAATGACCATCAGAAGCTGCCAGGCCCACGGGCGAGGCCCGACGAGAGGCAGCAAGCCCTGGTAAAGCAATCCCCAAAACGGGCGGCTGGTGGAGAAGGTTTGCGTCAGGGCGGCCGGGCCAAGGCGGTAATAGATCCAGGTCCAGGGGGCTTCATCCCAATAAAAGCCGCGTTCCCAGAAGAACAGGGCATAGGTCAGCAGGGCCAGGGCCAGCAGGAAAATGGGGACAGGGATCTTGCGGAAAAGTTTCATAGTGGTGATCAGGCTTTCAGGGCAGGTTCCATTTATTTTTGTTATTTAAAACCGTCTCGGCCGCGATTCTTTGTAAGAGTTCGGCGTCTTGGCTGGATAAATTACCGCGATAGCTGAGCCCTGCGGGGCTTTTTTGAAAAATTACTGTGTAGAAAACACAGGCTGCCAGGTAGGTGCCCAATTCGTTGGGGTGGCTGCCATCCTCCTGCCAGAGATTGAGCTTTGGGTTTTGGCGCCAGAGCGCCAGCCAGGCATAACCCACCGGAGCCAGGCTGGCATGTAGTTCCTGTCCTAGCATCAAGTAGCCGTAATTGAGGGCCAGCTGCATGCCTTCGTAGGTGGGCATGCTGTTATCTGGCCAGCCGGATTGATGTCCCCAGGTGACAAACAGGATCGGTTTTGCGCCGGCTGCGTTAATTTTAGCCGCCAGGCCGCGGGCAGCCGGGACCATCTGGGCATTGCGTGCGGCTTCATTGGCAGGCACCTGGCTTTGTTCCTGCAGGACCACATAATTCCATTTTGAGGCCTTGATCTGCTCCAGGGTTGCGCTTGATCTGAGATGCTGCGCGAGGGTCCAACCGCCTGGGGCTGCCATGCCGGTTTCAAGGCGCTGACCGCCGGCTTGGGCCAGCTTGAGCAGGGTCTTGGGCAAGTCATTGACGCTGGTGTAGCTGTTACCGATAAACAAAACCCGCAGGCAGGCCGGGTCATCGCTGCAGTTGGCCATTGAACAGCCGGTTAGTGTAAAGAGCAGGTAAGATAGAATCAGCCAGTGTTTGATCGTTTTCAAGGTACCTCACCGTGAAATGTACAACTAAAGCCACTGATATTTATAAGCGCGAACCATGCGGTTGGAAACGAAAAAAAGAAAAACCAAAATTCGGATCAATCCGAATTGAAAATAATAATACAGGTCTGCTCCGGACCATGTTAGCGATTTTTGCAATGTGTTTGCGAATAAGCAGCAGGATCATCTTATTAAGCCAGGGACAGCTCCATGCGGTGGCGTTCAAAGCTTCCTTCGTGAAAGGTTTTGGCGATCTTAAATCCGGCTCGGCCGTAAAGTTGAATGGCGACCAGGTTGTCGGTTTCGACACTCAGGCCGATGGATGTGTAACCAGCCTGGCGCGCGGATTCGCAAAAAGATTCCAGCAGGGTTTTGCCCAGACCGTGGCCCTGGGCCTCCGGTGCCACGCCAATATAGGTCAGCTCGATCTGCCCAGGACTGAGCCGGTTGGGGTCCGAACTTGAGAGCAGCGACCGCAATAGACTGATCAAGACGCCTGGACGGGAGAAAGCCAGCTTCAGGATTTGCCCGATGAACCAACCTATTGGCTGGCGCAGACTGGCATTCAGCGCGGCCGGCTGCGGGGAGCCCATGGCCCAGCCCGTGATCGTTCCCAGGTTTGAAACCGTGCACAGGCCCAGCGCAGATGCATTGCTTTGCGCCAGCTGATAATAACGTAATACCATCGGCGCGCCCAGCTCGGATAGCAGGGTTTGCATGACGGCACAGTGCAGGTCGGCAAGTTGCTGCAAGCCAGCTGCATCCAGCCCGGAGAGGGGTGTGAGCTTGTTATCCATGCTTGAGCGTTCAGGCCAGTCCGCGGATCAGGAAAGGGCCCAACGGGCGCACGATAAAGGCCGGCAGGCGTTTCCAGATCGCGATCGCCAGTGCGAATTTGGGATTTTTCTGGTTAAGGGCGGGAAGTTCTGCACCAGGTTTGATGGCATACCAGTAAGATAGCATCTCCTTGCGTGGGCGCCACTTCATTTTAAAAGTTTCGTTGCCAGAACCGAGCAGGCTGCGACCCATGTCGAAAACCTGGTAGCCTTTCTGGCAGTAACGCTCGATCACCGTCCAGTAAAGATATTCACCGGCATAATCTGAACGGTAATTGCGCAGGATGTTGGCGTGCAAATTTGTTGCCACTTTATCGGGCTGTGAAAGGATGAAAACGCCCGCGCCAGCCAGTTTTCCATCCGGCGTGTAAACTACTGCAAACTCAAGCGTTTCCCCCAACGATTCGGCCAGCGCGTGCAGGTAGGCTTTGGCGTGATAGGGCGAGCCAAGTTCCTGCATGGAGCGGGCCAGGGCTTCATAGGCATCATCCAACAGATCGAGATGACCGAATTTTATGATAAAACCTTTTTTACACGACTTACGGATGTGGTTGCGATGGTCTGAGCTAAATAATGGCATCAATGCTTCCGGGTTGGGGTCCAGGTCGAGCCGGTAGGTAGCGTAGACGGGCTGCTGCAGCCAGCCTGCTGGTGCAGGATCGTTTGTTTCACCGGTGCCGGACCAACGGATATTGACATATTCCACGCCCAATTCCGCTGCCAATAGGCGGGCTTCGACCAGAAGCAGGTCGCGCGCACCTGGCGCAGAGCAGGCAAAGCCGCCGTATGAGCCAAAAGGTGCGGTGGTCAGGTAATTACCGAAGATTGGGTGCCTGACGTGGGTCAAGGCCAGTATGCCGGTTACCAGGCCCTCGACTTCGGTCTCAAACCGGAATACGGGGTAATGGTACAGGCGTTGGACTACATGCGACCAAGAATCAAGCGATGTGAAGGTCGCCGGACCGGTCAGGGAGGTGGGCCAGTTGGCAGGTTCGTCTTGCGCCAGGCGGCGCAGGCGTGTTTCTGCGGGTAAATCTTCAATCATGTGGCACCGCTTGAGCTTAGCGTTTCGTCCAGATAAGTTCCTAGAGGGGATACTGGAAAGTTCTTTAGCAGGGTCTTTAAAAAGTTAGATTTATTTAGAGTAAAGGGGAACAAGAGTGGATGGGATAAGAGATCCGATGCCATGCGGCGTAGAAAGGCAGTCGGGCGGAAAAGTTCGTAAGGGTGCATGATGATGACCGGGCTAAGGCCGGCACGCAGCTCTCTTTCCAGTATGCGCAGGATGGTTCCGGGCATCAGACCGATCATGAAGCTGGAGCCATAGGGTACTTCACCTCCCAGCAATAAGCCGGTCGAAAATTCACGCGGGGCGAGCAGGTCTTTGGAAGGGCCGCGCAGTGCCAGGCTGCTGACGGGTAGTTCCCAGACGGACCCTTTTTGAAGCAAGGTTCCAGCTGGAGCGTAAATCGATGAACTATAAGAAAAGCCGTTTTGGGCTAACAAAGCGTAGGCATCTTCATGAATGCCTACCATGGGAGCGCGATATCCGCGCACCTGGTAATGTGCGCGCCAGGCGGCAGAAGCGTGCAGGTCGCGTTCCAACTCGGCTGGGTCCACCAACGGCCGGTGAAACTGGCAGTGCAGACCCAGTTCATGGCCACCTGACGTGATTTTTTCGGGGATTTGCGGGTACCAGTCCGCGATTTCGCCCACCAGGTAAATGCTGGCCCGGGCTGTACCGAGCATATCCAGGATTGGGTCGATGGCCTGGATGCAAAAACCATCGTCCAGGGCGCGGCGTTGCGCAGTTCCGCTGAGGTGGTCGTAGCGACGCGTCAGGGCAAACCAGGGTTCGTAGTCGATGCTGAGTAAAATCCGGGGTGATGGGAGCATAAGCCAGTGAATTATAGTCGGTTATAAGAACAGGTGAAAGAATTAATGGATTGGATGCAGGGATTTGGCCCGGTTTTGAGAGAATATTCGGGGGTGATGGTGGCATAAAAATATTATTCTGTCTTCCTGCGGGGTGTTCATCCAGGATTCGGGCAATCTGGCAGAGCAGCCAGCTTGAATAAAACAGCCCAGGTTGATCTTTAAACCGGCATTTAATTAGACATTCCAAAAAATAAGGGGCTGTCTGATTATCAGACAGCCCCAGTGGTGGTTTGTTTTAACCCTGGTAATAAACCGGTTTGGATCAGTCTTGTACGATCCAGGTGCCAGTTTCGCCCTTGAGGGCGCGCCCGATGTTGGCGGGATTGGTGATCAGGGCTTCGCCTTGGGGATTGGCTTCCAGGAACCAGATGATGGCCTGGACCTTGGGGGCCATGGAGCCCTTGGCAAAATGGATGCCTTCAGCCAGGTAGGCTTTGGCTTCAGAGAGTGTCAGTTTGTCCAGCCACTTCTGATCGGGTTTGCCGAAGTTAATCGCAACCTTTTCAACGGCGGTGGAGATAACAAACAGATCGGCTTTGATGTTGCGGGCCAGCAGGGAAGATGCATAGTCCTTGTCGATCACGGCTGAGGTGCCTTCGTAATTGCCGGTGCCGGGATCAATTACCGGGATACCACCGCCGCCGACTGTGATGGTGACGATGCCTTTTTCGAGCAGGGTTTCAACCGTTTCGAGTTCAACGATTTCCTTGGGCAAAGGCGAAGCCACCACGCGCCTGTATCCGCGCCCGGCATCTTCAACCACTGTCCAACCCTGTTCACGTTGTCGGCGATCAGCTTCTTCCTTCGACATGAACCCACCAATTGGTTTGGTTGGTTTTTGGAAGGCCGGGTCATTTATATCCACCAGCGTCTGGGTGATGACTGTTACCACCTTTTTCTTGATGCCGCGCTGGTAGAGGATGTTCTGAAGGTTCTGCTGCAGGGCATAGCCAATTGCTCCCTGGCTATCTGCGCCGCAGACATCCAGGGGAACTTCGTGCATGCCTTCAGTTTTGTGGGCGATCTCAGAGCGGCGCAGGATGAAACCAACCTGCGGCCCATTGCCATGACCAATGGCAACTTCCCAGCCTTGCTCGATCATATCGGCGATGTGCATGGCAGTTTCTTTGGCTGCCACATACTGGGCTTCAACACTGACATTACGCTCGTCGACAATCAGGGAGTTTCCACCGATTGCGATCACTGCGAGTTTCTTACGCGCCATAGATTATCTCCTAGGCCATGGTTAAAGCCATGACGGCTTTTTGAGCATGCAGGCGGTTCTCAGCTTCGTCAAAAACAACCGATTGCGGGCCATCAAGGACACTGCTGGTCACTTCGACATCACGGTCGGCAGGCAGTGGGTGCATGTAAATGGCACCGGGTTTGGCAACTTTCAATTTGGCATCATCCATCAGCCAGTTCTTGTACATGTCCTGGAGTTTTTTGCCTTCAACTTTGTCTGTGGTGGTCAAGAGCGGACCCCAGGACTTGGCATAGATGACATCCGCATCCACGCAAGCTTCGGTCATGCCGTCCTTGGTGTCGATGATCTCGAAATTGGTGCCGGCCAGGCGGGCTTGTTCTTTAGCCTGTTCGACGATTTCGGGCATGAGCGGGAATTCGGGCGGGTAGGCCAGGGTTACATCCATGCCAAAACGCGGCATCTGCAGGATCAGCGATTGGGGCACGGAGATGGGTTTGAGGTAGGAAGCGGCGTAGGCCCAGGAGACTACGATCTTTTTCTTGCGCAGGTCTTTGCCCTTCTTTTCCATGATGGTCATCAGATCGGCCAGGCATTGGAAGGGATGGTAGATGTCGCACTGCATGTTCAGCACCGGGGTGCGGCTGTTTTTGGCTACAGCATTCAAGTAGCGGTTGCCATCGCCAAAATCGCAGTGGCGGATGGCGATGCCGTCGAAGTAGCGCCCAAAGATTTCTCCAATCTCGACAGGGGTGTCACCGTGGGAGATCTGGGTGGTGTTGCTATCGATGAATGCGCCGTGTCCGCCGAGCTGGGCCATGCCGGCTTCGAAAGAGCCGCGGGTGCGGGTGGATGAGAAGAAGAACAGCATCGCCAGAACCTTATCGCGCAGGTAGGGGTGCGGTTCGCCCAGGGCGCGTTTGCGTTTGAGGTCCCAAGCTACCTCTAGTACGGTTTCGACTTCTTCTTTGGTGAAGTCAAGGTCGCCAATAAAGTCACGACCGCGGAAATTTGTTTGCATGTTTGGATCTCCTTATTTTGTCAGTTTTTGGTCAACTTGTTGACTAGCCTGCCAGTTAGTCAGCTGGCTAGTGTTTGTGGAGAGAATAGATTTAGACGTTGCAGGCTAAGATAGGTAGCGAGCAAAGATTAAACTCGGATTATTTCGGCGCTGGTAAAGGCACCGTTATCCCAGGAAAGCCGGACGCCTTCGCAGTACAAGACGTAGTCGCCCAAAAAGTCCAGGTTGTCTTTTGGCAGACAGGCTGCAGCGCTCATTTCAACCACACCGCTATGATTAATCACCAGGGCTGACCCATGATCGGGAAGGGCATCAACCAGTTTATGATAGAAATCCGCCAGGGCACGGGCATATTGCCAGTCTGGGCTGTTTTTTTTACGGGCAGCCTGCGCATATTCGCTGAAGCTGGAGCCAAAGGGGCATTCAAGTTGAATACCCATCTCGGTGCCAGCCAGTAATTCAGCGGTTTCATCCACGGCAAAACCCATTGCAACCGCCGTCTGGATGGCCCGCGGCAGCGGGCTGGTGACGACACGGTTGAAACGGCCCATTTTTTCACCGAGCATGCGCGCCAGTGTGACGCCTTGCTGGGTAAGCTTGCCATCCTGGGCGCGTATGGAGTGGCGGCGGATTTCAATGGTCTTCATGAGCGCTGCCTGCCAATATTATTAAGGAATCAGGGACGGCAGAATGGCGTAAAACTCGGTGGCTTTGACCATGTCACCCAGATCAACGCTGTCGCGCACGGTGTGGGCGGTTTCTTCATCGCCAGGGCCGAAACCGATGGATGGGATGTTAGCTTTGCCAGCCCAGTAAATGCCATTGGTGGAAAAATTCCATTTGCCGCTGGGGACATCTTTCAGACCGATTGCAACGCGGGCTTTCTGTCCGGCTTCGACGAGTGGGTGGGTTTCTTCATAAGCCCAGGCGGGGAAGTACTTGTCGACAGGGAAAACAAAGCCGGTATAAGACGGCTCATCGTAGAACATTTCTTCAACCTTGACCGAATCCTTGAATTCTGCGGGGATCAAGTCTTCGACCTGCTGCTTAACTGCTTCCTTGGTCTCGCCAAAGGTCATGCGGCGGTCGATGAAAATGATGGCTTCATCGGGCACAGCGTTGATCGAGGGTGTCTGGACGTGCATATCGCTGACCGTGATCTTGCCATGGCCCAGGAAAGGATGGTCACCCAGTTTAGGTTCGAGATCGCGGATGCCGGCGATTATTGGGAGCAGTTTGTAAATGGCGTTTTCGCCCAGGTGATTGGAAGCCGCATGCGCAGATTTGCCCTTGGCTGTAACCTTCATTTCCAGGCGGCCTTTGTGCCCACGGTAGACATTCATCTTGGTGGGCTCACCGATAACCACGAAATCCGGGCGAATGCCGGGGTCAACTTCCACAAATGTATTTGGCGCAATGCCATCGCACCATTCTTCCATATTGCCGAAGTAATAAGCTGTCCAACCCTCGAGCAGTCCCAGGTCGCGGGCAAAAGCCAGCCCATAGACCATCCCAGGTGTGGAGCCTTTTTCATCGCAGGCGCCGCGGGCGTATAGGACGCCATCTTCAACTTTGCCTTCGAAGGGGTCCCACTGCCACTCGGTCCGGTCACCGACGCCGACTGTGTCGATATGTGAATCGTAGACGATGACGCGCTTGCCAGAGCCGATGCGTCCCATGATGTTGCCCATTTTGTCAAAACGTACTTCATCGAAGCCGAGCTTGCGCATCTCGACTGCGATGCGTTCTCCAACCGGGCCAATCTGTGATTCCATCGAAGGAATTGCGCAGATCTCACGCATAAACTTGATGATGTCTTCTTTGTGTTGAGCAACCTTGGATTGAATTTCGTTTACTTTCATTATTAGCCTCTTTGATTACCTCGAAAAATCCCGGGTGCGACCCATTTCGTCCCAGATGAGGGGAGATTTGGGCGCAATCTTCCCGTCCTTGACCTGGCGAGAAGCAATAAAGATAGTTTTGCCAACATCAATGCTGGCAGGCGATAGATCGGTCAAAATCTAGGCTTTAAAAGATTAAGCTGGCCCCACCCGGCGCACAATATGGAACTTGAAATAGCCTGGCAGGAAGTAGCTGTAAGAAAAATCCACCACCTTGCCCGATGCAGTGAACAATCGGGCTGTAAATTGGAGCAAGACGTCGCCACGTTGAATTTCAAGCATTTTGGCGACTTCAGATGTGGCGTTGGTGGCGGTAATATTTGTATAAGAAATAGTCAGCGGATCACCTCGAGAGAGCAGGTAATCCAGCACTGAACCATCAAATTTATTGGTCAATTCGCCTGGTTGCAATGTTTCTGCCGGCAATGTGTCGACGAGGTAAGCCACCGGACGAGAATCGGCGCTCATAGTACGGGAAATGCGGATCAGAGGCGCGCCTTCGCTGATTTCCAGTGATTGGGCGGTGTCAAGGTCTGCGATAGTCTGCTCGACTGTAACGGGACCAGGGCCAACATCCAACCCGTTGCGACGGGCCAGGGTCATCATTGATTCGAGCACTTCAAGACCGCCCTCAATCACTGGAGGTTTGCCGACTACAAAAGTCCCGGCGCCCTGGCGGCGGCGAATAAGGCCCTGGGTTTCAAACATGCGCATGGCTTCACGCAGGGTGGCGCGGCTAACACCGAGTTGTTTGGCAAGCACTGGTTCGGATGGCAGACGTGAACCAGCGGGCAGGCTTTTGATCAAAACCGCCAGGTCTGTTTGCAAACGTTGAAAAGGGAAATGTGGCATAGTGACGACTCCGGTGTTGGCAGGATAGCTGAAGTGCCGATGTGCGGCTAAAAAATTTTCTTTCAGGATCAGAAAACTGTTGCGCTGGTTAGTTCATGATTATTTTTCAAAGACCGGGATGAATTCGAACTTATTGACATCCACCAGGCCTTTGTCAGAGATGCGTAGTTCTGGGATGACCACCAGGCCCAATAAAGCCAGCTGCATATTAGGGCTGTTCAGCTCACTCCCGCACAGTTTGAAACCATCCAGAACACTGGCAGCTTCGCGTGCAACGATTTCCACCGGTTGGTTTGACATCAGACCGGCGATCGGCAGCTGCACCTCACCGATGATGGTGCCATTTCTGACGACCACCTGGCCACCGCCAGTTTCTTTCAACCGGTTGGCAGCAACCGCCATGCTGGCCTCATCCGTACCGACGATGAGCATATTATGGCAATCATGCGAGACGGTTGTGGCGACAGCGCATTTATTGGTAAATCCGAAACCTGAAACCAGGGCTACTTGTATCGCACCCGTGTCACGGTGGCGTTCGATCAACGCGATCTTGGCAATATCGCGCGAGATATTGGGGCGCAGCTCACCATTTTCGGGTTTCATCTTGAGCGTAAGGTGCTTGGTGGGAGCCTGGTTTTCGATCACCCCGATCACATGCGCGGTGACTTCAGGACTCTGATCATCAACCGGGATGCGGAAATCTTGGGCGATGATTGTGCGGGGTAGGTGCGTGCTGTTTTTCGCCCAGGCTGGGTAGGGGTAAGCCGGAATCTGTGCAAGGAATTTGCCATCGCGCGACACAAGCTTGCCCTTGGCGATGACGGTTTGAGCCTGGAAGTTTTTCAGGTCATCTACAAATAGAATATCGGCCCAGCGGCCGGGGGCAATCTGACCCATGTCACGGCTGACACCGAAGTGGTCGGCGCTGTTGATGGTAGCCATCTGGATCGCCGTCATGGGTGCCAGGCCTTCGCCGATAGCGTGACGTACGACCCGGTCGATGTGGCCATCGTTTGCAAGCGTTTCGGCGTGACAATCGTCAGTGCAAAGCAGAAAATGACGTGGATCGAGGCCATATTTGGTAACGGCCTTCATCTGGGTGACCACGTCATGCCAGGATGAGCCGTAACGCATCATGACCTTCATACCCTGGCGGGCACGGGCGATGGCGTCTTCGGGCCGGGTGCCTTCATGGTCATCCTCGGGGCCGCCGGCTGCATACGCATGGAAGGGCAGTCCCAAATCCAGGCTGGCATAATGTCCACCGATGGTTTTATTGGCGTGGCGGGTGCTGTGCATCTCGGCGTGCATTTTTTCGTCAGAAGCGATCACGCCCGGGAAGTTCATCATCTCACCAAGCCCGATGATGCCAGGCCAGGTCATGGCTTCGGCCACGTCCGCCGGGCTGATGGTGGCGCCGGGGGTTTCCATGCCGGGCGCGGATGGTACACAGGAAGGTGCCTGTACAAAGACATGCACCAATTGCGCGGCAGCTTCATCGACCATCAATTTGACGCCTTTCAGACCGAAGACATTGGCGATTTCGTGTGGGTCGACAAACATACCGGTTGTGCCGTGTGGAACCACTGCGCGCACGAATTCGCTGATGGTGACCATACCGCTTTCAACGTGCATGTGTGCATCCAGCAGGCCAGGTACCAGGTAGCGCCCACCGGCATCCAGTACTTCGGTTTGCATTCCGATAGTGTGGTCGGCATTCTCGCCAACATAAGCTATATGGCCATCCACGACAGCGATATCGGTTTTGGGGATAATTTCACCGGTTTGTACACAGACCCACCTACCATTTTTGATGACCAGGTCTGCAGGGGTCCGCCCCATGACTACATTGACGAGCAGTTGAGAGAGCATTCTTATCTCCACAATCGTGTAAGAACGTGATGATGCTATTAATCGTACGGGCCAGCCAGGCTGGCCAAATCGGTTGATATTATTGCGGAAGTTCAGCGGCCAAAGGCAAAGATGACAGGCACATCGACCCAGAGACCACGGGAGCTAACCAAGGTGTTCATTTCGGCCAGGTGTTCGGCTTTGATCTGTTCGCGCTGTTCTTCCGGCAGCATTAAAAGAGGCATGCCTTCAATTCCTGCCATGATTTCGGCCCAGCGGTCTTTGGGAGTGGCCAGGTAGTACCCCAGCTGCTCCGTCAGAACTTCTATATTGGTGAAACCAGCTTCAACTAATAACCGTTCACAGGTTTCTGGTTTATCCATGCGCTCGAAGGGCAGCGAACCACTCTTGAGCCCATGCGTTTGAAGGCGCGCAGCCCATAGACCCCGTAATGGCTCCAAGAACCCTGGTTCAAAACTATTGAAGCCCGCACAGCCGCCGGCTACCAATACCCGCCGGAATTCTTTGAGTGCCGAGAGCATATCCGGGATAAAAAAGAGCGCAGACCCACACAAGACAGCTTCAAAGCTCTGATCGGGGAAGCTCAATTTTTCAGCATCCCCCTCCTGAAATTCGGCCTGTTGGATTCCGGCAGCGGCCAGTTTCAGGCGCGCCTGGTTGAGCATGTCTGGCGATAGATCGATCCCGGTCAGCTTGCCAGCTGGCCCAACGATTTGAGCAGCTGGCAGCGCGAGCAGACCGGTGACCGTGGCCACATCCAGAACGCGGGCACCGCTACTGAGGTGTGCCAGTTCAACCAATCTGTTCGCAGGGGCGTGCAAAAAATACATGCTATCGTAATTCGATGCGATCGCATTGAACGTTGCTTTTAGTCTATCCTTTTGATCAACCATTTTGGGCACTCCAGTTTTTTCTACCAATAAATCTGATGTAACAATAAGTGTCTACCCAAAAATACCTTAAGAGATTAATAAACGTTTGGCAGCCCGGTTATGTTTTTCGATAAGCAGGCCCGAATCGACGGTGGTAAGCTGCCCATTTTTGACGATAAATTTGCCGCCGACTACGGTGTAATCGACCTGGCGCGGCTGGCAGAAGACCAGTGCTGAAACCGGGTCGTGAACGGCGCCGCCGGCGTAACCCAGCTGGTTGAGGTTGATGGCGTAAAAATCGGCACATTTGCCTGGCTGCAGCGAGCCGATATCCGTACGACCAAGCACAGCTGCGCCGCCACGTGTGCCAAGCCAGAGTGCTTCGCGGGCGGTCATCAATTTGCGGTTTGGGTCATTTGAAAGTGAAAAGCCGGTGATACCCTCACGTAAGCGTGAAAGCAACATGGCCTGGCGCACCTCAGCCAGCAGATGTGAGCCATCATTGGAGGCCGAGCCATCCACGCCAAGCCCGACGTTGATGCCCGCCGCCAGGTATTCCCTGAGCGGTGCAATGCCAGAGGCCAGGCGCATATTGGATGTCGGGCAGTGCGCCACACCACAATTGTGCCGGGCAAAAACAGCGATCTCTTCCGGGTTGACATATACCGAATGTGCGAACCAGACATCCTGGCCGACCCAGTCAACTGACTGCATGTACCCAACCGGGCGGTAGCCAAATTTTTGCAGGCAGAACTGTTCTTCATCCTCGGTTTCTGCCAGATGGGTGTGCAGGTGCACTCCGTATTTACGCGCCAGTTTGGCCGATTCGCGCATCAGATCACCAGTGACGCTGAAGGGCGAGCAAGGTGCCAGCACGATTTGAGTCATTGAACCGGGTTTGGGATCGTGGTAGCGCTGGATTAGACGCTCGGAGTCTGCCAGAATCACATCTTCGTGATCGGTAACAGAATCTGGGGGCAGCCCGCCCTGCGATTCTCCCAGGGACATGGAACCGCGCGAAGCATGCAGGCGCAGCCCGAGCTGTAGACCGGCTTCAATTTCATCATCCAGTTTTGAGCCATTGGGGAATAAATAGAGATGATCCGCCGCGGTGGTGCAGCCTGAGAGTGCCAGTTCGGCCAGGGCGGTCTGGGTGGATGTGAAGATATCATCCGGAGTCATGCGTGCCCAGATTGGGTAAAGCGTTTTGAGCCAGTTGAATAAATTGGCATTTTGGGCGGCGGGAACGGCGCGCGTTAAGGTCTGGTAGAAATGGTGATGGGTGTTGACCAGTCCGGGCAGCAAGATATGCCCATTTAGATCCAGAACTTCGTCGGCGCTGGCTGGCAGGCTGGCGCTGGGACCGACCTGTTCAATGAAGCCATCACGGATAAAGAGTCCGCCGTCTGGCAGCTCGGTCTGGTTGTCGTCCATCGTAACAACGTATGTATTTTTTATAAGGAGGGTGGCCATTATTCGTATCCAGTGCTAACGGAATAGAGTTGTCTGACAACTTATAGTTTAACTCAAAGGGATAGACAAGTCAATCTGTTTGGTGTCATATCTTTTAACTTTCCTGGGATTTACTTTGCAATTGGGTCGGTATGGAAGAATATTTTTCTGAGGGTACGTTTGCGATCTGCCAGTATGCGCGCTGAGTAAATACCGTCATGGTTGGATCATCAAATGCCAGCAAGCAGTATTGTTCGAATCGCTCAGCCATCGGTAGTTGCAGATCGTGACGCGCAGGGTTATAATAGGTGTAATCAAGGAGTCGCAACTATGACTGAACCAAAAGATCGTAAACCAGCCTCTGATCGTTTCAAAGAACATATCCCCGAAGATGTGCGTGAACACATGCGTGCAGCCCGGCAGGAAATGCGTAAAAGCGTGGAAGGTTTTCTGCCACCTGAATTCGTCGAACACCGCCGCGCGGCTCGCAAGGAAATGTTGCTGGCTTTACGCGGAATGTTGGATCATGCGATCGAACGCATCGACGAGCGCGTCCAAAAAACTCAATAAGAATGTTTAAAAATAACCGCCCCGTCAATCTGACGGGGCGGTTTGCGATTAACTCAATCATTTAGCGCCAGGGGCGGTGACCACGTGCAAAAAACAACATCCAGGCCAGCGGCAGCAGTGCAGCCCCCATCAGCAGTTTTCCATATTGGGCATCGGAACTGTACAAGATGGCTCCGCCAATCAGCAATGCCCCGAAGAGCATGCCACCTGTCATGCGGTTGATGGCAGCCTCCAGGAACATTACCTGGCGGTTGAGCACTGGGGTCTGTACGGAAAGATCGCCACGTTCAAGGATGGTTAACACTCGTTCGCTACGCGCGGGCAGACTGATCAGAACTTGAAAGATTTTTAGGGCTTCATCCAGCCAGGTCTTCCAGTTGGAGACGCCTTCATCGGCGACCAGCTTGGTGGCAAAGGGGGCGATGGAGGTCCACAGGTTAAATTCGGGGTCGAGACCGGTGCACATTCCAGAGAGGATGGCCACGGTGCGCCCAAGCATCAACAGGTTCTGGGGCAACTGGAAGGGCATACTGTACATCAGCTCGCGGAATTGCAGGCTAAATTTCAGCATTTCGGCATGATCGATTTGCCGCAGTTCGCTCATACTTTTACCCCAGAAGCGGTCAAAGAGCTGAGCGCCAGCCATTTCGATTAACTTCAGATCGGCGCTTGGCAGCAGGACACCCAGGGTTTTGTAAGACTGAACCAGGCGGGCCGCGTCGCGAGTGCCGACGGCGATGACTGCTTCGCGCAGCCCGGCGCGTAGATTTTCCGGCATCCGTCCAACCATGCCAAAGTCTATGAAAGTCAGTTTGAAGTTTTGTTTGCCATCTGTGCCCTTGCCTTCTACTGGTGTCACAAACAGATTGCCAGGGTGCGGGTCGGCATGGAAGAAACCGTCCTCAAATATTTGCTGCATATACGTATCGAGCAGAAGAGTGGCCACATCGGCCCGTTGAATACCCGCGGCAGTGATGGCATCATAATCGCCGAGTTTGATCGCAAAGACATTTTCCAGTGTCAGCACGCGGCGGGTGCTGATGTTCCAGATAACTTTTGGAACGTGCACACGTGGATTGTCTTTGAAGTGTGTGTCGAATGTCTCGGCGTTGCGTCCCTCGGCCAGGTAATCGATTTCTTCGCGAGTAGTGCTGGCGAACTCTTCCACGAGAGCGCGCACATCGGCACGATCGCTGATCGGTTTGTATTTCTGCAGCCAGCCGCCCACCCGGCGCAGGGCAGATAGATCGACTTCCACGATCTGTTCGATGAAAGGTCGCTGAACTTTGACGACTACATCCATGAACCCGTGATCTTCGGCATCGGCGGGCAACAGGCGGGCGCGGTGCACCTGCCCGAGCGAAGCGGCTGCCATGGGGGTTTCTTCGAACCAGGCATATTTTTCAGCCAAAGGCGCACCCAGGTCGGTTTCGGCTTGTTTGCGGATGGCTTCAAAATTTTCAGGCGGAACTTCATCTTGCAGCCCGGCCAGCTCGTCGGTTATTTCAGGCGGCAGAACATCCAGGCGGGCAGAAAGGAACTGTCCGACCTTGATCATCAGTCCGCCCATGCGAATGGCAAGCGCTCTGAACCGAACAGCTATACGTTTGTAGCGATCTGAACGTGTGCTGCGGGCCAGGCTGCGTAAGCCAATTCGCGGCAGTATGATTTCCCAAAAGATAAATCCGAGTGTGACCCTACCAAAAAAGAAAACAATGCGCCAATAACGGGCGCGTAAACTTGATGCCTTCATGCAACCTCCATCCAAACTGTGTATCCGCTGGATTGTATCACTTCGGAAGTTCAATCGCCGCCGGGCTAAGGCTCTTGAGCTGAGAGATCATAACGGCCACGAAGATAATGGCACAACCCAGGACCTGAATGGGCAACAGGGTTTGTTTGAGGATGAGCCAGGCTGCGATGACTGCGAAAACTGCTTCGAGCCCGAGGATCAGGGCTGCATCGGTGGGTGGTGTGTGCCGCTGTCCCCAAACTTGCAGAGTGTAACCGATCCCGATCGAAATGGCGGCACGGTAAAGTACTATTCCCACAACGGGCAGCAGCATCAGCTGGCCCAGGTTTTCAAAAGCCAGCCCCAATATAAAATTGAACACTCCGGCAACAATGAACTGTCCCGCGGCAAAAGAAATCGGTTCGAAGCGCATTGCGAACTTTCCCAGCACGACAAAATGCAGGCCCCAGAACATTGCTCCGATCAATTCGAGCCAATCACCGGGCTGGATGTGAAAGCTGCCAGCCGTTGAGAGGAGATAGGCACCCAGGATGGCAAGCCCAACTGCAATCAGGTCAAGCCAGTGTGGTTTTTCGCGAAAGCTGATCCATAAAATGAAGGGGGTGAAAACCGCATACAGGCTGGTGATAAAGCCGGCATTGGCAACCTGGGTGTAATAGATACCAACTTGTTGCAGCGCGCTTCCGACAAACAGGATACTGCCCGCAATAAATATCCAGGCCCACTGGTTTGTGGGCAATTTCTGCGCGCGTGGGATGAACGGAAGCAAAATCAGGGCGGCAAGTGAGAAACTTGCACCATTGAAAAGATAGGCGATCTGGTACTGTGCCGCTATGCCCTGGGTGATGAAGCCCGTGCCCCAGATGATGGCTACAGCGAAGAGTGTGAGATCTGCTTTCAGGCGCATTTTTGTCCTAATATTCCCGGGAATTTTGAGGTGGGCTGGGCACATGCAATATACCGTTTCGCCAGGCGAGCTGTCAAGGCGGGAATGTTCTGCCGCGTCTTTACAGTTCGCATCGAGCACAGGCTTTATGTGATGACCACTGATTGGCGTAACCCTGAAGTGATCAATTGCAGGCAGACCAGGCCAGGTTAAAAATGGCATTTTCAAACCACCCGGGTTGGATGGTTGCGATCATTCTGCGCGGGCTTGTTTTGCCCTATTATTTGCATTTGTTCATGGGAAATGCACGCGGGTCAGATATTACCTGTCGCTATGGTGGTGAAGAGTATCTATTGGTGATGCCCGGTATGACCAGGGAGTTTGCCATGAAACGTGCCGAGGATCTGCGGCAAATATGCACTCAAATTCGTATTTCTTACGAGGGTCAGGAACTGGGGATCACTGTATCATTCGGGGTGGCGACGTACCCGTCGGACGGCAAGGACGTGGATATTATTATCGAACGGGTCGACAAAGCCCTATACCAATCCAAGCAGAATGGGCGCGACCAGGTCACTGCCTGGATGTAAGGGAAAATTCGTTTCAGGGTCTAGGGGGTGGAGGTTGGCTACCAGCCGCTGATGAACGGCGCCCAGGCTTCATTTTCTGGCAGGTGTGGGCCGAAAATGTAGAAGGCGTTGGATGGTGGTTCTCGCGGAGTTGATAACAATCTTACCCGTGACTCTTCCAACGGGCGGCCACCTTTCTGGTGATTGCAGGTGGAGCAAGCTGTGACAACATTTGTCCAGAGGTGTTTTCCCCCCATGTGGCGCGGTACAACATGGTCAATCGTCAGATTGGTAACCTTACGCCCGCAATACTGGCAGGTATAATTATCCCGGCGGAAGACCTCGCGGCGGGTTAGTTTGATATATTGACGCGGACGCTGGACCATGTGGGAAAGCCGAATTACGGAAGGCAGTGGGTAACTGTGCGAGACGGTTTGAATTACTCCCCGACCGTTCGCAATCAACGCAGCCTTTCCTGCGATCATCATTCCGATCGCCCTGCGAGTGTTGCATACATTCAGCGGCTCAAAGTTGGTATTAAGCACAAGAACCAGCATGTCCATGGCGCCTCCTTGATGATATAAATTATAATATCCACGGCGAAAAGAACTTGCTGAATTATTGACGAAAATTTTTTTCTAGAAATGTGGAGCGAAGATGAATATTCTGATTTCCGGCGGAACCGGTTTTATTGGCTCGGCCCTGACGCGTGCGCTGCTTGCAGATGGGCACAGTATTTGGATATTAACCCGCAATCCAACCCGCTCCAGTTTACCCAGTGGAGTACAGGCGCTTGGTTGGGATGCGCATAAGAGCCCGGCCTGGTTGGAAGTGTTTGGGGGCATGGATGTGGTTGTGAATCTGGCAGGTGAAACAGTCGGACGCTGGCCCTGGAATCAAGCCCGCATGGCAAATATCCATGACAGTCGTGTGCAGGCCGGCCAGGTCATTTCCGAAGCATTTCAGCGATCCGCGCGAAAGCCTGCGATCCTGATCCAGGCTTCGGGTATTGGTTATTATGGCCCACTCGGCACCCAGCCCGTGACTGAAGCTTCACCCGCCGGGCATGATTTTATGGCCAAGGTGGCCAGTGATTGGGAGGCATCCAGCTCCAGCGTAGATTCTATGGCGGGTGTTCGGCGCGTCATTATCCGCACCTCACTCGTCCTGGATCCCAACGAAGGAGTTCTCCCGTTGATGGCCATGCCGGTACGTTTGTTTGCCGGTGGGCCTCTCGGGAATGGACAGCAGGGCGTTTCGTGGATCCATATTGAAGATGAGGTTCGCGCCATCCGCTTTTTGATTGAAAATGAGCGCGCGCAAGGCGCCTTTAACCTTTCAGCACCGCAGCCAGTTTCCAGCGCCGCATTTATCCGTTCGCTGGCTAAGGAGTTGGGCCGGCCATATTGGATGCCAGCACCTGCTTTAGCATTAAAGCTGTTATTAGGAAAGATGAGCACCTTGTTATTGGATGGTCAGTACGCCATTCCGCAAAAATTGTTGGATTTGGGTTTCATTTTTAAGTATGAACGCCCTGAAGATGCCTTCCGGGCTTTGTACAGCGCATAATATTCCGACAGTTAATCCAAAAATAGGAAGAATTTACCATAGCATTTTACTGGTACCAACTGTACAATTTATAATCTTAAGTTCAAGGAAGTTTCAGTATGCAGGTTGGAAACGTCCAGAAATTAATTTCTATCTTTAAGCAAAGCTTCCGCGAATTTGGGGTGCGTGTTTCGCTGGAAAAGTTGGAGACACTGGCTGTGACGATCCATCGTGCCATGACGGTTCAAGCCCGTCATTTTCACACGCTGGAGCATGTTTTTAATTTTGTGGATCCCAATAACGCTATCGTCAGCCTGGCGGCGCTTTATCATGATATTGTCTATTATCAAGTGGATATGGGCTTTTCACCCCAGATATTGGAGTTGATCTCGCCATACATCCGTCAGGAGAACGATATTTTTTTCGTGGCAGAATATGTGGCACCTTCTGACCGGATATTTTTTCTGACGCTTGATATCTTTAATCTGCACCTGGGCCAGACCCTTTCTTCGGTTGAAGCTCTGAATGAATTTCTGAGCGCGCTAGTCATGAATAAACAGCTATCTGGTTTGGTTTTGGAAAAGGATCTGGCATTTATGACCATGTGTATCGAAGCCACGATCCCTTTCAGAGGCTTCACGGCGGATGGAAAGAATCATTTCGACCGGATGGAGATGCGCCTGCCAGAAGTGATCAAGCACTTCAACCTGGATATCTCTCAGGCAGAGTTGATTGAGGGCATTAAGACCGCGGTTGTATTTGCGAATAAGGATATCGAAAATTTTGCAGAGACAGATTCTGGCCGATTTCTTGATAACACCTGGAAGCTGCTGCCAGAAACCAATGCTGCCTTGCGTTTGCCGGAAGTTTATTCGATCGGGGCATATCGCCAGGCTTTGCTAAAAATGAAGGTCTTCTTCGATACGCTGAATCCTGAGACAGTTTTTAGCCAGTATCGCGGAGTTCCCTCTGATGATGCGTATTCACAGATGACACGCCTGGCAAGAACCAATGTGCGGGTAGCCCAACTTTACCTGGGCATAAAGATATTGGGTGCCACCATTTTGGAAGCCCTGGCCCAGGCCACTGGGGGCGATGCGCCTTTGTCACTTTTCATGGGCGATGTTCCGCGTGAAGGCGTGATTATCAACCGCCTGGAATATTTTTTACCTGAACTCGAAGATCCCGAGTGGGCAGATCACAATTCCATCATCTATCAACTGCTCGAATCTGGTCGCGCCAGTGAAGCCAGCTTCGATATGAAAAATTCGCCGCTCTCTCTCTTTGTGTATAAATCCCTGCCGCCTGAGATCATCACGAGTTACCTGACCATTTCTCAGAGTTTCTATGCTGGTGCGCTTGCCCCCGAGGATTTTCTGAACAAATTGGATCCACCGGTAGTGCAGGCAGTTGCCCGTGCTAGTTCAATGATGGTTTATACCCGGCGGGAGGCATTGCTAAAGTTTGCAGGTGAAGAGTAGACACATCTCACCCGGGCTTGTTATAATATTCCAATGTCTGAAAATAAAACCTATATACCTGAACTCTTGTCCCGCCAGGGCGAAATGAACGCCTGGGCACTGGCTGCGGCTGCGGCTTTCGGTTTGTACTTCCTGTCTCTGCGCGAAACGCTACCTTTTTGGACCTGGTTCCTGTTCGCAATCTTTGCTTTTTCTGCTGGTAGCATTTCGCTGGGCAACTGGATGGATCGAAAAACCCATATTCGCCTGGGTGCGGATGGTATTTTCTTTCAGAATGGTCTGCGTAAGACCCAATTGGGTTGGGATGCGATCAATGAAGTCCGCACGGCTCCAGCACGGTGGGGAACTTCTGTGCAGGTGATCGGTAAGCGCAACCATTTCGCGTTTTCCACTTTGGGAGAGATGGAGTTCCAGGGCCAGGTGCGCGGGAAGACCGGATTTGCTGACGGGAAAGAGATTCTTGATGAGATTATCCGTCAAGCAGGATTGCTGAAAACCATCCGTGATGGGCAGTTTTTGACTTACTCGCGGCCCTGATTTTTGTTGTATAATATGACCATGATTTTAAAAGGTTATTCGTATTATCCTGTTTTTTCCTAGCCCTGCCTGTGGAGAATTAAACGCGCCTGCTCCGCAGCAGGCGCGTTTTTGTTGGGTAGGCCGGGTTGGAATGGAATAATCGATAATATTGCGGAAAATGTTCTTGTAAAAAATGATGTCAATCTCTGTTTAGGTCCGGAAAGAGGTCACAATGAATTTAAATGAACAAGTAGAACTGCTTATGCAGGGTACGGAATATGGCGATGAAGGCTTGCGCAAGACGATGGAGACAGAACTACGCCAGCGCCTGGTTGAAGCTCAGAAGGAAGGCCGAAATTTGCGGATTTATTGCGGTTATGACCCTCGTACCGCCGACTTGCATATTGGGCACACCGTTACCATGCGCAAATTACGCCAATTTCAGGATCTGGGGCATGAGGTGGTTTTCCTGATCGGAACCTACACCTCGCTGATTGGCGATCCGTCTGATAAAGATAAATTGCGCCCGCTGTTGACTCCCGAGCAGACCATGGAAAATGCCAGCAGCTATGCCCGGCAGGCTTTTCGAGTGTTGGATCAATCCAAAACCAGTATTCGTTATAACCATGAATGGCTTCAAGAGCTTAAATTTGCTGATCTGATCAAGCTTGGGTCTAATTTCACCATTCAACAATTCCTGACTCGCGAAGCCTTCCGAAAACGTTGGGATAGCGATGATCCGGTTTATTTGCATGAGTTTTTCTATGCCATTATGCAGGGTTATGATGCCTATGCCCTCAAGACTGATGTTCAGGTGGGGGGCACGGACCAGCTCTTCAACATTGTCACTGCTGCTCGTAAAATCATGACCGCCATGGATGCAAAACCGAATATTGGCATCATCATGTCGATATTGCCGGGCACGGATGGCGTGGTAAAGATGAGCAAATCTCTCGGAAACCACATTCCGCTTAATTCCACCCCAGAAGATATGTACGGCAAGGTTATGTCAATTCCAGATGCCGCCATGGGGCAGTACGCCCGGCTCGTGACACGCTGGCTGCCCGCTGATATTGCAGCCTTCGAGAGCGGTTTGAAATCGGGAGCGCTGCACCCACGCGACGCGAAGATGAAGCTGGCGCATGAAGTCACCAGCACTTATTACACAGATGCTGAAGCCGGGCATGCTCAGGATGCCTTTGTGCGCCAGTTTCAGCAGGGCAGTGTACCCGAAGAAATGCCCGAGTTTGCACTGACAGCCGGCCTGACTGTGATCGATGTGCTTGTGGCTGCCGGGCTGGTGAGCAGCAAATCTGATGGCCGGCGCATGCTGGAACAGAAGGGTGTTCGCCTGGATGGCGAAGTCTTGGAAAAAGCAGATGCGGCTTTCCCACACCCAGGTGTACTGCAAGTCGGCAAACGTCGCTTTGTACGCTGCGTGTAGGTAATGATCTACTGATCGATTGTTGGGTTGCGTTCGTCAAGGTTGTTTACCAAAATCATGATTAATCAGCAGTCCCTACCCTATTTTTTGTAACAAAAAAAGACCAGCGTTAGCTGGTCTTTTTTATTTGAGGCGACGATGGGATTTGAACCCATGATGAGGGTTTTGCAGACCCTTGCCTTGCCACTTGGCGACGTCGCCAGGGTATATAACATTTTGGCTGGCACTCAATGGCTCGCCAGGAACCATCATGCCAGCCGTTTACTGGAAACCAGAGCGGGCGATGGGATTCGAACCCACGACCTTCTCCTTGGCAAGGAGACGTACTACCGCTGTACTACGCCCGCATTCGGTGATTACTGCCACATGCTACTGAGAACACTGTCCAAACGGTTCTCTTTGTATCTTTTTTCACGTTAATTACCGAAGCCCAATTTTACAGGCACAATTTATTTCTGTCAAGGAAGGATGTGCCCGGAAAACATGATTTTCACAAAGTCGTTTGTTGCGGAAGACTTTTAGATTTTGGGCTAATTACCTTTGCGAGGCTTTGCCCAGACGTAAAAAAGTTGGGCGGCAGATGGTGTTTCTACAGATATTAATCTAAAGAATAGATCAGCAGGGGTTCGGGTTTGGATTGGGTTGGGTTCGCAGGTGGTTTCTTCCGGGTGGATATTTTTGCGCTTATTTGTGCAAAGATATCCACAACAAATCCATGCTCGATTGTTTTTAGAAGGATTTTGTAAACATTATGGACTTTATTTTTAAGTTTTGCTTATGTCAATATTTTTGATTCTCCCCAGGGTAGTGGGGAAAAATATCTAATCTACGCTGTCTGAGGCTTGTGCTTAACACGCACAGGGTTTGCAGGGGCGATTGTGGGTGTTTTTATCACGAATAAGTGCCCAATGGACGAATGACAGGCAGTTTCTTTGGTAAACAGCGCGCAAAAGCGCTGCCAAAAACTCGCCCGAGCAGCAGAACCATCCTGGTCCAGTGCTAAAACGAAGAGTGCGTGAGTTGATGCATGCACTGTACTCACAGGGTTGCTGAAAGCGAGTGAGCTTGGTAAGATAGCGACGAAATGAGCGAGAACGAGCTTGAACTGCTGAGCAAGGAAGAACTGATCCGCATAATATTGGAGCAAGCCAAACAACTGACCCAATTGAAAGCGGACTTTGAAGCGTTGAAAATTAAAGTGGAGCAATCGCAAAAACCGCCGACGAACTCAAAGAATTCATCGCAGCCTCCTTCAAAAGATCAAAAGAGTAGCCAGGGCAAAAGCCGAAAAAGGCACAAGCATGGACCTCCACAGGGGCATGAGAAGCATGAACGACAATTTGTGGTCAATCCAGATCATATTGTCAATTTGCATGTGACAAAATGTGAGTGCTTTCAAGCAGAGCCTGAAGCAGGGGCTGGCTACTTGGTGAAAGTGAATCAAATCACCGAATTGCCTGAGCCCAAAGCCCAAGTGATTGAAGTGAAACAGGACCAAACAACTAGTGAACACTGCGGGCAAGAGCATCTCGCAGAACCGCCGGTTGGGCTGGAAATGGAACGAACCTTCGGAGCTCGTCTGGAAGCGACAGTGGTGTACTATCTACAGGTACAGCATATGAGTTATGTTCGCACCCAGGCTGCTAAGCACAGCCTGCATGGGGGTTGAAATCAGTGAGAGCCGGATCGACAAGATCATGCAGAGAGCTGGTAACCAGGCAATCGAGAATGTTCAGGATATTGAAGCAGAAATCCAGCAAAGTTCCGTGATCCATAGTGATGAAACCAGCAGCCGTGTTTCAGACAAGAATTACTGGCAATTGGTCTTCTGCTCAGCTACAGCGATACTGCATGTGATCCGTTTCAATCGCAGTTTCGATGTGATCAGAGAAATCATGGGCACGCATCAAGCTGAAGTCTGGGCCAGCGATTGTTACGGTGCGCAAATGATGGCTGCTTCCAGCAAGCACCAATTATGCCTGGCCCATCAACTCCGCAACCTAAAGGCGGTGATGGAGCAATATCCAACAGATTTTTGGGCCAGACACGTGCATCATTGTTTCGATATGCCTTCCATCTCTACAATCACCGCGACAAAGCCTCCGAGATGGTCTTTTTGAACCAGGTTGAGCATATCGAGTCTCTATTTGATCCGCTACTCAACCAAACACTCGATAAACCGGATCCCCGCAGGCTTCAAAAGCGGTATCAAAAATACCGTCAGGCGCTGTTTGTGTTTCTTTACCGAATAGACGTCAATCCAACGAACCATGGCAGTGAGCAACATTTGCGCCCTTCAGTTATTCATCGCAAAGTAACCGGTTGTTTTCGATCTGATTGGGGAGCCAAAAGCTACGCTGCAATGAAATCGGTAATTGATACTGGCGCTTTGTCTGGCATCGATCCTTTCATCGTCATTCAAAATCTCTTGGGGACGCCTACTCTTCCCTTACGGGTGTGAGTAAAACCAACGTTTCAATGTTATTCGAATAGCTTCTCCGCTTACAAGACGTTCAGCCACTTTTTCGCTAAAGCTAACTCCTGCGCTAATTCTCCATTCTATTTTCTCTATTTGATTTTTGGTATTTTCCCGATTCTCTACACAAGTTATATGGCTTTCTTTAGCGTACGGTTTGATCATCGCAACCCAGTGTTCGCGCTATTCGCCTGGCAGTTTCTTCGCGAGCGCTTGCCAGCACAATCTGACTGCGACGAAGTTCAAATCGATCTTTTGAGCGTAGGCCCGTTTTTAGCCTTTCTTGCTCTTCCACGGTCAAGCCTCGGATATAAATTGGCGTTTTCATGCATCTGTAATACCACCATCCTATTTTCTTTATTGTTTCTGCACTAATCTGACATTGTCAAACTCGGTATTAACTGCCACCAGAACTGTTTGAGAGATAGCACAAGTGTTGAAACCTGGGTTGCAAGTCAGGCAAAAAGGCGTACATTCAGTTTCATTGAGTGGCGTTTTCGTGTTGACTTATAAAGTATTGAATTGTGTTTTGCTCTGTAGGCTGGTAATAACCGCTCAGTGCACAGGTGTGGCATAGTATCCTTTTACCTTGCCGGATTTCACGTTCATTCATAATCTCCTCACCGCACTCTTCGCACCCGACACGTAATCCGGGGCGACTGAGAATGGTTTCTAAGGATGTCAATAGGGTCACGGCCTGAATTGTAAACATCTCGACAGCGGGCATTATCTGATAGGCTTGCAGTTGGGCAAAGTAGTGGCGTGGTTCATCAGAAGCGTAGACATAGGCCTTTTGGCGAATATCCAATGCCGGAGCAACGCGCACAGATTGCCCTGTAGTGGTATCGACGAATACAGCCGCGGTCTTTCCATAATCTTCCAAGCGCAATGTACGGTGACCGACAGTGCAATTCGTTGCGGCAGAAAGGCCATCGGCGAAGCAGCCATCCGTTTCGGTAATCAGCAGCAGCAGCCGTTTTTTTGTGGGTGGTTCTATAAACCCCAGGGCATTCATACCAGCCAATCCCAGCCGGACACCCAGGATCTGACGCGGGCAAAGATGATTGTGATCGCGGACGGATTTTTCCAGTAAGGGTTGGATATCCATTGTATTTCTCCAAAAAAACGAGGCTGTCTCATAGGAAAAGAGACAGCCTCGTTGCGTGGGGCGCAAAAGACAATGCAGCTCTCCTTTCCAAAATTTGGGGGGCTGCAGCGTTTCCGCTGCAACCGGGACCCGTTGCCGGGTCGGTCTGCGCGCCATCCCCCTCGGGGGTACAGGCACGCAAACTTCGGAGTCATTTATTCTTATTTATCGTCTTGTAAAATTTTCTTGAAGGCTTTTATACCAGAGCCAAGTTCACCTGCTATTTTACCAATTCTACCAACTCCAAACAATACAACAATGATCGTCAGCAGGATAAGTAGTTCGGGAACACCCAGGCGGAACATGAAATTTCCTTTCGGTGCAGGATGAGGTTTCCGGGGTTTTCGATGTCACGGAAGTCTCATCGGTTGTCTGGCTCAGACCTTTTCGACCTTCACCTGTGTGTCATAGAAAACCGCAGAACCGCCAACGGGATCGAGCAAGCAGGTATTGGTGACGAGCGGATCAGTGCGCATAGCCGCATTGGCATGGAAACCTGCCATACGGCTCTTATCGCCCTTGATGGTTGTGCCGTTGATGGTGACATCCATTGCGCCGTTGCCCCAGTGGCCAAAGCCGAGCGCAAAAGCCACCACGCCGGGGCGCATACCCTCTACAACCTGGATCTTGCCTTCGATACGACGTTTACCACCTGCACCCAAATCCCACTCCCCCTCAGGATTGCTGGCGGATGTGATGTGCACCAGGTCACCATCATGCAACCCACGTTTTTTGGCATCAACAGAGTTCATCACCAGGGAATTTTCTGGCAGTACCGCCTTAAGCCAGTAATTTCCTGAGAGACGGCTCTTGGTTTGCCGGACATCCTTGTATGTAATCAGTTTGAGATCGTAACCATCCTTGGCATCGTCAATTACTTCGCCTTCATAACTCATATACGGTTCAACATACGTTGGGATAGGAGAAATCGTTTTGCCTGTGCCTGCATATTTGACGCCCGTGTTCTTCTCCAGGTACATATTGATGAGTTTGCCATATTTGGTGCCGGTGGGAATGATATATGGTTCATCAAATGAACCGGCGCGAACACCATCACCAGGATAACCCTTGTCGTAGGCTTGGAAACGTCCAGCACGTGCTATGACTGTAACCACACGTGGCCACAGGTCGCCGGTGATTTTCTGCCAGCGTTCGGGGTCAAAGACCGGTTTGGGCAGATGCGCACGCGACTTGATGAACAGGTCAATTTCCTCGGCCGAGGCTTCTGGCACAGCATCCTTGAGTCCTTTCGTTTCGCCATAAGCCATATTCATGACCATGCGCAGGTAGAGGTCGTCGGGATGGGTGTAATCCACGCCTTCTCCGAGGCCATTGGGGCCGAAGTCGGGAAGTTCCAGTTTTTCAGCAATCGCCATCAATAGAGCTTCAAACTGCAGCGCCATTTCCTGGCCATATACTTTGACAGTACCGGTCAAGGGTGCAATAACCGGATTACGCACACCCTGCACTTTGAAGGTGATGTTCGGGTGCGAGCCACCGAATTCCCAGCGTTCCAGGTAGGAAACATCCGGGAAGATGTAATCGGCGTACATACTGGTCTCGCCGACAATAATGTCTGAAGCGACATACAGCGGAATCTTTTCCACATCCGAAAGAATTTCAACCCATTTGTGTCCACCCGGTAGGGAATAGACGGGTGAACCCATGTAACTAAAAACCGCCTTGATCGGATAAGGATACATGTCGCCGGCCGAGGGGATGATTTCCTCGTACACATCCGAAGCCAGTGGGTACCAGTTACGCTTGGCAGGATACTGCTGATCCTTTGGTAGATTCATGAAGATGGTGGATTCTTCATATTTGGCATCGTGGCGAATATTGCTCAAGCCGAAAGGAACCAGCGCTCCTGGATCAGCTTTGCTGAACAGGAAGGGGCCCTCCGCTTTGGCGCCCGACATATCATAGGTGCTGGCATAGGTCTGCCCACCGCGCCAGTCGTAGTTGCCGATCAACAGGGCCAGGTTGTACCAGGAAATGACGTTGTAATAGCCGTTGGTGTGCTGGCTGACGCCGCGGTGAATGTCCACACATGCATTCTTGCCGTGTGCCGTGAACTCGAAAGCCAACTCTTCGATATCTTTGGCACTTATTCCTGCGATTTCCGCCCATTCTGCGATGGTTTTCTGATTGGCGGACTCCTTCAGAATTTGCAAGCCGGTCTTGACGGTGAATTCGCCAACCGTTGCGTTTTCTACGAGTAACTGCCCGGCCACAACAATGTGATTCTCATCGGTGTCATTCGGATCAAACAGCACCGGTTTGCCATCCGCATCCATGACAACAAATGGATCGGTTACATACACAACCGGCTCAGTTCCATCGGTCGGTAAGGTAATATAAGTCACAACTTTGACCTTGTCTTTCTCTTCTTCTTTCTTTTCAACCAACTTGAGTTCAGAACCGCGCAAGAACTTGCCGAGTGTTCCTTTTTCCGGGTCGATTTTTACAAGCCAGGATGCATTGCACCAGGTCGGTTCTTTGGCCTTGGTGGAGGCCGCTTTGTTTGCCAGCGCCAGGTATTTGGCATCGAAGCGTTCGTTGGCGATCACCCATTGGATCATGCCAAGCGCAATCGCGCCTTCCGAACCTGGTTTGTTCGGCAGCCACTTCCAGGCCTTGCCGGCAATCTTGGAAAGACGCGGGTCGATCACGGCAAATTTCATCTCGCCACTGGCAAAGCGCTCGGTGATACGTGGCACGCGATTGGTGGGGCCATAATTTGCTTCAAATGGTGAAGCACCGACGAACAGGACAAAGTCCGCGCTGGCCGTGTCACCCTGCCAGTAGGCCTTTGCGCCGCCAGTGAACTTGGCGGTGGCTGCATCCCACTGGTCGCCCATCGACTTGCCGGAGAAGTACAGTGAACCCTGGCACACCGTGGTATGACCGTGACGGTTGGTTGTACCGAGTCCGGAGCCGAACAAACGATGGGCAATATCCGAACGACCACCCTTTTTGCGTCCCCAGAAATACAGGATCTGGTTGTTTTTGGGGCCAAAATCGGGATGCTCAGGGTCGATCATTTTGTCGAGATCAGCAGCAAAGTCAGTCTTGAATTTCTCGACCAGGCCTTTTTTCTTTTCGACATCCTTCTCCGAGCGAATTGCTCCGATGGCGGTGTTCATACCCTTCATCACCTTGATATCGGTTAAGGCACGCAGTGCCCGCAGGCCTTCCACTTCGCGGTTGCCTTCACCGGACACATCGGCGAAAATCTTGCCACCTTCAACGATTTCGGTAATTGCCTGGTCGAAAGGCACAGTGACCCATTTGTTTTCACCGCGTTTGCCAGCGCGTTTGAGCACCTGGGTAATGCGGAAAGGATCGTAGGCGGACTGCAAGCCAGCCTGCCCTTTGGGGCAAAGCGGGGCATCCACCGCACCCATCTCAGCCAGGGGGGTGTCATACTTCATATGCGGGACCAGGTTCCAAGGCGAGTAGGGATTGCCCTCGATCTTGACAGCCACGCCATCGACGATTTTTACTTTGATGCCGCACTGTGTGTTGCACTGCTGGCAGACAGAATAAACCTGCATGGCAGGATCGGTCAATTTATAGGCTGAACCATCCTGATTCTGAGCAAAGGCTTTTTGCACATTGGGCAGGTTCCCGAGGAAAGCCAGAGCTGCTCCGCCTATGCCGGCAAATTTTAGGAAATCGCGGCGCGAGATTTCACAGTCGTTGGGTTGTTGGGTGTTCATTACTTTACCTCCGAAACAGGCTTATTGAAGATGGATAGCAAGCGCGCACCGAGCAAAAAGACCAGAGTCACACTGCCCACCACGCCCAGGGTTACAGACCATTCCAGCATGGTCGGGTAATAAGTGATATTCAAATGCGGGCCGTAGAAGGCTTTAGGAAGTCCATCCAACGCTTCAACGGTCATGGCGGGGAAGACGATATTGGCACGCGCAACAGCAAAACCGGTCAGTACCATCAGCCCGGTCAGGCCGGCCCACAAATTATTGTGTGCAAGTCTTGGGGTAAGGTGGATCATGAGCGGAATAAGCGTGCCGATGCCGATCTGAAGAATCCAGAAGTACGACCAATATGGCCCAAACATGATCTGGCGGATGGGTTCAATTACCCCGGGCAGATTGCTGTACCAACCCTGCGAGAGATAAGCCCACAGGATGTAAACCTTGGCAAGCGAGAGCCCAATTGCCACCCAGCCCAACCAGTACAAAAGATTTTCGCGTTGTTTGCTATCCTTGAAATTCAGGAGCCAGCCCACCACGATCATCATGATTGAAACACCAGATGCGAAGGCATAGATGGGGAATTGGACCGAGAGCAAACCAATGCTCCAGTATGGCCGGCTGGCGTTTACACCCAGCAGCGCGCCAACGCCGCCGCTCAAGAAAACTGCCATCACCAGGCCAATCCAGAGTATGGCTTTGAACAGTGGACTCGCTGGTGTTCCTTCTTTGTGGCTGAAGGCAAGCCAGAGTGATATAGCTACGACAATCAGGAACAAGGTGTAGCCCCAGACCATCTGCGCCAGCAGAGAGGAGAAATTCGGCTGGAGATAAACTTTGAAGATCCGTTCCATATGTCCCAAATCCATGCCGATACTGGCCAGAGCGCCAGGCATGGTGACCAGCCCCGCCCACAGGGCGGATTTGCCTACGCCTTTGAACAGTGGGATATTGAACAAGTATTCAAAAGTAGCCAGCATGTACGAGCCGGTAGCGATGCCTGCCAGAAACAGGTACATGGTGACCCACAAACCCCAGACCACGTAGGAGCCATAACCGACTTCGCGCTCACCAACAAACAAGCGGGTATACAACCCCCAGATACCCAACAAAAATGCCACTGCGCCAATAACGAGCGTGGATCGCTCGAAATTGCTCATGGATTTGAAATCCAACCATTTTTGAGAACTCGAATTTTTCATATTGTCCTCCTACACCAAATAATACACAC
>JAPLGT010000029.1:0-25167 GCA_026390035.1 Chloroflexota bacterium
ACCGCCTCCAACTGCTTTGCCTGCCACCAGAACAATGATTCGCATAATGGAACATTAGGCCAGGACTGTGCAGCCTGCCATAGCACCCAGACCTGGGCCGGGGGCAGGTTTGACCACAACCTGGCGATCTTTAAGCTGACCGGCGCGCATGTGAACGTGCTGTGTGTAAAATGCCACACAACCAACGTCTTTAAGGGCACTGCCTCCACTTGTTTTGCCTGCCATCAACAGAATGACTCTCATAAAGGAACATTGGGCCAGGACTGTGCCGCCTGCCATAGCACCCAGACCTGGGCCGGAGCCACGTTTGATCATAATCTGGCGGCCTTCAAGCTGACTGGCACACATACCACTGTGCTGTGCGCAAAATGTCATATAAACAATGTCTTCAAGGGCACGCCTCAAATCTGTTCGAGCTGCCACTCAGACCCGGCTTTCCACCTGGGGCTGTTCAAAGGACAGGTTTGTTCGACCTGCCATACAACAATCAAATGGTCGCCTGCCACATTCACTCTTGCGCATCCGCAACCAATCGATGGCGGCGATGGCGGTAATGGTGTCAGGCATGGAGGCGCTGCCTGCCGTGATTGTCATACCGTTAATTTGATGACAGCCACCTGTACCAAATGCCACCGTAACAATAATCCAGGATAACCACACCTTTCAGTTCAGCGTACTGGCTTATTCAGGGTATTCATTTAAATGGAAAGTCTCCCAGCCACAGATTTGCCATCTGTGGCTGGTCTCCTGACAGATTTGATAGGTGTTTTTGGGCTGATGTGAGAAATACCCGGCTTTGCTGATGTCTCTGCTATTGTGAAAAAAAAAGAAAACCGTTATAGTGTATGTTCGCTTTTAGCATGTTTAATAAGTGGCAAATAGCCAGCGTAATATGCGTGGGCATGCATAAAATCAGGTGAGGTAATATGTTTAAAAATTTTTTCCAGCCGGATTCCAGCCGGCGCGAGGCGCTTGTGGCTGGATTTGTTGTGCCCGATGCTTCACGATGCGTGCAGTGCGGTATATGTTCCTATAATTGCCCAATCAGCATTGATGTGCGCCGTTATGCCTGGCAGGGCAAGTCCATTGAAAATAGCCAATGTTTAACTTGTGGCGAATGTGTTGCGCGCTGTCCGCGTGGAGTCCTGCGCTTCGAACGAACCAATCTATTCACAGAGGCCTAAAATGACCAATTATGTCATTGTGGGGATGGGCGTGGCCGGGATTGGGGCGGCGGAAGCGATTCGCAGCGTGGACAAAAGCAGTCTGATTACTTTTATCGGTGATGACCCGCATGGTTTTTATTCGCGCCCAGGGTTGGCTTATTATCTGACAGGTGAAGTGGATGAAAAGTTGCTGTTTCCTTTTCAACCTCAGGATCTTAAGGATTTGGATGCGCATTTCACGCGCGGAACTGTTGTGCGTATTCACCCCCAATTGCGTCAGGTGGAGTTGAGCGATGGCAAGCGGGTTTCCTACGATCGTTTGCTTTTGGCGGTTGGTTCAAGTGCCATCCGTTTGAATATTCCTGGCGCGAACCTGGAAGGAGTGGTCAAACTTGATCATCTGGAAGATGCGCGCCGGATTGTGTCGCTGGCTAAACGCGCGCGTACGGCAGTTGTTGTGGGTGGTGGTATTACTGCACTTGAACTGGCCGAGGGCTTGGCCTCGCGTAAAGTCAAGGTTCACTTGCTTATCCGTACGGCTCATTATTGGAGCAACGTATTGGATGATATCGAATCAGAAATCGTCGAGCAGCGCTTAAAGGAAGATGGAGTTACCATCCATTTCGTGTCAGAGCTGACCGATATTTTGGGCAAAAACGGCCGGGTGGCCGGCTTTCGGCTGGCCAGCGGTCAGCAGTTTGCCTGTGATATGTTGGCATACGGAGTTGGTGTGAAACCGCGCTTGACGCTCGCCAGGGATGCCGGGATAGACTGCGACCGCGGGGTATTGGTGGATGAACATTTGCGTACGAATCTCGATGATATATATGCCGCAGGTGATGTGGCCCAAGTTTATGACCCGGCCTCGGGGCGTTCTGTGCTCGATAGTCTCTGGTCGCCAGCGCGGGAACAGGGTCGGGTTGCTGGGATGAATATGGCAGGGCGGATCATGGCCTATCTTAAGCCGGTTCCGTTTAATGTAACGCGCCTGGCTGGGTTGACTACTACCATCATAGGCATGGTTGGGTCGGGTCAGGATGGCGAGCCATTTACGATTGCGCGCGGCGATAGTGAAACCTGGCGCGATATGCCAGATGCTATCGTTGCTCAGAGCGGGTTTGATGTCAATCACTTGCGCTTGATGGTTGGGAACGAAACCATTGTAGGCGCGATTGTGATGGGAGACCAGAAACTTTCATCGGCTTTGCAGGTCATCATCCGAGATCAAGTGAATATCACACCCATTCGCGAACAGTTGATCGCGCCAAACGCGCCGATCGCTGATATTATGGCGCACTTCTGGGCTGGCGTTCACGCAAGCCGAAATTAATCGTTATTATTATAGGCACTTCGCTTTTTGATGAAGTGCTTGTAATTTGAACCTGTTAGTGAGGAGCAAAAACCATGTTGAGCGGTTATAAAGAACTCTGGGCGGCTGTAATTGCTTCATATCTGATTGCTGGGTTTTATGGATACGTTTTATATCTAACCGGAGAAATCCCCGCAGCAGGTGAGTTGTTCGGTCACACCCTCGGTATTCTTGGCTTTTTGTTGATGATCATGACCGAAACCCTTTACAGCTTGCGGAAGAGATCGCGCACAGTGCGTTGGGGTAAAATGTCTGAGTGGCTCCAATTTCATATTTTCACCGGTCTGGTTGGCCCTTTCATGGTTTTCCTGCACACATCTTGGAAGTTCAATGGCCTGGCCGGGGTCGTAACTTTGATGACTATTGTGGTAGTCGTCAGTGGTTTTATTGGGCGTTATATCTATACACGGATTCCCCGTACGTCTGACGGGCTCGAGCTTGATACACCGCTGGGTGAGGTTCAGGCTGCCGCCCTTGCCAATGCTCGTCGTCTAATGGCCTTGTGGCACATGGTTCATATCCCCATCGGGATGGCATTGTTTACGGCTGCGTTTATCCATATTGGTGGGGCCTTGTATTACGCGACTTTTTTGAAATAGTTGTTTGACTTTCCGTTTGACTTTCCATCCCAGGGCTTGTTATTTGTTATAGTGCGCAAAAATTACGCCCAGCATTGCTGTAAGGCAGGATCTTCATGAATAATAATCGCCTCGGTTGTCTTTCTCCAACTGCCATACTTGCCACCTTACTCACGTTGGTGGCTATTGCAGGTGTTGTTATGTTTACCGGCAGTGGATTTTTTTCTTCCGGCAGCCTCAATGCTCAGGTTGGAGAGAACATCGGCGGGGTAAATTCACATGCGGCGATTGGTAATGACTGCTCACGGTGTCATCCGGCACCCTGGGAGGCAGCCACGATGGATGAACGCTGCAAGAGCTGCCATGTAAATATTACAACCCAGCTGGCAAATCCAACCAGTTTGCACGGCGTAATGATGAAGAAGAATTCTCTAACCTGCCGCAGCTGCCACAGCGATCACCACGGTCCGCAAGAATCTCTGACGAATATGACCTCGGGTACCTTCCCGCACAACGCGACTGGTTTTTCCTTGGTCTCGCACAGTAAGCGCAGCGATGGCCTGGTTTTTACCTGCTCAGATTGTCATGGAGAAGATATCACTCGTTTTGATGCGGCTGTATGCAGCACCTGCCACAGTAAAATTGACGGTGCTTTCCTGGCAGCGCACAACCTGGCTTATGGCACAGACTGTCTCGGGTGCCATGATGGAATTGAAACCATCGGCAAGAATTTTGATCATAGCCAGGCGGCCCTGAAGTTAGAAGGTAAACACCAGGGGCTTTCTTGCGAAAAATGTCATCTTGACGCGCAATCAAAAGCTGATTTCAAGTCTGTTTCTGCAGACTGCAGCACCTGCCATCTTAAAGATGATACCCATAAAGGTAGTTTTGGCACGGGTTGTGCTGTCTGTCATAAAGCAGCTGGCTGGAAGCCGTCCAGCTTTGATCATAATCTCTCAGCTTTCAAGCTGGATGGGGAACATGTAAAGGCGGAATGCGTTGCTTGCCATGTCGGCAATGTCTATAAGGGCACACCAACTGCATGTTTTTCCTGTCACGAAAAAGATGATGAGCATAAGGGTAAATTTGGCCAGGAGTGCGGCGCCTGCCATAAAACTGAGACCTGGGATTCTGCCAGTTTTGACCATAATCTTTCGATCTTCAAGCTGACTGGTGCGCACATCAGCGTGACCTGCGAAAAATGTCACAAAAATAATACCTTCAAAGGCACACCCGCTGATTGTGCTGGCTGTCACGCTGATCCGGCCTTTCATGCAGGCATGTTCAGGGGCCAGGCCTGTTCAGACTGTCACAGTACCATTAATTGGTCGCCTGCCAAATTTAACCAGGCTCATCCAGAACCCCAAAATGTTGAAGAAGGTGGCAGTGGTATCAATCACGGCGATGCAACTTGTCGTGATTGCCACACGGTCAACCTGAATACTTCCACCTGTACCAAATGCCATGATAACAATAATCCAGGCGGTGGAGATTAACCGTGTTCTCGATATGCCTGTTTTTGTGAGTGACGATGAATAAAAATCGACTTGGTTGTTTATCGCCCACTGCCAATTTTGCCACTCTTTTTACGCTGCTTTTTATTATTGGTTACGCATTTTTCAATGGTAATGAGTTGTTCACTGCCGGCGCTTTGAGTGCACGGACCGGGGATATTTTTGGTGGTGTCAGTTCGCACGCCGAAATCGGCAGCGATTGTGCGCAATGCCATACTGCGCCCTGGGATGCGGATACGATGGACGACCGTTGCAAGGTCTGCCATACGGATATTACCGACCAGCTGGCCGATCCAGCCTCACTGCATGGCAAGCTGATGAATGACCGGCCATTTATCTGCCGTGATTGTCATACTGAGCATCGCGGTCCAAACATGTCTCTGACGGATATGCGGGTGGGGAAGTTTCCTCACGATGCTACTGGCTATTCGCTCAACTCTCACCGCCAGCGCACTGATGGCCTGGATTTTGTCTGTGCGGATTGCCATGCGACTGACATTACTTCGTTTGACCCAGTAACTTGCATTACGTGTCACCAGCAAGTGGACAATGTGTTTTTAGAATCGCACAGCCTTGACTATGGCACCGATTGTGTTGGGTGTCATGATGGTTTGGAGACCATCAACAAGGATTTTAACCACAGCCGGGCTCTGTTCAAGCTGGAAGGCAAACACAAGGGGCTTATTTGCGAGAAGTGTCACTTCAACGAGAAGACAGCTGCTGATTTTAAATCCCAATACACTGAATGTGGTTTGTGCCATCTCAAGGATGATATTCACCTGGGAAAATTTGGCAAGGACTGCGCTGCCTGCCACCAACCCACTGGTTGGAAACCAGCTGCTTTTGACCACAACCTGGCAGATTTTAAGTTGACTGGCGCGCACACCGGCCTGGTGTGCGAGAAGTGCCATATCGATAATGTTTATAAGGGTACAGCCTCAGATTGTTTTGCCTGCCATCAACAGGATGACCATCATAACGGGTCAATGGGCCAGAACTGTGCTGCATGCCACCAAACTTCCGGTTGGAAGCCAGCCACTTTTGACCATAACCTGGCAGCTTTCAAACTGAGCGGAGCGCATGCCATTGTTGTGTGCGAAAATTGTCACGTCAATCAGGTCTTCAAAGGCACGCCATCGAATTGTTTTGCCTGCCATCAAAAAGATGACCATCATAATGGCAGCTTCAGGCAAGCGTGCGACGCGTGCCATTCATCTGAAGCCTGGAAACCAGCCACATTTGATCATTCCCTGGCAGCTTTTAAGCTGAGCGGAGCGCATGGTACTGTCCTGTGCGAACAGTGCCATGTCAATAATATCTTTAAAGGCACCCCGTCCAATTGTTTTGCCTGCCATCAAAAGGATGATCATCACAATGGCTCATTTGGGCAGAACTGTGGTGTTTGCCATTCATCCGAAGCCTGGAAACCCGCCGCATTTGATCACAACCTGGCAGCCTTTAAATTAAGCGGCTCGCACACTACAGTACTGTGCGAAAAATGCCATATCAACAATGTCTTTAAAGGTACCCCGTCGAATTGTTTTGCATGCCACCAAAAGAATGACCAGCATAATGGATCTTTGGGTCAAAACTGCGGTGTTTGCCATTCCACCTCGGCCTGGAAACCGGCGGCATTTGATCACAACCTGGCAACCTTTAAGTTGGTCGGCGCGCATCTCAGCGTGATCTGCGAAAAGTGCCATGTCAACAATGTCTTCAAGGGTACTCCGTCGGATTGTTTTGCCTGCCATCAAAAAGATGACCGCCATAATGGCTCTTTGGGCCAGAACTGTGCCACTTGCCATTCCAGCCAGGCCTGGAAGCCGGCCACATTTGATCACAACATCTCTTTCTTCAAACTGACCGGTGCACATATCAGCGCAGCCTGTGCGCGTTGCCATGTCAATAATGTCTTTAAGGGCACTCCATCCACTTGTTACGCCTGTCACCAAAACGTTGATCACCACAACGGACAGTTTGGTCAGAATTGCGGTGTCTGCCATGCCACCACCGCCTGGAAGCCGGCTGCTTTCGACCACAATCTCTCGACTTTCAAGCTGACTGGCGCGCATGTCAGTGCGACCTGCGCACGCTGCCATGTAAATAACATCTATAAAGGCACTCCATCGAATTGTTTTGCCTGTCATCAAAGTGATGATCGCCACAATGGCTCTTTGGGCCAGAATTGTGCCACCTGCCATTCCACCTCGGCCTGGAAGCCGGCGACTTTTGATCACAATCTCTCCTTTTTCAAACTGACTGGCGCGCATATCAGCGCAACCTGCGCGAGGTGTCATGTCAACAATACCTTTAAGGGCACTCCGTCGAATTGTTTTGCCTGTCACCAAAGCGATGATCGCCATAATGGTTCTTTGGGCCAGAACTGTGTCAGCTGTCATTCCACCTCGGCCTGGAAACCGGCCTCGTTTGACCATAACATTTCAACCTTCAAGCTGACCGGTGCGCACGCCAGCGCAACCTGCGCGAGGTGCCATGTTAACAACGTCTTTAAGGGCACCCCTTCCAATTGCACAGCCTGCCATAAGGATAACCATAATGGGGCCTTTGGCCAGAACTGTGCCACCTGTCATTCCACCTCGGCCTGGAAACCGGCCTCGTTTGACCATAACATTTCGGCCTTCAAGCTGACCGGCGCGCACACCAGCGCAACCTGCGCGAAGTGCCATGTCAACAACGTCTTTAAGGGCACCCCGTCCAATTGCACAGCCTGTCATCGCGACAATCATGCTGGCGCTTTTGGTCAGAACTGCGCCACCTGCCATTCTACTTCGGCCTGGAAACCGGCCTCGTTTGACCATAACATTTCGGTCTTCAAGCTGACCGGCGCGCATGCCAGCGCTGCCTGTACCAGGTGCCATGTCAACAATATCTTTAAGGGCACTCCTTCAAGCTGTGTATCCTGCCATCAGGACAATCATAATGGCGCTTTTGGTCAGAACTGCGTCAGCTGCCATTCCACTTCGGCCTGGAGACCGGCCTCGTTTGACCATAACATTTCGGTGTTCAAGCTGACCGGTGCGCATGCCAGTGCTGCCTGTGCACGCTGCCATGTCAACAATGTTTTCAAGGGCACCCCTTCTAGTTGTGTATCCTGCCATCAGGACAATCACAATGGTGCCTTTGGCCAGATCTGCAGCAGCTGCCATTCGACCCAAACCTGGGCTGGGGCTACTTTTGACCATAACCTCTCGGCTTTCAAGCTAACTGGCAGACATGCCAGCGTGGCATGCCAGAGTTGTCACATCAACAATGTCTTCAAAGGTACTTCCCAGGTTTGTTCCAGCTGCCATGCTGACCCGGCTTTCCATGCCGGGGTGTTTGCGGGCCAGGCTTGCTCAAACTGTCATAATACATCCAGCTGGGCGCCAGCCATATTTAATCTTTCGCATCCAGAACCCAAGGGTGGTGGCGATGCTGGCAGAGGCGTCAATCATGGCGGTGGTGGCTGCCGCTCTTGCCATACAGTTAACCTGATGACGGCAACATGTACCAAATGCCACAAAAGCAATAACCCGGGTGATTGACCACCTTCCTGTTCCACGAATCAGACCCGCGCTGCCCCGAATATTCTTGAGGCAGCGCGGGTCTGATTTATCGATTTTGAGCGGATCTGTTCACCGCTGTTACTTCGATAGTAAATGAGAGCGACTTAGTCTAAAATAAAACTTACATCTTCGCAAAGGAGCAGGCATGAAAATTGTTAAACGTATTATTTGGGGTTTCCTGATTACGCTGGTTGTTCTGGTGGTCTTTCTGGTTGGCTCTGTGGCTGTGGATTATGCTGTTGGCGCTGAGCGCATTGCCAAAGTTACCAATACCAGCATCCCGGGCGTTAACGCTGGGCCGTTGGTCAGAGCTTATCTGGCCAAACCGCAGGGTGCCGGACCATTTCCGGTTGTGATCATGATCCACGAGTTCTTTGGTTTGAATGAGAGTATTGTTGGCAAAGCTGATGGGCTGGCTGCGCAAGGTTACCTGGTGCTGGCACCAGATACTTTTCGAGGTTCCACTACCGGTTGGATCCCCCGGGCGATTTACCAGGTGATCACTAATAAGCCGGAACAGGTAAACGCGGATCTGGATTCGGTGTATGCATGGTTGGAAGCTCAGCCGGAAGTCGATAAAGCCCGCATTGCCATTGTTGGTTTCTGTTATGGTGGACGGACTTCTTTGCTGTACAGCCTGCACAATAACCGCCTGGCTGCCAGCGTGGTTTTCTACGGTTCGCCGGTGACAGATCCGGCTGTTCTAAAAAACCTGCCTGGGCCGCTTCTGGGCATCTTTGGTGGGGCTGATCAATCGATTTCGCTGGAAAGTGTTGGGGCTTTTGATGATGCGCTGACACAGGCGGGCATCCGGCACGAAATAACCGTTTATCCGGGTCAGCCGCATGCTTTTGTTCAAGACATGCCCGGCATCCATGCCGGTGGAGCCCAGGGAGAAGCCTGGGCGCAAATGCTCAAGTTTTTGGATGTCAACTTGAAACAGGCTGGTTCTGCCCGCATGGGGCAGGCGCTTGCTTATGAAGCTGGTTTTGACTGGCAGTATTATTTTATGCTGGTTTATGAGCATGCTTTTGGAACTGCCAGTCACATGCATTAGTGCTACAAGGCGGGCGCAGATGTGACCTGCGCTGAGCTGTTTTTCAACAACAGACAATCGATCATAGGCGATTTTCGTGATCGGTTGTCTGTTGTTGTTTATTGAAACGGATCAGCACCAACCTGCTAAAATATCGCACAATCCGTGCCAAAAATTACTCATTGAATCTTGAAAAAGCTACAACAACGGGCTAACATAATCTGAATCAGGGATAAGGGCCAAGCATGCTTGGGGTTTGCTTACTGACAACCGCCTTGTCGAGAACCTGTCCGGCCGTGCGGATCACAAACAAGTCACCCAGACCTCGATCGAAGATAAGCTCTGGTGGTACGCGTGAATCAACACATCCCAATATAGTCGCAAATGGATGTTGACCTTTTGCTAAATCCACTCTTCGTTTCTCGGTTTGGTTGGGATCAACAGTTTTGTTGGCGATATAGCGCTGGTTGCCTTCTTTCAAGCGTGTAAGAGCCTCATCTACACTTGTTACAGCAGGTTCTGCCGTGGGCTCAACTACCTGAGGTGTGGTTGGCGCACAGGATGCCAGTACCATGCCTCCGAGCGCCAGCCCGGACAAAGACAAAAATCGCGGCGAGAAATTTTTGTAGTTTGGGCATTCCACCCTTACCAATTCTGCCGCGTCACCTGGCGATTGACTCTGCTGCCAAATAATAAATGTTCGAAGCAAAGCGCCAAAGCAGTATTGTTCATCGCCACCCTGCCGGCTGAAACCAAACTTTTCGAGGTCCGGAATAGCCCTGCAGGGCTATTCCGGACCATGCTGTCTGAAAATCGCTTTATTTTCTGCTTTTCGTGCTCTTCTTGTTGCGCAGCCAGACTACGACCAGGATGGCAATCAACAGCTCAATGATGGTTGAGACAATGCAAAGCATGCCCCAATTGTTTGAGAACCAATCCGGGTTCTGACCAGTGCCTGCAACCGGGGTTTCAGATACACGCTTAGAGACTACGGTAGGGGTGTAGGTGGGCGCCAGGGTTGCCGTGCCGTTGCGCAGGTTTCCCTGGGAGGCCGTTCCAGCTGCCGCTTCCGTGCCTTCCGGAACGGCGGTCACCTGGTTTGCAACCATCGTGCCTTCGGTAAACTGCATCTTGGGCTGGATCACAGCAAATGGCGTGGGTGTGGGCCCGCTGGGCGCAACATCAGAAATGGTGATGGTGGCTTTGCTGCTGCTGGCTAAAATCTGGTTGCCATCCCGGGTGGCTAACTGGACGTCTGCCAGCGAGAGCGCCGTGGTTCCCTGCGCCTTGCCTATCAGGCGAATCACCAACAAGATGCCGCTGCCGCTGCGGGCTGGGCTTGGATTAAGCTGCGTGGTGGCAAAGCGAATGGTACCCGCCTGGTTATCGACTGCATTGGTAATCACCATGCCACCCTCCAGGAAATTCCCCTGGTTAACCTGGATGCCGTTAATGACCCCGTCAGCATCTTCAACCTCCAGAAAAGCCGGGTCAAACTGGATTGTCAGATCAAATGCATATAGATCCTGAACGTCTTGAATACTAACTGCAATCTCGTTGATTGCTCCCGTCCCGATCGTCATAGTCGGAGGTTCAAAACCAACCGTTACCTGGTTGGTCTGGGCCCGGGCAATCGTCATGGGTAGCAGGGCGAGCAGCAGGCAAAGCAAAAGGGTGGGCATGCGAAGATTTTTCATTGTGTCTCCTATATCTGGTAATCGATTTCGTCTTGGGGATCTTCTGGTTCTTCCCGGCGTAGTACATAGATCAGAATAATGATGGTAACAAACAGAATATCAGCCGGGCAAACCAGCAGGTAAACTTGCGGTCCTGAAACAAATTTTTTGATCATGGCGCCTGGGTCAAATCCAGCGCTGGCAGCCGGGGTGCAGGCGCAAGCTGCGCAGACCGGGGTGGGCGTGGCAGTGGATGTGGCCGGTTCTATTTTTTGCGGGGTCCGGCTGCTGGTTGGGCGGCTAGTGGCTGATTTCTGCCGGGTCGGGATTTTGAATTTCGTAATGGTGGCTGGTATGGGCGTAATGGTGGCCTGCCGGGTTTTGGCTGGCGCAGGGGTTCTGCCCGGCAAGGCTGTTTTCGTGGCGGGCAGAATGGGCGTCGGGGTGGGCGGACATTTTTGCCCGGGGACCAGCGCTCTAACATCCAGGGTGCCGTCTACTGGCAGGGTTGGATCCAGGGTGCCACCGGTAACGGACAATTGCGGATCCTCAATTATCACAGATGATATACCCACTTTTAGAGCCGAAAAAACGATATCAAGCAGCGGACCTGAGCCGTTTTTGGGCAGCTGGGGTCTCACCTGGGTGGCAGCGTAACGGATGGTGCCGGCCACATTATCAACTCTGTTGAGCATAACGTAACCGTTTTCCAGGAAGTCACCCTGGCGGATCTGCACTCCCGGGGTTTTGGGGTCCATATCAACCACCTGGACCGAACTCGGATCAAATTTAATCGAGATGTCAAACGCATACAGGCTGGATGCATTGTAAACCATGATCTTGTAATATTCGTCGCAGGTGCAGTTCAACAGGGTGTAGGGAGGGTCAAGTCCAACACTCGGAATATCCTGAGCCTGCACTGGCAAGGCTGGCAGGCTGATAAAAATCAGAATAACAATCAGGATAAATTTCGGAAAACGCATGCCAACCCGTTGGCCGGTTAATGATTTTGGATTTCCCAATCGTGCAGACCAGCCAGATAATTTTAACCGACAACCGGATATTTCTTGAGGAATGGGTTTAATCCTCCGGGTCCCAGGTATCGGTATTTTCAATGCCATACGCCTGGATGGAGTTTACGGTGTAATTACCGGCCATCAGTGCCAGATCCAGGATATCCACCCGGCCTGATGCATTGATATCGGTAAAAATATGGATTCCATTTTGGTACTCATCCGTGCCGCTGCTTCCATAATCGGCAGCGATCAGGTTGGCATCCTGGATATTGATATTGTTATCTTCGTTGGCGTCCCCGCCCCGCATTTCCAGGAATTTAATGGTTCGTTTGGATTTGGTATCCATGCCCTTATGATTATCCGACAGTACACTCAGGTAGCCAGGGATCTGGATGGTAAGCACATGCCGGTTATTTAATTTGACATCGAAGATCGCCAGGTTGTTGGATAAGCGGTTGGATGTAATTCCAGTTTTTATGTTGGTCCCTTCCAGGGTGACCGCTGCGCCGGAGTGGGAAAGACGTCCCTGCATCAGGACCGTGCCGGTGACAACGCCGGAATCTGAATAGACCGTCAGATTACGGTTGGAAAGCTTACCCCTGATCGTGTTGGATGGCCCGTAACCTGCAGCCATGCTGAACGCATCTGAACTGGCATCGAATCCAAGCGTGCCTTCCTGGTCGTTGCCGGTGGTGGTGAAGGTGACGGTATAGAGCAGAGCTGCACTACTGGTTACTCCGGCAGGCTGGTTGGCAAGCCCATGAAACCTGATCCGTCCGCTGGCGTTGATTGCCGTGGCATCTGAGTCAATCCCAGCTTCGGCCCCAAAAGCGGAACCGCTCAGGTTGGCCGATTCGTAATTGAGCATATTGGTTGGGAAGATAAGCACACAATCCACCCCACTCAAACCGACCGCACTGGTCAGCACAGTCGCGCTGATGGTCTCGCCGCTGTACGCGGACTGAGTCTGGTTGTGATCGGCATCGAAGCGCAAATACAAATTGGCATAGGTGTAGGGTGAATACGCCGCAGAGCCCAGGCTCGAATGCATGGCGGAGATATCATCCTGGCCCGGTCCGGAGCTGCTGCCCCAGGAATTATTGCGCAAATCAATCGAATTGCTGCTGGGCAGGTAGACGGCACCGTTTTCGGTGGATTCAAAGCCGTTTCCCTGGATATCAACCACCCCGCTGGGCACAACCGTAAAGGTTAGATCATGCTCATTGGAAAATCCTCTGAAGGCGTTGTTCACGATCTGCAAATTATTGATCGCGCCAGAAAAGAGAATACCTGTATCTGCTGAATCATCTCCGTTCAATTGAAGCCCGCTGATGGTCAGATCACTGATCCCACTCTGCACCACGATCGCTTCCGCATGCGCTCCGCTCACACAGCTGGCATGATTTGTCTCGCTGATGATGCGCACATGGCTGGCAGAAATGATAAAACAGGGCGAGCGGGTTTTTGTCTGGGTCAGGCTGAATTCTGCAGCCAGGATGATCTGCACCGCCTTGTTGATCGTAATGGCGCCATAAATGCTTTTGGCATACGCATTGGAGCTGTTGTTGACATTGATAATATCCCCGTTTGCCGCCAGCGCCAGGGCGTTTTCCAGCGAAGCCCGGGCACAATTGGGATGGCTGCCGGCATCCTGGTTGCTCAAACCAGAGCAAACTCCGGCTGCGTCGCTGCCATTCGGCCGGACATACCAGACCTTGGGCCCGTAAGCCCTGGCGGGCTGGGTTGGAAGCAAGGCCAGCAATATCGCCAGGATCAGGGCAGTGTGCAGGAACGATGAATATTTTGGATTCATGCTATATTTCCACTGAAACCTTTTGGAATTCTGAATGAGCCAGGCTGTGGCGCGAGATTCGGGCATTTAATCGCAGAAGGCAATCTATAGGGGATAAGAAATCACGAGCGGGAGGCGCCCTGCCGGTTCAGCAGGGCGCCATGGATCGCTACGCCAGACTCAGGGAGTCCAGCTTTGGTACGCAACACTGGAGGTAGTGTCGTAATTACCGCCCATCAGGGCCAGGTCAAGAATATCGACCTTACCGGATGAGTTGATATCGGTGAAATTGCTGCTACCCTGGATGACGGCAAGAGTGGTCTTGCCATAATCCGCGCCGATCAGGTTGGCGTCATTGACATCAATAATATCGTTATAGTTTGCATCGCCGCCGAACAGTTCGATGGCTTGAAATGTGTGGATGGTGCGCAAGTTAACCTTTTTATTATTACCCGTATTCACGCTCAGGTAACCGGCTTTGCTGATGGTGATCAGCTGGTCATTGGTGAACATGACATTTTCCACATTGACGTTATCCACCATTTTATCGACAGAAAGACCACTCTTGGTGGAAACGCCTTGCAGCGTGACTGTCGCCCCATCGCGAGCTATCCGGCCTTGCATGGAGACCGTGCCGGTGATGGTTCCGGAACCAGGATAAACAAAAATACCTTTGAAATCAAAGTTCGGAATGACCGCATTAGACGGGCCGTAACCGGCAGCCATGCTGAAAGCAGCGGAACTGCCATTGCCATAGATATATCCATTCTGCAAATTTCCAATTGCCTTGAAGGTGATGGTGTATAACAGGGCGCCTGTTTTGGTGAGCACAGCGTAATTATTGGCCAGCCCGTGGAAGTGAATCTTACCGTTCGTATTGATTGATGCGACGTTTGAATCTATGGTACAGCCTAAACCAAAATCGCTGCCAGCAGTGCTGGCGGATTGAAATTCAAGGATATTTGCTGGAAAATTGAGGTAAAAATCAACCCCGTTGAGGTTGACAGCATCGACCGAGATGGTGGCGATGACGGTATCACCGTTTATCGCCGAGCTAGTTTCTTCATGCGCATCATCAAAGGTTGTTTTGACATAGGCATAGGTGAACGGCGTGGCTGCTGCGCTGCCCAGGCTGGAATGTAAGGCGCTGATATCCGTGCTGCCTGGTCCACTGGCGCTGCTCCAGGTATTGTAGCGCAAATCGATTGCGTTGGATGCCGGCAGATAAACTGCGCCGGCCTCTGTGGAGGGAAAGCTGTTGCCTTCAATATCCACCACGCCAGACGGCAGCTCGGAAAAATACACTGCATTTCCTTTAGAGAAAGCAGAAAACGTATTAGTCAGGATCTGCACGTTCTGGATGGAACCGGCGAAGTAGATCCCCGCTTCAGAGACGGCATTCGTCCCGCTCAAACGCAGCCCGCTGATGGTCAGATCTGTGATCCCATTATTGACATAAATGGCTTTTGAACCTGCAGAAGTGTTGCATAAAGGATTGTTGGCTTCACCGGTGATGCGCACATGGCTGACGCTGATGATGTAGCAGGGCGTGTTGGCTTTTTTTTGTGTAAAAAACACTTCTTCGCCCAGTATCAGGTGCACCGCTTTATTAATGTTGATCGCGCCATATATTTCCATGAAGTAGCTGACATGCGTGTTGGTCACCAAAATAATATCGCCATCAGCGGCAGAGGCGATGGCCGACGGGATGCTGGCTCTGGCGCAGTCCGGGCTGTTGGATGCATCCAGGTTGCTGAGCCCAGAACACGTGCCAGCAGTATCGCTGCCCATCGGGCGCACATACCAGGTTTTTGGCCCGTATGCGCTGGCTGGGCGGGTAGGGATGAAGACCAGCAGCAGCGCCAGGATGCAAAGGGAACGCAGCAAAAGAGGGTAAATCATTTTTATAAATTTATGGTCATTGATAAAAAAGGTTGACATGTGGCACATCTTTCGGTGGAGCAGGTTTTGGAAGCTATCATTTGCCAACCACAGCCTGGATTTCCGGAGGCGCCCTGCTGTTCAGCAGGGCGCCATGGATCAGTTTGCCAGACTCAAGGAGTCCAGCTGGCGTAGGCATCCTCGGAATCAGTATCGTAGTTGCCGCCCATCAGGGCCAGATCAAGAATATCCACCTTGCCGGATGAGTTGATATCGGTGAAATTATCCAGGGCCGAATGCCCGGTGAGGCCATAATCGGTACCGATCAGGTTGGCATCATTGACCGTAATGGTGTTGTCCCCGTTTGCGTCACCGCCCTTCAGTTCAATGGCGCGGATATCGCTTGAGTCGAGGGTCACGTTGAAGCGTTTATCCAGGCTGGATGTGACCCCCAGGTATCCATATTTGAGGATCGTCACCTGGTAATTGTTGGCATAGGGCACGCCCGTGATGGTGACGTTTTTGACCATCTGATCGCTGGATGTGCCGGAGTAGCTGTCCAACATCTCAATGACACCATTGCGTGTGATGCGGCCCTGCATCGAAACTGCACCCAGCACGTCAACGGTGGTCGCCTTGACGGCGATGTCGATGGTAGTGTTATTTACCGTCCCGTAGATTTTGTTGGATGGCCCGCTGGGCGGCGCCATGCTGAAGTCATAGCTGTAGGGATCGCTTACCAGTGAGATTGATGCGGTTACGTTCGCATCCCCTTTGCCTGTGAAAGTGAAGGTCGCCAGGTCAAGATAATTCATCCAGCTGTTAAGCGTGGTGAAACCATTACCGGATGTCAGGGTATGGAAATGTAGATACATGTAGGTATCGTCACTGGTAAATGTAATGTTGGTTTTTTTCAGATCTGTCAAATCTCCATCTGTGAGGACACTATAATCTGTGCCAATGGTCTGCCCAAAATACTGGCCCATGCTGATGCTCTTGTACACCAGGCGGTCTTTGGGGTATTTGATGATAAAACTAACTCCATTTAGTTTCAAGCCTTCAACGAAAGCCTTGATTTGAATATCCTGCCCGCTGATCAGCCTGCTCTGCTCCGAAGTTAGCTTGGCTACGCCGAAGGTGATTGGGTTGGAGATGGTGCTGAGAGCTGAAATATCTTCTCCGGATGAATAAGCGATTTTAATCCCAACGCCCGGCTGGCCGGTGTAATAATCAACGGAATCCGGGTTGCTACCCCAACTGTTGTACGCCAGGGATAGATTGGCCGTCACCAGGTCCGCGTAACTTTCCACATTGGCGAACTTGATCACAGGGGAGTCGTTGCCGGCAAAGCTATTGCCCTGGATATCCACCACGCCGGTCGGCGCATTGTAAAAGCGGATGGCGGGGTTGGTTTTGTAACTTGTGAACATGTTATCAATGATTTGCAGGTTGCTGGGCGCAGCCCCATTCGCAAAATAAATACCCGCTGGGGATGGATTTGAGCTGACTGTTTGCATCCCATCAAATTTGATATTATCAACGATCAGGCTGTCCACCCCGGGGTTGACCAGGATAGCGTGAACAGTGGCGCCGGTATACGTATAGAAGCGCGGATAAACTGCGTAAGCCCCTTTTTCGCCGGAAATCCGCACATTATTGGCGCTTACCTGGAATAAGGGCGCAGCCAGGCTGCCACCGGGTCTGATAGTCGCGCCGGATTGGACTACCAGGTGTATGGCCTTATTTAGCAGGATGGTGGATGTAATATAGAAACTATCATCGGCGTTGACCGGAACAACTCTGACTGTGTCACCAGCTGCGGCAGAACTGACCGTTTTGCTGATGGTGGCAAAAGCACAATTTGTGGTTGCGGCGGCGGTTGCTGTGGCTAGCGAAGCATTATTTTTGCCAGTGCAAAGGGCTGTATCGCTGCCGTCATTGCGTACGTACCAGGTGGTTGGGCCAATCGCGCCCGCGATCTGCAGCGGCAGCAGGCTGAATGCCAGCGCCAGCAGCAGGGAGAAGCAAAGGAATTTTTGGTTTTTTTTATGATTGTTCATCTTACACCTTCCGGTTTTGCCGGATGAAAAGGATCATCAATAGCCATCTCAAGTGGGGGCGTGCTTATGAATTATTATTGGTTATTCACAGGGCTAGGCAGCCATCCGTTGTTGCCTTGGCCGTAGGCATCCACGGAATCAGTATCGTAGTTGCCACCCATCAGGGCCAGGTCATAAATATCGACCGCGCCGGATGAGTTGATATCTGAGAAATTATCCGAGTCCGAATGTCCCGGGAGGCCATAATCAGTACCGATCAGGTTGGCATCGTTGACGTTGACCATATCATTTCCATCCGCATCACCACCTTTTAACTCGATCGTTCGGATGATTTTGCTATTCAAAGAAACATCAAAGTGTTTTTCCAGGTCACTATTAACATCCAGGTAACCAAGCTTGGTGATTGTGACCAGATAACCCGTTGAATAAGGTACCGGAGAGAGAGAGACGTTATCGACCATCTGATCAATGGAGGTCGCTTGAACGGTATCCTTCCCAACAATGCTGAGGGCTACAATGGCGCCATCGCGAGCGATACGGCCTTGCATCGAGACCGTGCCGGTCACAGTGGTGGTGGGGGCCTTCACGCTGATATCCAGCGAGGTCGAATCTACAATCCCGTAGATGTTGTTGGATGGGCCGTTGCTTGGCGCCATGGCAAACAGGGCGTTGTAGGGGCTGGTGACCAAGGAAATGCTGGCATCCGAGTCAGTTTCGCCGTCGCCCTTGAAAGTAAAGGTCGCTACTTTGACCCATCTATCGTCCCAGGTAAGCACGGCCGGGCTGGTCAGGCTACCCTCTACAACAAGGGGCTTGGTCAGACCATGGAATGTGATGATGTTTGAAACAGTAGTATCGATATTGGCGTGGTCAGTTCCAGCACCTGTATATTGCGAAAAAGCGCTGTCGGTGAAATCTGCACTCATGTAGATGAGTTTCGTAGATGGATACTGCATTGAAAATTGGAGACCGGTCAAGCCTTCTCCCCTGGCCATTACATCGAAGGATATGTTATTACCGCTGATCACAGTGGTAATTTCTGGCGGAACTATTTTTATTTCTGCGTGGGTGGAGTTTTCGGTGACCAATGACTGCTTAGCAATGTTAGATTCCGTTGATGACCAGGCTGTGGCCACCCTGACGATCGGGGTAGTATAGCTATAAATAACTAACTCATATGCCGTATCGGGGCTGACAAACCAGTTGTTGTACGTGAATTGAGGAAAAGTTGCTGTATAGCTGCTCAGACTCAAGATGTCAATATCGGGTTTGACCTGGTTTTGGAAATAATTTCCGTTCACATCAAAAACGCCAGTCGGGACGCTGTTAAAAACAATCGCCAGATTGCCGGTGCCGGGATAACCGCTGAAGATATTATCAACAATCTGCACATTGCTTTGCGCGGTTCCGGAAGCAAAGTAAATCGCGGAGCCCGGGGTGCCAGCGACCGCGCCATTTGCGCCGTCAAATTTTAAATTGTCAATAACCAGGTCCGAGATCCCGGCGTTAACCTTGATCGCATGAGTGCTGGTGTTGAAGGGATTATTGATGGTCGGATAGGCAGTGTAGGTCAGTTTCGCACCCGAGATGCGCACACCGCCAGCGGTCACCAGGAACATGGGGGCAGCCAGCGCACCGCCAGCTTTAATCACGGTTCCAGAATCAATGATCAGGTGGACCGCTTTATTGAGGGTAATGGTGGCGGTTATCGTGAAAGTATCGCCACTGCTGACTGGTATAACTTCGATGGTATCATCGGCAGCCGCTGTGGCGACTGCTTTTTCGATGGTCGCGAAGGCACAGGCTTTTGAAACTGCGCTGGCGGCAGCCAAGGATGACTTGCCAGTGCACACGCTGTCGATATCACTACCGAGCTTTGACACATAATACGGGGTTGGGGCGGCATGCGCAGACTGGGCTGGCAAGGCGCTAAAAGCCAGCACCAGGATCACCAGGCTGCTTAGAAGGACTTGAAAACTTTTTTTGACGGACATGTTATTCTCCTTTTTGATTTTTATTTCTTTTTTGTATTCGAATTGACTACTGCACAGGCTTCACGACCTGTAATTACTGTTGTTGATTTCACGGGCTCCAGCTGGCATAGGCGCTTGCCGAACTTGTGTCGTAGTTCCCGCCCATCAGGGCCAGGTCAAAGACATCCACCCGGCCCGAGGAGTTGATATCGGTGAAATGTGTTTTTGATTCTTGGGTGATGCTTGCCTCTGTTTTTGCATAATCTGCGCCGATCAGGTTGGCATCGTTAACGGTGATGATGTTGTCACCATTGGCATCGCCGCCTTTCAGTTCAAGTGGGGCAAGTGTGGTGGATGTCAAGGTGACATCAAAGCTCTTGTCCGAACCTGCGGTGATCGCCAGGTAACCAAATTTTGAAATCGTCACCTGGTAGTCATTCAAGAAAGGCAGGGATGCGAGCGTCACGTTGGTGGTCATTTTGTCAATCGAATCAGCGGAGACACTCGTCGAGCCAGTCGTCAGAGTCACGTTTGCACCGCTGCGGTCGATGCGGCCCTGCATCGAGAGGCTGCCGGTCACATCGGTGTAAGGTGCTTTGACCGAGATATCCAGTGGCGTCTGGACGAGGTTGCCATAAATGATGTTGGATGGCCCGCTGCCTGGCGACATGCTGAAGTTGGAATGATAGGGTGTGCCGTCCAGCGTAATACTGGCATCTGCATTGACATCCCCCATGGCTGTGAAGGTAAAGGTGGCCAGATCCGTCCAGGACATGAGCGCATCGTTCAGGCTGCTGGCCCTGGTTCCGTTCGTAAGCGGGGTCAGCGCGTGGAAGTGCAGGTAGGTCTGGCTGCTGTCATTTGTGAATGTGATGTTATTTTTATAGGCATTCGTCAGGTTCGCAGTTGTGTCGCTGAACAGCGCATTGACGGAAACGTTCTTGTATTCAAGCTTATCCTTGGGATAACTCAGGATGAAACTGACCCCGGTCAGGTTGTTGCCCTTGATCCGGACTTTGAAATCAAAATCCCGGCCGCTGATCACGGTGTCCGCATTCAGTTCGGCTATTTCCAGGTTGGCGTAAGTCCAGGGTGCCAGCATGGCTTCGATATCTGCGCGGTCCCGCCAATCACTGTAAGCTTGCCCGCCAACTTCTAGAACACCTGTGGCGCCGATCCCCATCAAAAACGGATCCCAGCCCCAGTTGTTGTATTCTAAATTGGTGCTGATTTGATTGATGGCAGCCAGGTTGGAGAATTTGATGATCGGTTGGCCATTCCAGGCAAAGGAATTTCCCTGTATATCGACCACGCCGGTTGGATTGTCGTAGAAATTAATCACCGGGATGTTGATGTACTCTGCAAAAATGTTGTTGACAATTTGCAGATTATTGACAGGGCTGCCTCCGGCAAAGTAAATGGCCGAGCCTGGCGTGCTGTAACTGCCCAGAAAATACAAATTGTCGATGATCAGGCTGTTAACCCCGCTGCCGACTACAATGGCATGCGCCGCCTGGTTGTAGGGATTGTTGATGATTGAGTAAGCATCCCACCCGGTTCTTTCACCACTAATCCGCACCCCGCTGCCGCTAATCGAAAACATGGGCGCTGCCAGTGCGGCACCGGCGCGCAGCACCAGCCCGGATTGAATGGCGATATGCAAGGCCTTGTTAATTGTGATGCTGCTGCTGATGGTGACAACTTCCTGGTACGAAATAGGAATGATTTTGATCGTATCACCAGAAGATGCCGAGTCGACGGCATGTCTGATGCTTTGAAAGGCGCAGACGCTGACGCCATTCGCGGCAGCCCGGTTCAGTTTGCCATCACAATTAGCATCGCTGCCGTTGGATTGGACATACCAGGTTGTCTGGCCGGCAGCACTGACAAAATATCCAGGCAGCAGGCTGACAGCCAACACCAGACTGATCATTACATTTGAGATGCGTCTGGCTAGCTTATGCTTCGACATAATCTTCCCCAATTTGGTTTCCCGGTTGAATTTTTTTCAACCATATTTCCAAAAACATGAACAAACTCTGATACCGGCAAGTTGACTCTGCCGGCTGATGCCGTTCAAGCCGGATTCCAGGCTGCATTCAAGTCGGGAAATATTTTGTCCATGGTCCGGGTTTATTTTCGCTTGTGCCCGTCGCTGGTTGCGGTTTGACAGTACGAGCGTGTTCTGGCAGGCGGCGCAGATCATCATTCAACATGCCTTTAAGCATGGGCATCGCCCCCAACTCCTGAACCGCATGTTTCCGCTGATGATTGCTTAGCATGACATAAATCGCCAGGTCGGGCTGGATGGCTGCGCATTGTCGTATAAATATGCGTAACTCCGCAATTTCATCCTGACGGTCTGTGACCAACAGGTCATCATCCAAAAGTAGGATCTGGGTTGGTTCCTGGCCCAGGCTTTCCATTGCGGTGGGCAAATCGGTGACATAACGAACCTTCCCGATGCTGACAATGGTGCCCAGCAGGCTGATCATGGATCGGCTGGTGATTCCCTCCGGGGCGGCAAGTAAAATTGATGCTGATAATGATGTATACACGGTCTCATTATCAGCATTTTTCCAAATTCGAACATCGTCCTAGAGTTTAGATTTCGAGCCAAAATAATAAACTCCCAGTTTAGTTTTCTCTAAACTGGGAGTTTATTATTTTCTAAATGCGCGGCGGCTGGCGCTATATGACATGGATGTATGGTCAAATTGGATTGAATTTGCCCCTCAAAAAAACCTTGCGCTGCTGCTTTTAACAGTGATTTTGGTAATCAGTATTGATGTTATTTATTATGTTGTGAAGCGTACACAATTGCCTGGTTGCGGTTTTCGAGCTGTAATTTTTTTAAGATATTGAAAACATGCACACGCACGGTCGAAACACTCAGGCTTAATTCTTTGGCAATCCACTCATTGGAAAAACCTTTTCCAACCAAAACCAGGACTTCCTGTTCCCTATCCGTCAGCATGGGATGGGTTTCGCGCATATTTTGCTGGCGCAATCCGCTCATCAGTTTGAGCGCTACATCATGGGGCAGATACTGCCTTCCAGATGCTACTATCCTTAGACCCGCCATGAACTCATCGCTGGATGCATCTTTTAGAATGTAACCCGCTGCGCCGGCTTTAACTGCAGCAAGTACCTGGTCATTACCGATTGAGCTGGTGATTGCCATGATGCGAGCCGCGGGGTTCGTGTGCAGAATCTCGCTGATCGCTTCGATACCGCTCTTGACTGGCAGATTGATATCCATCACGATCACATCCGGGCGCAGATTCAGGGCAGTTGAAATAGCCTGTTCGCCATCTTCGGCCTGCCCCACCACCACGAAATCACTTTGCATGGAGAGCGCGATCTGCAGCGCTTCTCGAAACATGGGATGGTCATCAACAATCAAAACGCGGAATGGTTTCATGTGGTTTCGATCCCCTCTGGACGAGTTCCATCTGGCTGCGCAATAACCACGGTAACCAGCGTGCCTGCGCCGGGTGCAGAATTAATTTCCAGACGGCCACCCAGGCGTTCGGCGCGCTCAGCCATGGTGGATAAACCCATGCCGCCGCGGCGAACAGTCCCCATGTCGAACCCCAGGCCATTGTCCATAATCTTCAGCTCAAATTTATGGTCGTTACTGGCGATACACACCTCGACCCGTGTGGCCTGGGCATGTTTTAAAGAATTATTCAGGGCTTCCATACTGATGGCATATAAATCTTTTTCCCAGGACTGCGGCCATGAAGTCCCGGTTTCCACGCTCAACTCTACATCTATATTTGCGCGCCGTTCGACTGCATCCAGACGTATCTGGATGCAGTCCAAAAACAAGATCTGACCGGCTGGGGCCAGTTGCAGTTCAAAAAGCAGCAGCCGCATTTCTTTTAGTGCAAGTTGAGCACTGGATGATAAAAGGACCAGGATTCTCTCCAGATTTTCCGGTTTGGATATGGCGGCGTGGCGGGCGGTGTTGGCAGTGAAAACCAGGCTGTGCAAAGATTGAACTACCGAATCGTGCAGGTCGCGGGCCAGGCGGCGGCGTTCGAGTTGGGTGGCGTCCACCGTAGTTAATTCGCGCATCAGGGCATTCTCCAAGATCACGCCTAGCTCTTCAGAAAACGCAGTAATTAACGAAATCTCATCCACCCGGAATTGATGAAGGTCTTGCCAGAAACAGGCAAATATACCCATATCTCGATTAATTCTAACCCGTTTTCCGGCACAGGCCATAAATCCTGCCTGGCGCACTTCTTCCGGAAGATCATCCGGAGTTCTGCCATGCACCCGCGCAATTAAATCTGTGCTCTGCCCCATCCATTCAAAGTGCATTTTCGCCAGGGTGGTATTGTCAATCGAGCCGGTGCCGGAAAAGGCCGTCACAGGTAGCCCCTGGACCAAATCGTAATAGCATACCAACTCGCAGCCCAGGGTACTTCTGATCCTTGCCAGTGATTGTTCCAACACGGTTTGGAGAGGCAGCGATTTTCCGCTTAACAAGATCATTTCATACAGGCTGGCTAGCTTGCGGGTCTGGTCAGATAGCTGCTGGGCGAGAGATTCCTGGAAACTCAGTAGATCCTGCTCCAGAAGTTTGCGGTTGCTGATCTCCATCTGCAATTCCTGGATGCTTTCAACCAACTGGCTGGTTTGGAGCCTGACGGTGCGTTGCAGGTCTTCAAAAACAACCCAGGAGATCGAGATGCCGGAAATAGAATACCCGATCGGCATCAGACTGATCCCCAGAATTTCACCTGGAAGAAGTACATATCCAAAATATGTTAAGTAAGGAACAGATATGCTGACTGCGATCAGACCGGCAGTTACGCGTTTCCAACCTTTTAACCGCTGCATTTCAAATAATAATAAAAGAACACAGCTGCAGGTGAACAGTATAAGATAAACAGCTTCGAAATTATACAGGGGACCATAGTGAACCATTAGAATATCAGGGTTGTCGGGGCTGAGGCTGTATCCGTTCCAGATCAGATGGTGAAAAGAATTGGTCCATTCCAATAATTGAAAAATAGCTGGAATCAAAAATAAAATAAATAGCCTGGGCCGAGTAAGCCACTTATATTGGAAAATCTCGCAAATCAACGGCACAATCAGCGTATTGAAAAGCCATACCAGGGTGCTTTCTATTAGCACAAATAGCCACTTTGCATCAGGTTGCTGCACAGTCAGTTCCAACCCGGATGCCAGAGTCCAGAGAGAAACCAGGAACATGATCAGGGCGAGTTTTGCAAAACCTGGCTGCTGACGCAGGCGCCAATTGAGAATGGACACTACCAGCGAAATTGAACCAGAGAGGAAAAATAATAAAACACTTGGAGTCAAATGCCAGGTCCACATTTATTTTTCCATCCTTATGGTCCATACGGGAAAACGAGTTACTCACTCGACTTTTGCAGCACCTTTATAACCGAATAATCAAGGAGTGATCCAAGGGGCAGGAAATTCGGTACAATTCAAGATAGGAACATCATCTTGGAGGTGGCCTATGTTTCCTTTGGTTGAATTTCCTGAATTGGTGCAGC